>DATMJI010000104.1:0-4574 GCA_035553895.1 Acidimicrobiales bacterium | reverse complement strand
AGCGGCGTTCGCCCTCGACCACCTCGGGCAGCGACGCCCACTCCCGGGGCTTGAAGCTCCAGTCGCCGTGGCGGCCCTGGCCCAGGTGGTCGGCCGGGAGCTTGCCTGAGAAGACCTCGTCGAAGCTCCAGTCTGGTTGCTTGTCGGCGAAGCGGGCGTCGACCACCGCCTCCCCGTCGACGATGTCGAGCAGCTCGGCCACGAGGTACGGTTCGCGGGCGGGCGCCGAGCGCTCGAGGTGGGCCCGGACTTCGCCGGAGAAGTTGGCCAGCACGCTGGTCATGACGGCCTCGTGCTGGTGGGCGAGGAAGCACCGGGCGCTGTCGGCCACGGCGGCCACGCTCGCCTCCAGCTCGGCAAAGGAGCGGGAATCCGACTCCGAGCGGCTCAGGTCGGCGAGGAGCTTGGAGATCTTGATGCCCCCCTGCTTGCACGGCGTGCACTGCCCGCACGACTCGACGCCGAGGAAGCGCGACACCCCGGCGGCCACCGCCACCAGGTCGACGGTCTCGTCCAGGACGATGAAGCCACCCGAACCCAGCCCGCTGCCCACGCCGCGCAGGTCCTCGTAGGTCACCGGCGTGTCCAGGTGCTCGGCCGTGACCAACCCGTTGGCCACGCCGGGGAGGACGGCCTTGATCTGGTGGCCCTCCCGGGGCCCCCCGCCGATGGCCTCGATCACCTCCCGCAGCGGCGTGCCCATGATGACCTCGGCCACCCCGTGGCGCCGGGTCGAGCCGGTAACGGTGCACACGATGGTGCCCGGGGACTTCTCGGTGCCGACGGTGCGGAACCACTCGGCGCCCCGCTGGACGATGCGGGGGATGTTGGCCAGCGTCTCGACGTTGTCGACCAGCGCCGGGGGGGCCTTCTGCTCCACCAGGGGACCGGCCATGTCGACCCGGGAGGCAGAGGTCAGGCCCACCGGTGCGCCGCCGTGGCGCTCGGCGGCGCTGCGCACCCCCCGGCGGTAGGGCGGAGCCAACCGCGGGAACGGGTAGCGGCCGTCGATGGCCTCCAGCAGCGCCGTCTCCTCGCCGTAGAGGTACTCGTCGGGCCCCTCGAAGATCTCCATGGCGATGCCGCCGGCCCAGCCGCTGGTCTCGGCCTCCTGCATGGCCTGGCGCACCCGGGCCACCTCGGTGGTGAACGAGCGCTTCATGCCGAAGATGACCCGGTCGGCGCCCACGGCAACGGCGGCGATGAGGGCGCCCTCGAGCACGTGGTAGGGGTTCTGGCGCAAGATGCTGCGGTCCTTGAAGGTGCCCGGTTCGCCCTCGGCGCTGTTGACCACCACCGTGGTCCCCACCTGGAACGAGCGGTTCTCCACCATGGTGCGCCACTTGATCCCGGTGGGGAACCCGGCGCCGCCCCGGCCCCGCAGCCCGGAGGCCGTCAACGTCTCGATCAGGGTGTCGGACTCGACCTGGCGGGCGGCGGCCAGACCCTCCCCGCCCCGGCGGGCGAGGTAGTCGTCCAGGTTGTCGATGCGGTCCTTGGAGAGGACTCGCCTGACCGGCCTCATGCCTCCATTGTGCTCCCTCGGGCGGCTCTACCCGAAACCGTGCCGGCCGCCAGGATGAACCCCGGGCCCCGGCCGGCCATCGACGTGAGCAGCGATAGCCAGCGGTCGATGCGAACATGGAACGGTGGCGGCGTCCGAACAGCCCGAGGACCCGCCGGTCCCGGTGGAGGCGACCCGGCAGGCCCCGCCGCTGTGGCGCCGTCCCGGCCCGGTGGCCGCGGCGCTGGTGGCCCTCTGGCTGGCGGTGACGGCGGTGTTGCTGGTCCAGGCCTGGAAGTCGGCGTCGGCGGCCGAGGACGAGCTCGAAGCCATCCGGACCTGGGCGACTCCGGCTTCGCTGCTCTCGGGCCAGGAGACGGACAGGCTCCGTGGGGCCGAGGCCAGCGCCCGGCGCGCCCGCGCAAAGTTGCGTTCCCTCCCGGTGTCGCCCCTGCGGGCGCTGCCAGTGCTCGGGCGCCAGTTCCGCTCGGCCGACTCCCTCGCCCTGGCCGCCGCCGAGGTGGCCGACGCCGGCGCCGATGCGCTGGAGGAGGCGACCGCCCTGGTCGGCGACGATCGCGTCACCCGGGACCGCCCCCGGCTGCTGGCCGGCATGGCCGGTATCGCCGAGCGGACGGCGCAGCGGGTGGACGGGATCGAGCTGGGCCCGGCGGATGCGCTGGTGGGCCCGGTCGCTCGGGCCCGAGCCGATGCTGCCAAGACCGTCGACGAGCTCACCGCCGGGCTGGAGCGGGCCCGCCTGGCCAGCGACGGCCTGGCCCGGCTGCTCGACGGAGGCGCCCAGTACCTGCTGCTGGTGGCCAACAACGCGGAGATGCGGGCCGGTTCGGGGATGTTCCTCACCGCCGGTGTGGCCACCTTCGCCGGCGGCAGTGTCGATGTCAGTGAACTCGAAGCGACCTCGGACCTGTTGCTGAGCCAGCCGGTCGAGGTCGAGGCGGACATCGCCGAGCGCTGGGGCTGGCTGGCGCCGGGGCGAGAGTGGCGCAACCTCGGTGTCTCTCCCCGCTTCGAGGTGACCGCGGCCCAGGCCGCGAGGATGTGGGAAGCGGCCCGGGGGGAGCAGGTGGAGGGCGTGCTGGCCGTGGATGTCGCCGCCCTGCGGGCCGTCCTGGCGGCGGCCGGGCCCATCGACGTGGCCGGCCAGCGTCTCGACGCCGGCAACATCGAACAGGATCTCTTCCGGGATCAGTACGCCGGCTCCATCGAGGAGAACTACCAGTCGGAGCGCCAGGAGCGCCTCGGCATGGTGGCCCAGCAGGCCCTGGGCCAACTCGACCGCCCCGACCTCGACGTCGCCCTGCTGGCCGGCGAGTTGGTCGGGGCTGCCCGCGGTCGCCACCTGCTGGCCTGGTCGCCGGCGGCCTCGATGCAGCGGGCGTGGGAGGCGGCGGGCGTGGCCGGCACGGTCGAGGAGGACGACCTGCTGCTCGCCGTCCTGAACCGGGGGGGCAACAAGCTCGACCAGTTCCTCGACGTCGCAGCCAAGATCTCCCTCGGCGGTGCGCGGTCCGGGCAGGAGGTCGTGATCGACATCGAGCTGACCAATCGCACGCCCGCCGACGCAGCGCCCTACATCCTGGGTCCGGATCCCTCACTAGCGGTCGAACCGGGCACCTACGTGGGCTTGGTCTCGGCCACCCTCCCCGGCCCGGCCGGTGGGGGGCGTTTCGACGGGATCGACGAGCTGGCGGTGGCCGGGGCAGACGGATCGAACCGGGTGGTGGCGGCCCCCGTCACGGTGGCGCCCGGCACCAGCTCCACCCTGACGCTGCGCTTCGACTTGCCCCGGGACTGGCCGGGCGTCAACGTCCTTCCCGGGGCCCGGATCCCCCCCATCGCCTGGTCGTTCGCCGATCTCGAATGGTTCGGCGACCACGCCGAGTGGCTGGAATGGTGAGGGAGCCGGGCCCGGAAGCCGGTTGGCGCGGGGGCGAGGCGGGGACCGGTCGCGAAGGTGTAGCATCACCGCCCATGGGACGCACTGTGGTCGGGGCCCGGCGCCTGCTGGTCGCCGGCTTGCTCACGGCGGGGACGATGTTCGGTTCGGCCGGCGTCGCCGCCGCCCAGTACGTGAACCCGCCGCCGCCAGGCGGCACGGCGTCCGACCGGGTCGCCAACCCGATCACGCCGGCCGCCCAGAGCTCCCAGCGGGTGCAGGGAACCCAGCGGAGTGCCTCGAGCCTGCCCATCACCGGGGGCGACGTGGCCGGCCTGGTCACCCTGGGGACGGGGACGGTGGCCCTCGGGGCCGTGCTCGTCGGGCTTCGCCGCCGCTCCGAGCGGGGCTGAGGCCCGCCCGTCCCGCCGCCGCCGACCGCTCACCGGTCGGCGGCCTCCCGGTGGGCCCCGACGCTGGCCGCGCTGAGGGCCGAGTCGTACAGGGCCACCTCGTCAAGCAGCAAGGTACCTGACTGGCCGCGATCCCCGGCCCCGAGCTCCAGGGGGGCGCTCCCCCGGTTGGGGGGGATGGAGGCCGGCGAGGTGGCCACCGGTGCTCCGTCGACGTACCAGCTGACCGAGGACCCGTCGTAGGTCACCACGAAGTGCCGCAGCTGGTCGGTGCTCATGGCACCGGGCGGGGTCGACCATTCGGTGTTGTTGCGCTTGAGGATCAGCCGCCCGTCGGCCGAGTACCAGATCAGGTACCCGTCGGCGGTCCACGAGCCGTTCATGTTCAACACGCCAGGCCAGGCGGTGGACGCCCGTCGAGCCTGCCGGGCCCAGAACTCGATGGAGAACGAGCCATTGAGGCGCAGGCCCTCGGCGTCGTCGACCACGGCCTTGCCCTGCTCGCCGTAGAAGCCGGCGGCAGTGTCGCCGGGCACGGCCCCTGGGGCACCCAGGCGCACCCCGGACTGGTAATGCGCCTCGTGGCCGTCCCCCGAGGCGTTGGTGCCCGAGGCTGCCCGGCGCTGCTCGCCCAGGCGCCAGTAGGCGATGGGATCGTCGGCGAGCACCGCCTCGGGGGACGGCCACGAGGCGCATTACCAGTCCGGGGTGCGCCTGGGTGCCCCAGGGGCCGTGCCCGGCGACACTGCCGCCGGCT
>DATMJI010000103.1:0-32849 GCA_035553895.1 Acidimicrobiales bacterium | reverse complement strand
GTCCCCCTTCTGCCACCAGTTCGCAAAGGGGGCGGGCCCCGCCCCCTTTGCGAACTGGTGGCAGAAGGGGGACCGAGCCGGCCAGGCGTCGCCGGCATGCCGGAACTACGCTGGACGGCGCCGACGCCACCGGAGGCACGCATGAGCCGTGAGCATCTCCCCAGCCCGAAGCTCGCCTACGCGTCCTCCGCCGCCCGGCTGACCAGCCGGCTGCGCCGCTCTGGTCCCACCCCGGGAGGCGACGAGCAGCCGGTGACCCCATCCCTCCCCGGCCTCGGCGACGGGAGCGAGGAGGGCACGGGCCAGGACGGGCCCGCTGACCAGGACGGGCCCGCTGACCAGGACGGGCCCGAACGACGCGGGCCGAGGCTCCGGCGGATCCCGCACCTGGTCAGGCGCCTGCCGGCACCCGTTCGCCACTTGGCCCTCCCCGTCACCCTGGTGGTCGGGATCGCCGTGGTCACCCTCATCAACCACTTCTCCGGTCACGACTGGGGGGACGACTTCGCCCTGTACCTGCGCCAGGCCAAGGCCCTCGCCATCGGCAACGTCGGGGAAGTCGTCAGCGACAACCGCTTCGCCATTGAGAACTCGGCCTGGAGCACCTTCAGCCCCTATACCTATCCCTGGGGTTGGCCCCTCGTCCTGGCCCCGCTGTACGCCGTGTTCGGACTCGACTACGAGGTCTTCAAGTTCGTCGAGGTCCTCGCCTTCTGCCTGTTCCTGCTCACCTTCTTCGCCCTCGTCCGGCCCCGGGCGGGGGCCATCGTGGCGACCCTGTTGACCACCCTCATCGGCCTGTCTCCCATCTACATCGGAGGCACCGGTGCCGTGCTGTCCGACATCCCCTACCTGGGTCTGGTGGGACTGAGCCTGTGGTGGATCGACCGGGTCCGCACGGCGGGACTGCTCGCGGCGCCACGGAACCACCTGGTGGCCATCGGGCTGCTGCTGGCCTTCACCTACAACGTCCGGCGGGAGGGTGTCACTCTGGTGATCGCCCTGGCTGCGCTGCACCTGGCCACGTGGGCCGGCGCCGCCTGGCGAGCCCGGTCGATCCGGATCTGGGGCCGGCCCGAGTGGCGGAAGGTGTCCGTCCCCTATGCCAGCTTCGCCCTGGCGGCCATCGGCTTCCACCTGGTGTTGCCCACCGTCTTGTTGCCCTCGGCACCCGGGACCGGGCTGAGCAACATCTCGGCCCGGCTCACCTACTACCGGGAGATCTTCGCCCAGCAGATCGGCCTCCAGGACCCCGGCTCGCCACTCTCGTTGTTCGGGAGCGAGCAGGCGGCGCACCGCGTGCTCGTGGTCCTGGTCATCCTGGGCGTACTGGGCATGGTCGCTCGCCTGCTCACCGAGACCCAGTCCGATGTGCACCTGGCCGCCTTCCTCGGGTGCTCGAGCCTGCTGATGCTCGTCTCGCCCTACCAGGAGGGCCGCTACCTCTACACCATCACGCCCCTGCTGATGTACTTCGCCTACCAGGCCATACCGGCGGTGGCGGGGCGACCGGCAACGGGTGGGAGTGTCGCCCGGGCCAGCGCCGTCCTCCCGGCCGTTGCCCTGGCCGGGTTCGTCGGGTTGAACATCGCCGACACCGTGCGCAGCACCCGCTACCACCTCGACTACAGCTACGTGGTGCACGGCCCGGAATCCCCCGACGCCCAGCAGATGTTCGCCGCGGTCAAGGAACGTACGAGGGCGGACGACGTCATCCTCTTCTTCCGGTCCCGAGCCATGACGCTCTACTCCGACCGGCGGTCGGTCATGGGCAGTGACCTGGAGCTGTTGCTGCCCAGGTCCGACTGGTACGTGATGGCTAAGGACAGCACGTACTCCCAGAAGCTGCTCACCGACGACGAGGCGGCGGCCTACGGCTTGACCAAGGTGTGGGAGAACGAGGGCTGGGTCATGTGGCGGGTTCCCCCATCGAGTCCCTGACGTCGGCGGTGCCGGGGCTGGAGGCCGGTACCGGCTCAGGTTGCGACGGATCGCCACTGGCGGTCACGCCCGCGCGACCTCCCTGGCGGACCCGGCGGATGCCCAGCACGCTGGCGAAGAGCGAGGCGAAGACCGTCTGGCAGCTCACGACCAGGGCTACGGCCGACGGCACGACCATGCGTAACGACCGGCGGGGGTCGAGCTCGCCGAAGTCCTGGAGGTTCCAGTGGACGAGTGACGCCAACAGGCCCGAGAAGCCCAGCAGCCCGATGACGGCACCGATGGCGAGGCCCCGCTCGAGGGTGATGGTGGTGACGAAGCGCTCGACCCGGCGATCGGGCGGCAAGAAGCCCTCCTCGATGGCATAGATCTTGGTCAGCAGGGCGAAGAGCACGGCCTGGTACCCCACCACCACGGCGGCGGCGGCGGCAACCAGGCTGTCGACGTCGAAGGTGACATCGCCTACGGCCACGGGGCCCATGGTGAGGGCGACACCACCGGCGGCCCCGGCGGCCATGAGCACCACCCCGGGTACGAGGAAGAGCCATCGGGGGCTGTAGAGGAGGAGGAAGCGGAGGTGGCGCCAGCCGTCACGCCAGCTGCGCAGGTGCGGCGGGCGGTCCCGCCCGTCGGGCGACAAGGTGGTCGGAACCTCGGCCACGACCAGGCCCTCGAGCGTCGCCTTCACCACCATCTCACTGGCGAACTCCATCCCGGTGGCCTGGAGGGACAGCTCCAGCACCCGGTCACGCCGGAAGCCGCGCAACCCGCAGTGGAAGTCGCGCACCGGGCTGCCGAAGAACATCCGGCCCAGCCGGCTGAGGACCGGGTTGCCGAGGTAGCGGTGGAGGGCGGGCATGGCGCCCGGAGCGATCCCGCCGGCGAAGCGGTCGCCCATGACCAGGTCGGCGCCGGCGTCCAGCCGATCCACGAAGGGCTGGAGGGCGGTGAAGTCGTAGCTGTCGTCGGCGTCCCCCATGATGACGTACGTGCCCCGGGCGGCCGATATCCCGGCCATCAGGGCGCTGCCGTAACCGGGCACGGTGGCGGTGACGACCCGGGCGCCGGCCGCCGTAGCCAGCTCCCGGCTGCCGTCGGTGCTGCCGTTGTCGGCCACCACCACCTCACCGGGGATCCCGCTGCGTTCCAGGAAGCCGCGGGCCTTCCCCACGCAGGCGGCGACGGTGGCCGCCTCGTTCAGGCAGGGCATGACCACCGACAACACCACGGGCGGTGACGCTGCCGGGGAAGGCGTGGAGGCCACGGCCACCGCTGGCTCAGCCGGCGACGGAGAAGACGAAGAGGTGATTCAGCCCGAACTCGAAGCGCCGCCGCTGCTCGAGCTCGGTGCGGGGACCGGAGAAGATGTCCGGCACCCGCCGGGGATCGAATCCGTGGTGCTGGTGAGCCTCCATCCCGTCGAGCAGGCGCAGCTTGATCCCGGCATCGAGGATACGGTCCACAACCGGAGCGGGCGTGGTGATCACCAGCCTTCCCCCCGGGACCACCACCTCGGGCACGGCCGCCGCCCACCGGGCAAACTCCTCCTCGCCGAGATGCTCGACCACGGCCAGCATCACGACCGCGTCGAAACGCTCACCATCGCCCACCGCGTCCGGGAAGTGACCGCAGCGGCGCTCGTAGGGGCCCTCGACCCAGCCGTCGCCGGTCCGGGGATCGATGCCGACGCCGGAGGCGATGCGAGTGCGACAGCGGCGAAACAGGGCACCGTCGGCGCATCCGACGTCGAGGACGTGCCCGCCGGGTGGGAGGTGGGGCCGGGCGGCGGCGATCCTGAGTCGCTGGATCCACACATCCAGTCCCGTCACCGAGGCTCGACAGTACACGGCGGCCTGCCCGGCAGCCCCAGCGCGGCGTGGGCGAGACGGGTCATGGCGGGCTCTCCCCACCGCTCAGGAGGTGGTGTCGGCACCTGCGGGGCCGACCCCGTCGGCGGCCCCGCTGCCGACGCCGCCGTCGACGCCGCCGCCCACGACGGGGTCGTCACCGTCCGGCGCAGGCACCTCCCCCGTCCCACTCGCCCCCACAGGGGGGGTGACGGTGGTGGAGATCTCAGGCGCCGAACCGTCGTCCGGCGCCGGGGCATCGCCACCGTGCCCGCTACCCTTCGTCGCTTCCGGCGAACCGTCGCCGGCGGCATCCGGCACCGGATCGGCAGACCTCTCGGTGGCATCGGCGCCGTAGTCGGCCCGCCGGCCGTCGTCTCCGCAGGCCGCCGCACCGAGAGCGACTGCCGCCGCGGTGGCCGCCGCGGTGACGGCACGACGGATCCGTCGTGGCCCTCCAACTTGCCACAGGATCGTCATGATCAAAGGCTATCCATCTCCGTTGCCGTGTTAGCCTCGACAACGCCATAGGGGGGTGAGAAGGCGACGGATCACGCTCGTCGCCCGCGCCCGGAAGAAAGGGGCATTGGGATGCAACACGACGGTGAGCGGCTCGCGGCCCGAAAAGGCCTCAGCCGGCGGCGGTTCCTCACCAGGATCGGGGTGGGAGCGGCCGGGGCCGCCACCCTCGGCCCCACTTCATTGGTCGGACCGGCCGGGGCCCAGACCGACACCGGTGCAAGTGGCGCCCCGTCAGGTGCCGACGGCACCTACACCGGCTCCAGCCGCAGTTTCGGGCGCATCTTCAAAGATCGCCCCTTCGCCGAGGACAGCCCCCAGCTGCAGGCCGCCCTCCACGAGATCGCCAGGCCCGGAGGGATGCTCGACGCCGGCGACGACCTGTCCAAGGGTCCGGCGGCGCTCATCCTCGACCCCGAGTTGCGAACCAACAACCCCGACAACCCGACTCACACGGCCGGTACCACCTTCGTCGGCCAGTTCCTCGACCACGACATGACCTTCGACACCACCTCGGCCCTGGGTCGCCCCACCGATCCCCGCACGACCCGCAACGCCCGGACCCCGACGCTCGATCTCGACTCCGTCTACGGCGGCGGCCCGGTGGTCACCCGGGAGCTCTACGACAGCGCTGACGGGATCAAGCTCAAGATGGAGACCGGAGGCCTGTTCGAGGACCTGCCCCGGGGAGCCGACAACGTCGCCGTGATCGGCGATCCCCGCAACGACGAGAACCTCATCGTCTGCGGCATCCACTTGGCCATGATGTGCTTCCACAACAAGGTGGTGGACCGCCTGCGGGTCGAGCTGCCGGCCAGCACCGACGCCATGGACATCTTCCACATGGCCCGCCGGGAGGTCACCTGGCACTACCACTGGCTCATCCTCCACGAGTTCCTCCCCCAGTTCGTGGGCCGGGCCATGGTCGACGACATCCTCGCCCGGGGGCGGCGCTTCTACACCACCCGCAGCCCCTACATCCCCGTCGAGTTCTCCGGTGCCGCCTACCGCTTCGGCCACAGCATGGTGCGGCCCTCCTACCGGGCCAACCGGGGTGGCGGCGGTGCTCCTGCCTTCTTCGGGATGGTCTTCGAACCCACGCAGATGGGCAGCCTCGACCCCGACGACATGTCCGGGCGTTTGCGGGCGGCCCGCCGCTTCATCGGCTGGGAGACCTTCTTCGACTTCGGCGACGGCGAGGTGCGGAACAACAAGCTCATCGACACCAAGCTTTCGACCCCCTTGTTCAACCTGCCGGCGGGCACCATCTCCCGGCCGCCGGGAGCCGAGCTCGGACCGACCTCGCTGGCCGAGCGCAACCTCTTGCGGCACATCACCTGGGGGCTGCCGTCGGGCCAGCAGCTGGCTCAGCGCATGGGTGCACCGGCGCTGGCCCCCGCCGACCTCGACGACCTCAGTGGCTTCGGCCTGGGCCTGGAGAGGTCCACGCCCCTGTGGTTCTACATCCTGCGAGAGGCCGAGGTCATGGCCGGTGGCCACCACCTCGGTCCCGTCGGCGGGCGCATCGTGGGCGAGGTCATCATCGGGCTGCTCCAGAGCGACGGCGAGTCCTACCTGGCACGCGAGCCGGGCTGGCGTCCCACCCTGCCGGCGGCGGCGGGCGGGGGCGACTTCCGCATGGTCGACCTACTGCGGATGGCCAGGGTGGATCCGGTGGGTCGTCTCGGCTAGCTCCCCCGGCGGGATAGAGTGCCGCGAATCGCCCCTCTCGCCACCGCTCCCGCCACCCCCGCTCCCCCGGTCACGCCGCCGGCACTCCTGCGCCGGGCCGCCGTGCGGCTGGCCAACAACGGACCGCTGCTGCGGCGACTCTCGGGCCCGCTGCTGCGGTTCGCGCCGATCGTGAGGGTCGGGCAGGTGGTGCTGGTGACCCGCCACGCCGACGTGGTCGAGGTTCTCGAGCGCGACAGCGACTTCACCGTGGCCGAGTCCAACGCCGCATCGATGGACCGGGTGAACGGCCCCTTCGTGCTGGGGATGGACCGCTCCCCGCTCTGCGAGCGTGAGCAGGCCATCCTGGCCCGCTGCGTGCATGACGGCGACGACGCTCGCATCCGGGGCGCCGTGCGGGCCACGGCCGCCGAGCTGCTCGAGGGCGCCCGGCCCCGAGGCCGCCTCGACGTGGTCCAGGACCTGGCCCGGCCGGCAGCCGTGCGGCTGGTCGCCGACTACTTCGGGGCGCCCGGGCCCGACGAGGCCACCATGGCCACCTGGATGCGCAGGATCTTCCACGAGACCTTCCTCAACATCGGGGGCGATGCCGGGGTCCGCCGAGCCGGCGAGGCTTCAGGGGCCAGCCTCCACGCCTACCTCGACGAGCTCATCGCCCGCCGCCAGTCGGAGCGGGCCACCGGCACCATCGTCCCCGACGACATGGTGACCCGGCTGGTGCGGCTCCAGGACGAGACCGGCCTGAGCGACGAAGGGGTGCGGCGCAACCTGGGCGGGGTGATCGTGGGTGCCGTCGACACCACCTCCAAGGCGACGGCCCACGCCGTCGACCAGCTCCTGGCCCACCCCCGGGCGCTCCACCAGGCCCGGGCGGCGGCCGTGGCGGGCGACGTGGAGCAGGTGGGACAGTGGGCCTTCGAGGCGCTGCGCTTCAACCCCATCAACCCGGTGCTGTCCCGCCACGTCGCCCGGGACACCGTGCTGGCCGCCGGCACCCGGCGCCGGCGCCGCATCCCGGGCGGGTGCACCCTCTACACCGGCATCCTGCCGGCCATGTTCGATCCCGAGGTCTTCCCCGATCCCGGCCAGCTCCGGGGGGACCGGCCCCTGGCCTCCTACCTCCACTTCGGCCACGGCCTGCACCGCTGCTTCGGACGCTTCGTCAACGTGATCCAGATCCCCGAGCTGGTGGCGGCCGTGCTGCGCCTCGAGGGCCTGCGCCGGGCTCCGGGGCGCCGCGGTGCCATCGTCTACGACGGCCCCTTTCCCGACCGCCTGCTGGTCGACTTCGACACCGGTGCCGGTGCCGGTGCCGTTCCGCCTGCGGCGCCACCCCGGCTCGCCACCGCACCGTGAAGCAGTCGGCCTTCACCATCTTCGCCCCCGTCGCCGACGGCCGGGTCGACCCGCTGGTCAACCTCCTCGACACGATCGGGACCGACATCAAGGGCAACCCCCACGTGCGCTTCGCCGAGCTGGTCGACCTCCACTACGCCAGCTTCTTCGTGATGGGTGCCAGCGAGGGCGACCCCCACCTGGTCTTCGAGGGCAACGTCGACGGTGACGTCGAGATGTTCCTCGCCCACCTGTTGACCCACGCCCGCGCCGCGGTCGACCGGATCTTCGGGCACTGCATCGACTACCCCTCCGCCGGCCAGGCCGGCGTCGAGGCCCGGCTGCGCTACCTGCGCAGCCACGACATCGGATCCGACACCTTCTACGTGGCCTGGCCGGGCCGGACGGTGTGCGACATCCGCCGGGAGCAGCGGCTCCGCGACCACGTGCAGGCGGTGCTCGACGACGGTGACCGCCTCGGGTGGCGCCAGCGCTCTCCCGGGGAAATCCTCCAGGAGGTGGTTGGCGGCCTGCCCGCCGACCTCGGCTGGGCCCGTTCGGTGGCGCCGGTGCCGTTCCTGGTGGCGCGGGGTCGAGCCGTGCTGGCCGCCCTGCTCGCTCCGGCCGGGCTCGGCCTGCTCGGTCTTGTCCGGGCCGCCGGCCGGTCATCCCGCCCGGGGCGGGCCCGGACCGCCCGGGTCACCCTGGCCGCCGTGGTGGGCGGCCTCGGCAGCCTGGCCTGGAAGCTGCGCCGGGAGGAAGCGGCCGACGATGCCGCCGACCGCCGGCGCCAGCCGGGGTGGCAGGAGGTCTACGCCCGCTGGACCGAGACCGAGGAGTTGAGCGGCATCGTGGCCAGCGAGGACCGCAAGGGCCAGAACCACATGGTCAGCGTGACCCAGATCAAGGCCGGGTGGTTCCGCCTGGCCGTCCTGCGGGTGGTGCTCTGGTCGGTCGACATCATCGCCCGCCTCAGCGCCAACCGGGGCCGCCTCGGGGGCATCGCCTCCATCCACTTCGCCCGTTGGGTCATCACCCCCGACCGCCGCCAGCTGATCTTCATGTCCAACTTCGACGGGAGCTGGGAGAGCTACCTCAACGACTTCATCGACCTGGCGGCCGTCGGCCTCACCGCGGTGTGGACCAACACCACCAACGCCGTGGGCTTTCCCCGGACCCGCTGGCTGGTGCGGGAGGGGGCGAGGGATGAGGCCCGCTTCAAGGCCTTCGCCCGCTACAGCATGGTGCCGACCACTGTCTGGTACAGCGCCTATCCCGAGATCAGCATCGCCAACATCGCCAACAACCGGGCCATCCGCGACGGGCTGGCGCCCGCTCGCGGCGACGCCGGCGCCGGCGCCTGGCTCGAGCAGCTATAGGGAGGAGGAGCGCATGAGCGCCTTCGAGCGCCACGACGTGCAGGGCCTGGTGGTCAGCGGCTACGGGACGATGCACCAGGCCCGTTACCTCCTGATGCGAGTGGCCGATGCCGGCGGGGCCCGCCGGTGGCTGGGCGCGCTGGCCGACCGCATCACGGCCAGCGCCGTGCCCGAGGAGCGGCGCTGCATCAACCTCGCCCTCACCCATGCCGGCTTGCGGGCCCTGGGGTTGGAGCCAGGCGAGCTGGGAACCTTCTCGCCTCCCTTCCAGGCGGGCATGGCCTCGGGTCACCGCCGGCGGATCCTCAGCGACGGGGGCGCCAGCGCACCCGAGCTCTGGGACTGGGGGGGTTCGGCACCGGGGCACGACGCCGTGCCCGCCGCCGATGTCCACGCCGTGCTGCTGGTCTTCGCCTCGGACGAGGAGACCATGGCCGAGGTGGAGGCGGCCGAGACCGGTGCGCTCACCGCCGGCGGGGCCTGGCAGGTGGTGCGGCGCCTGGTCCCCGAGCCGCTGCCCGGGCGGCTCAACGTGGGCAAGTTCGGGGTGGAGCACTTCGGCTTCGCCGACGGCATGTCCCAGCCGGTCATCAGAGGCAGCGGCCAGGAAGAGGCGCTGGGCGGCGACGAGGCCCGCCGGTCGGTGATCGACACCGGCGAGTTCGTGCTCGGCTACCCCAACGGCTACGGCGAGCTCACCCCCTGGCCCCGGCTGGCGCTGCCCGGTGGAGGGGGCGGCGACTTCGGCCGCAACGGCAGCTACCTGGTGTTCCGCCAGCTGGCTCAGGACGTGGCGGGCTTCTGGGGCTACCTCCGCGACGCGGTGTCGGCCGAGGCCGCCCGGGCCGGTGCCAGCCCCCAGCCCGACGACATGGTGCGCCTCGGGGCCAAGATGGTGGGCCGCTGGCCCAGCGGCGCCCCCCTGGTGCGTTCCTGGCACCGGGACGACCCGGACCTCGGCACCGACAACGCCTTCGGCTACGCCGCCGTCGACCCCCAGGGGCGGCGCTGCCCCCTCGGTGCCCACATCCGCCGCTCCAACCCCCGCGACGCCCTGGGCGACGACCCGGACGAGGCCCTGGAGCTGGCCAACCTGCACCGCATCATGCGCCGGGGCCGGGTCTACGGGCCCGGCCTGGACGATCCCCTTGAAGACGACGGGAAAGAGCGGGGCCTGTTCTTCCTGTGCCTCAACGCCAACATCGAGCGCCAGTTCGAGTTCGTCCAGCATCACTGGTGCAACAACGAGAAGTTCGCCGGCCTCTACGACGAGCAGGACCCGCTGCTCGGCACCCCGCCGGAGGAAGGCGGCGTCTTCAGCGCCCCCGACACCCCGTACCGGCGCCGCTACCTCGGCCTGCCCAGCTTCGTGACCGTGCGGGGCGGCGCCTACTTCTTCCTCCCCGGCATCCGGGCCCTGCGCACTCTCGCCACCCTCGACCGCTGACGCGCGCCCGCGTCAGCTCCCGCCTGTTGCCAACGATCGTGTTGCCAACAAGGCCGTTGCCAGGGTCAGCCCAGCGGGCCGAGGTCGCCCCCCCGGCGGGCCAGGGCGGCGAGAGCGTCGTCGAGGCTGGCCACCTCGACCACCTCCAGCTGGGGGCCGGCCGGGAACCGCGCCTGCGAGGCTTGCCCGGGCGGGACGAGGAAGAGGTCGGCCCCGGCCCGGCGCATGGCGGTGGCCTTGAAGGCCACGCTGGCCACCGGTCCCACCCGGCCACCGGATCCGATGGTGCCGGTGGCGCCGACCCGCATCTCCCCCGTCAGTGAGCCGGGCGCCAGCCGCTCGAGGATCCCGAGGGCGAAGGCCAGGCCGGCCGAGTTCCCGTCGACACCCTCGGCGTCGACCTCGACGGCGGGCAACTCGCCCCCGTCGAGGAGGCCGGCGCCCACCAGCCGGGCCAGGGCCACGTCGACGGCGGCGTTGCGGGAGACGGCCATGTCCTCGGCCCGCTGGTCGTCGCTGACCACGGCGTCCTCGGGCAGGGTCTCGATGTCGGCGTCGAACCAGGCCCGGGCTGCCCAGAAGGGGCTCAGCGGGTGCAGGGCGACGGTGGCCACCAGCACTTCGCCGGCCGCCGGGTCGTCGGCCCGGGCGCCCCCCACCACCACCAGCTCGTCCACCGCCAGCACCGGGCCCGGACCGATGGCGTAGCCGGGCAGCGGCAGCCCGGCCCCGAGGGCGAGCACCAGCGAGACCACCACCAGCACCGTGTCCCAGCGGGACCAGCGCCGGCGCAGGCGAGCCCAGCGCGAAGCTGCCTCCGGCTTGGCCACCACCTCCTCGTCGATCGGCCCATGGTGCCAGACCCGCCCGGGTGCGGAACCGTCGCTCCGGTTCCGCCGCTTCCTCCCGGTTTCTGGGCACTTCTGCACCGCCGGGGTACGGAGGTGACCAGAAAGCTGCCGCGCACCGTCGTCCAGTAGGGCTCCCGCCCGGCGGCGGCGGCTTTGTGGTCACGGGTGACCGCCACGGTGCACACCTGACCACAATGGTGCGGGAGGGCGTGCCCGGCACCTCGGTCTCCCAGTCCTCGGCCACCACCACCGGCACCGGTAGCCTCCGGACGTGGACGTCGACGCCCCCCGGGTCCGCTTCTCTCCCGCTCCCACCGGTTCCCTGCACGTCGGGGGCGCCCGCACCGCCCTGTTCAACTGGCTCTTCGCCCGCCGCCACGGGGGCACCTTCCTCCTGCGCATCGAGGACACCGACGTCGAGCGCTCCCGGCCCGAGCTCACCGACGCCATCGTCGACTCGCTGCGCTGGCTGGGCCTGGAGTGGGACGAGGAGCCCGTCCACCAGTCGGAGCGGGCCGGGTTGCACCGCGACGCGGTGGCCAAGCTGCTGGCTGCCGGCTGCGCCTATCGCTGCGACTGCACCCAGGACGACGTGCGGGCCCGGGCCGAAGCCCGGGGCGGGCCCCCCGGCTACGACGGCCACTGCCGGGATCGCGACGTGGGCCCGGGAGCGGGCGTGGTGGTGCGCTTCCGCACGCCGGACGAAGGCCGGACCACCTTCGACGACGTCATCCGGGGTGAGGTCGGCTTCGACCACGCCGCCTTGGAGGACTTCGTGGTGCAGCGCTCCAGCGGGGCGCCCATGTTCGTCGTGGCCAACGCCGTCGACGACGCCGACCTGGGCATCACCCACGTCATCCGGGGCGAGGACCTGATCAGCGTCACCCCCAAGGTGTTGCTGTTGCGGGAGGCGCTGGGCATCAGCCAGCGGCCGGTGTTCGCCCACCTGCCCATGCTGGTGAACGAGCGCCGCCAGAAGCTGTCCAAGCGCCGCGACGACGTCGCCGTGGGCGCCTACCGGGAGCGGGGGTACCTGGCGGAGGCCATGGTGAACCATCTGGCCCTGCTGGGCTGGGGTCCGCCCGACGGGGTGGAGATCCGTCCCCTCGCCGAGATCGTCGAGCTCTTCCGCCTGGAGGACGTCAACCCCGCCCCGGCCTTCTTCGACGTCGACAAGCTCACCCACATCAACGGGGTCTACCTCCGGGGGCTGTCGACGGCGGAGTTCATCGGCGCCGCCGGGCGATTCCTCGAGCACGGGCCGTGGGCACCTGGCGACTTCGACTTCGCTGCCTTCGAACGCATGGCGCCGTTGGTCCAGGAGCGGGTGACCACCCTGGCCGAAGCCCCGGAGATGGTCGACTTCCTCTTCGTCGACCAGCCCGCCATCGATCCCGACTCCTGGGACAAGGCCATGAAGGGCCCGGCGGCCGACGTGCTCGACGCCACGATGGCGGCCTACCAGGCGGTGGCGTGGGAGAGTGCGGCGCTGCTGGCCGCTCTGCGCTCGGTCGGAGAGGAGCTGGGGCTGCCGCTGCGCCGGGCCCAGGCACCGGTGCGGGTGGCAGTGACCGGCCGGTCGGTGGGGCCGCCGCTGTTCGAATCGCTCGAGGTGCTGGGCCGGGACCGGAGCCTGGCCCGGCTGCGCTCGGCCCGGGCTCGCCTCTGACGTGATCCGCCGCCTCGTCCGCATCGGCCTGGTCGTCGGCGTGGCCGGCGTGCTCTACCTCGGATACACCTTCGTCGAGGTGCTCCAGGCGTCCCGCCAGGACGACGCCGGTCCGGCCCAGGCCATCGTGGTGCTGGGGGCGGCCCAGTACAACGGTCAGCCCTCTCCTGTCCTGCAGGCCCGCCTTGACCACGCCGTCGACCTCTACGAGCGGGGGCTCGCCCCCGTGGTGGTGGTCACGGGCGGGGGCCAACCCGGCGACCGGGTCACCGAGGCGTCGGCCGGGCGGCGCTACCTGGTCAGCCGGGGCATCCCCGACGCCGACCTGCGCTCCGAGGTGCAGGGGACGAGCTCGTGGCAGAGCCTGGCCGCCGCCGCCCGGTTCCTGACCCGGGAGGGGATCGACGAGGTGATCCTCGTCTCCAGCCCCTACCACGCCCTGCGCACGGAACACATCGCCGACGAGGTCGGCCTCGAGGGCCGGGCCTCGCCCGCTCCGGACAGCCCGGAGGGTGGGATCGGCGAGCTGTTCAGCATGGGACGGGAGACCCTGGCGGTGGGGGCCGGGCGCATCATCGGCTACCGCCGCCTGGTCAACCTCGACGAGCGGGTCGACCAGGTGCGTTCGGAGGTGGAGCGCCGCTAACCTGACTCGTCACCCGTTCGGGGGTGGTGTAATCGGCAACACATCTGGTTCTGGTCCAGACATTGGGGGTTCGAGTCCTCCCCCCCGAGCTCCTGCGCTGCAGGCACCGCACGGCCCCATCGTCTAGAGGCCTAGGACACCACCCTCTCAAGGTGGAGACACGGGTTCGAATCCCGTTGGGGCTGCTTCTAAAGTACCAGGTCAGCGGCACATTCTGGGCTAGCACTTGGGTCGGGCCAAGAGATTCTGCTACTGGCAGGCGGCGATGACTGCCTCGGTGGTCTGGTGAAAGCCCAGGTGCACGTAGCAGTGGCGGCTGTAGACGGCGGTGAAGACCAGCGCCCAGCACACCCGGTACCGGTCGCTGGCCGGATCGGGTATCAGGCCCATGCGCCCGAAGTCGATCTGGCATTTTGGAACCGGGTTCGCCGTCGGCCACCCGCACTGTCGTCGAGCGCAGCGAGCGGCCCACGCCCAGCTCGCAGAGGGCATAGCGGTGCAGGCTGCGCTGGGGCACGACAGTTCCCTGGCGGGCGAGCAGGTCATGGGCCTTGACCACCGTCAGGCCCTCCTTGATCAGCCACACTTCGAGCTGGTCGTGGTTGGCCCGCAAGGCCGCCCAGCTGGCCCCGTGGCCGTCGGGACGATGGGGACGCACCCGCTCGCAGACCTGGCCCACCAGCTCGTCGCTCAGCTGGTCCTCGCCCCCGTCACGGACTAGGCCACAGGCCTGGCCGGCGTCTGTGTAGCGCTTGACGGTCTTGCGATCCACCGAAGCCAGCCGGGCGATGGCCCGGTCAGCCTCCCCGCGCAGCCATAGTCGCAACACCTCTCGGATCTCGTGCACTGGAACCTCCCTGAAGCTCATCGCCACCTTCCCGTGCCGCTTGTCGGTCGGGTGGCGATTCCAACCTCAGCGGCGTCGGCGCTGGTGGATGCTCGGGAGTGGCCCCATCACTGGCGAAGAGGTGGCCCGTGCTGCTGGCGAAACTCACCTCTGAGTGGCCCCATGTAGCTGGCGGGCGACACTGAACCGACCGGTGGGACGAGCGATACCGGGCGGTGGTGACGCCCGTCTTTGCCGGATATCCGGTGCCGGTCCGCGTGCCAGGGCACCCTTCCTGCCGTCTCGGCCACGCCCGTTACCGGGCGCCAGCCACGACCCGGCACCAGCGCAGTACCGGCATTGAGGGCGGCGGACGACCTTGTCTCGCTCCCGCGGCGATGCTCGTTGCCGGGCGCCCGGCTCGTCCCGAAGTCGTGGGGGTCGGCGTACACAGACGTCAGGGTGCGGCGCAGGCACCAGGTGCCGCGCTCCGGCACTGTGGCGGAGGTCCGACGATCACGGTGCCGCGAGAGGCAGCTAGCCCGGGCCGTTCGTGACACCTACTGTCGGGCCAGCGTGCCGGCGTCGACGTCGCGCCGTGTGGACGAGCCCTTCGCGGTCCAGTCTGGCGGTGAGCCGGGCAGGTCCTCCCACCGGGGCACGTAGTGCTCGAGGAAGACCTGGCCGACCAGCTCACCGCGGCTCCGTACCCCTGTCTTGTTGAAGATCGACTTGAGGTGATCCTGCACCGTGTACGGCGAGACCCCAAGCGTCGTGGCCATCTGCTTGGTGGACCGGCCTCGCAGGCAGAGCCGAGTCACTTGACTCTCCCGATCGGATAGTCCGTAGGCGAGCGCCACCAAGGGGGCGACTTCGTGGGGGGCGGCCGGCTGGATGATGACCGCCGTACGGCCGTGGGCGCCGGACAGCCGAGTGCCGTACAGCAGCAGCCATGACCCGGTTCGGGTCTGTACCCGCGATCGCGCTGAGACCTCGACCGGATCCTGGCCACGGCAGGCGCGGGCCCGGGCGGCGATGACCTGGACCATCTTCGACTCCGCAGGCGTGGTCGGCGCAGGAACCTCGATCATCTGCCCGATCCAGCGCTCGGCCGTGGGCGAGATCGACTCCGCGTGGCCGTGCTCGTCGAACACGACCACTCCGGGGCCGTCATCGGGAGGTTGGTCGGTGGCGTCGGCCGCGGCGAGCAGCGCCCGCCGGAAGGCGACGGCGATCGGCTCGCCCAGCGAGGCCAGGAAGCGCACGTCGTCCTCGGTGAACCAAGGTTCGCCCTCGTCGCGCAGGAACCCGGCGGCCGCCCAGTAGGTGCCGTCGACCGAGAACGACCCGCGGAGCTCGTCTGCGATGCCGTAGGACTCGACGGAGCGGTGCCGGGGGCTGCGAGACAGGTCCCCGTGGGTGGCGATGCTCGACGCGCCGGCCACCCGTCCGCTCCGAGCGAGGAACGACCACTTGTTCACGTCGTCGAGGGCGTACTCGTGCTCTGCCAGCCAGAACCCGGAGCAGGCGATGTTCTGATTGAGGCTGCCGGTGAGCAGTACCGTCCCCGGGTCGATCGTGTGCCAGCAGCTGCGCTGGAAAGCGACGACCGGCCTGAGCATCTCGGTGGCCCGCGTCGAGAACGTGATCCAGTCGAGCCCGGCGTCGGCGAGCCGCACGATGTCGGCGCGGGTGCGACGCAGGCGGTCGTTGTTCACTGCTCGACCGTACATCCGGCCCGGCGGGACAACCACCCCCACGATTCTGGGATGCCTCGTCGCCAAGTCCCCACGGATGTGGGATTGGCGAACCTGCTGATGTAGCCCACGATCGGTGGGGCCAGCACGGCGTGCCTGCGGTCCGGGGCACCCGGCGATCCGACCCCTCGAGGAGGAAGCAGTGACGACAGCAGCCAAAGTGAGCACGACCCCCGACCAGACCGACCCGCAGGCGAGCCCCGTCAGCCCCGAGCCGATCATGCGGCTGGCGTCGGGCTTCATGGCCGCCAAGCACCTCTTCGCGGCGAACGAACTGGGGATCTTCGAAGCACTCGGGGAATCGCCGGCGGCGCTCGACGCCCTGGCCGCTCGGACGGGACTGACCCCCAGGGCGGCCCGGATCAGCGCGGACGCCATGGTGGCGCTGGGCCTGCTCGAGCGAGACGGTGACACCTATCGAAACGGGGCGACGACGGCGACGTTCCTCGCCGGGCGCACACCCGCTGACCTGCGCCCGTTCCTGCGCTTCTGGGACAAGATCAGCTACCCAACCTGGATGGGGCTGGCGGATGCGCTCGCCACCGGACCGGCCCAGGAAGTCTTCGACCTCGACGACGAGTCACAGCAGGTTGTCTCCGCCGGGATCGAGGCCGTCCTTGCCGGACCGGCTAGAGCCCTGTCAGAGACCTTCGACTTCGGCCCGCACCGGCGCCTGCTCGATGTCGGTGGCGGCACAGGGTCATGGACGATCGCCGTCGCCCGCCGCTATCCGCACCTCGAGGCGACCGTCGTCGAGCTTCCGGTCGTCGTGCCCCTGGCCGGCGCCCGGATCGCAGAGGCGGGCCTCGCCTCGCGCGTCACGGTGGAAGTCGGCGACGTCATGAACGGGGAGCTGCCCGTCGGCTACGACGTGATTCTGATGGCCAACCTCATTCACTACTGGTCCCCGCAGGACAACCGTGCCCTCCTGGAACGGGTGCGCCGCGCAGCTGGAGCGAACGCCCGCCTCCTCCTCGCCGACTTCTGGATGAACGCGGCCCACACCGAGCCGCTCCATGGCGCGCTGATGGCCGGCGAGTTCGCCGCCCATTTGCGCGATGGCGATGTCTACAGCGTCGATGAGGTGCGCCACTGGCTAGGGCAAACCGGGTGGCGCTTCGTCGAGCACGCCCCCCTCGCCGGACCCCAGAGCCTGATCGTCGCCGAAGCCGCCTGAGGGGAGGTCGATCGCCGACGGTCACGGCGATGGTGGCGCAGATCATCCCCGGGCCGTGCGAATGCGAACCAGAGGATGTGCCGGCGCGTCCCGCCGGCTCAAAGGGGAATGGCCTCCTCGAGGACGCGCCGGCGAAGAGGGGGTTTCAGTGCGTGCGCGGGTACGACATCGACCTCGGCCCCTAGGAGCTCGCTCAACGCACGCTCGAGCCCGATGAGGTCCAAAAGACTGGCACCGTCATCGAGGTCGACCAGGATATCGATGTCGCTCGCCGCTGTGTCGTCGCCCCGGGCGACGCTTCCGAACACCCGAACGTTTCCTGCCCGTCGCTGGCCGATCGCGTCAAGAACGGCCTCGCGGCTCTGCCGGAGACGCCTTCCTGCTGGCGTGTCCGGGAGGCCGCGGAGTCGGTCGCGCGAAGGTACGACGTCGAGCAGCAGCTCGTGGCCAGTGGCCTCGATGAGCCGGGCCAGGGTAGGCACGCTCGGCTGGCGGCGCCCCGCCTCGTAGGCGCTGATGACTGACTGCGCGACGCCGGCCCGCCGAGCTACGTCCCTCTGTGACAGCTGCGAGCGCCGTCGAGCCTCGCGCAAGAGGCTGGCGGGACGAACGGCCACGCCAGCAAATATAGCGGATTGTCTATGGACTCTGGTGCCGTTTGTGGTCACTGGTGGACCGCCCCGTGAGGCGCGGCGAGGACGTCCGAGGCAAAGCATCTCCAGCCCGTCACCAGATCCGGGTCCGCAACCCGGCGCCCTGAAGGCGGTGCCGCGCCTGGACTTGGCTATCGTGAGACGATAGGTTTCCATCGGATATCGATAGACAGGGGACGCCGTGGGTAGCCTGATGGTTCACGCCCTGCGCGGGGTGCTGGCGGCGACGCTCGCCGGCTCGGTCTTCGTGCAGGTGGTGATGGTGCCGCTGATGGCGATCGACCTGGTGGAGGCCGACCCCGACGTCGCCCCCCTGCAGATCCCGTTCGCCGCCATCTTGATCCTGGTCATGGTGACCGGGCAGGTGACCGCCCTCTGCGTGTGGCGCTTGGTGACGATGGTGAGCGAGGGCACCGTCTTCTCCCCCCGCGCCTTCCGCTACGTCGACACCATGATCGCGGCGGCGGCCGCCGCCGCGCTCCTCGCCTTCGGGCTCGGCATGGTCCTGGCGCCGGGCGATGCCGTACCTCCGGGCTTGGTCCTCCTCGTCGGCGGGGGCGCCGTGGTGGCGGCCGGTATCGGGCTCATTGAGCTGGTTCTGCGGACCCTGCTGGCCCAGGCCATCTCTCGCCAGGCCGAGGCCCATGAGCTCCGGGCCGAGCTCAACGAGGTGATCTGATGCCGATCGTCGTCGACGTCGACGTGATGCTCGCCAAGCGCAAGATGTCGGTCGGCGAGCTGGCGGAGCGCGTGGGGATCACCCCCGCCAACCTCGCCGTCCTCAAGAACGGCCGGGCCAAGGCCGTGCGCTTCACCACCCTCGCCGCCCTCTGCGAGGTCCTCGAATGCCAGCCCGGCGACCTCTTGCGCTGGGAACCGGGAGGCGGCTGACCGGCGGCGGGCAACGCCGGGCGCAGGGCGAAGGCCGCAGGGCGCAGGGCGCAGGGCGGGGACAAGCACACCGACGCCTCGCCCGGCCAGGGTCATGGCCGGACGGTGGGTACCCACTCAGACGTCGGTCTCGCCGTCGTCCGCCTCGTCCTCGCCTTCCACCTCGGCCAGCTGCCACTTGAGCTGGAACTCGACCTCTTCCTCGTCGCCCTCGCGCTCGTGCTCGACGCTGATGGCAGCACCTTTGGGTACGTGGATGCGCTCGCCGGCCACTTGGATGCGGAACGGCCGGTCCGCCTCCAGAGCATCGGCCAACCGGCGGAGCTTGGCGGCGAACTGGCCGACCGAGTAGTTGCGTTCGACGTCACGAGGAGCCATGGCCCCATCCTTACAGCCCGGGCTCGGAGCTGCTCGGGCTCCGACCTCGCCGGCCGATGGCCTGAACGGGCCAGGCGCCCGCGACCGCGAAATGGCCCGGACAAGGGATGTGCGCCGACGGCCCGGAGGCGCATCCTTCTCCTGCAGTCAACCAACGACGAAAGGGGACAGTGATGGTGGATGCGAGAGAGATCGCCGACGAGCTGACGGCCGCAGTTGCCAGCGGCGACCTGGAGGGAGCGACGAAGTGCTACGCCCCCCAGGCGGTGCTGGTGGCACCCGAGGGGACGTTCAAGGGCAGGTCGCAGATCGCCGAGTACTTCCGGTCCTGGACCGAGCCGTGGTCCGACACCGTCTTCGAGGTCTCGACCAAGGCGTCGTGGGGCAACCGAGCCCTCGACGAGTGGACCTGCCGGGCCACCAACTCCGGCATTATCGCACTGCCGACGGGTGCGTCGGTGCCAGCGACGGGGAACCGGGTCACGGTGCGGGGCACGGACATCTGCACCGTGGACGAGGGCGCCATCGTGGAGCACCACATCTACTACGACCAGGTCGAGCTGCTGGGCCAGCTCGGGCTGCTCCCGGAGTGAGGGCGACATGGGAAAAGCAGTTGTCAGCCTCACCACCGGTCTGGAAGACCCCGAGAGGGTCACCGTGGCCTTCCTGGTCGCCGTCGGTGCGGCTGAGTCGGGCCGCCCGACCCTGATGTTCCTCGCCAAGGAAGCGGTCCGCCTGGCGGTCGACGGCGTGGCCACCGGGATCGCCTGCGAGGGCTGCCCCCCGCTGGCCTCGCTGCTCGACCGCTTCGCCCAGGCCGAGGGCCGCTACTTCGTCTGCCCCATCTGCTTCGACGCCAAGAAGCTCGATCGGCAGGGCCTGCTGCCCAACGCCGAGGCGGCCGGTACGGTCCCGTTGTGGGAGTGGATCGGCGACCAGGGGGCCACCACCTTCAGCTACTGACCGGGCCGGCGACGGCCGGCCAATCGGGGCGGCCGCCAGCGACAATCGGCCGGGACGACCGAACACGACCGAGGAGGCACACGAAGTGAGCCAGACGACCGACACCACCACGACGGCCACGACCGCGGCCGGCCCGAGCGGGCCCGAGGAGGCGAGGGACGCCCTCGCCGAGCGGCTGCTGGGGGCCACCGTCGGCGCCCTCGACCTCTACCACGTCTGGCTGGGCGAGCATCTCGGCCTCTACCGGGCGCTGGGCGGCGCATCGCTGACCGCCGCCGGCCTCGCCGCTCGAGCCGGCATCGACGAGCGCTACGCCCGGGAGTGGCTGGAGCACCAAGCGGTGGCCGGGATCCTGGCCGCCGGTGACCAGGCCGACCCGGCCGAGCGCACCTTCTCCCTGCCCCCCGGCCACGACGAGGTGCTCCTCGAGGGCGACAGCCTGAGCTATGTCGTGCCCATGGCGCTCGGCGTGGTGGGCGTCGCCCAGGTCCTCCCCCAGGTCCGCGACGCCTTCCGCACGGGCGAGGGCGTACCTTACGAGGCCTACGGGGCCGACACCCGCCACTTCATCGCCCGCGGCAACCGGCCCATGTTCGTCAACCTGCTGGCGACGGAGTGGTTCCCGGCCGTGCCCGGCCTGGCCGAGCGGCTGGCCGCCGACCCGCCGGCACGGGTGGCTGACGTGGGCTGTGGGACCGGGTGGTCGGCGATCGCCATCGCCCGAGGCTTCCCCAAGGCGGTGGTCACCGGCATCGACCTCGACCGGGAGTCGATCGAGGAGGCCCGCGCCCACGCCGCCGAGGCCGGCGTGGGCGACCGGGTGACGTTCGAGGTGGCCGACGCCGCCGATCCCCGGCTGGCCGGAGGCTTCGATCTCGTCTGCGCCTTCGAGACGATCCACGACATGGCCGATCCCGTGGGCGCCCTGCGGGCCATGGCCGGTCTGCGGTCGCAGGAGGCGATCGTGGTGGTCGCCGACGAGCGGGTGGCCGACGAGTTCACCACCGACGTGGAGTTCGGGGAGCGCTTCCAATGGGGCTGGAGCGCCCTCCACTGCCTTCCCTGCGCCCGCTCCGAGCCACCGGCCACGGGGACGGGCACGATCATGCGGGCACCCACATTGCGCGCGTACGCCCGGGGCGCGGGCTTTTCCGAGGTCGAGGTGCTCCCCATCGCCAATGACTTCTGGCGGTTCTACCGGCTCAGGTGATGCCATGACGGGCGCCGAGGGCGGCCGCCGCCGCTCTTGTATGCGTCCCCAGCTTGGTGAGGATGTTGGACACGTGCCGGTGGGCGGTGTGGGCGCTGATGTGCAGGCGCTCTCCGATGGCCCGGTCGCTCAGCCCATCGGCCAGCAGCACCAGCACCTCTCGTTCCCGGGCGCTCAGGGCGCCGAGTGGGGACGGCGGTTTCGGCTGGGCGAGGGACTGGGCGGCCCCACTGCCCGCCGCCACCCGTACCAGCTCCTCGGCCCGCTGGGCGGCGTAGAGGGCGCCGAGCGTGCCCAGGCGGTCGGCCGCCCGGCGGGCCTGGCGGCCGGCGGCCTCGGCCCGTTGCAGCCGGGCCAGCACTCCCGCCAGCTCGATGCGGGCGCACTCGGCCTCGAAGGGCAGGACACTGCGCTCGAACAGCTCCACCGCCTGCTCCAGGTCGCGCCGGGCGGAGGCGTCGTCGCCGGCGAGCGAGGTCACGTGCGCCCGGGCGCACCGCGCCATGGCCCGCAGCGACGTGGTCCCCACCGTGTCGGCGATGGCGTTCAGGGCGGAGGCCGCCCGCCGGGCGGCCTCCCCCTCGCCCAGGCCGGCCCGGGCTCGGACCAGCAGCTCCAAAGCGTCAGCCCGCTGGGTCAGGCTGCCCAAGGGGATGGCGGCCAAGAGGTCATCCAAGAGCTCGGCCGCCCGGTTGGTGTGGCCGGCCTGGAGGGCCAGGCCGGCCTGGCCCACCACCGCCATGGGGTGAGGCTCCGACCGGGCGAACAGCTCGGCTGCGTCCTCGATCCGCCCTTGGCGGCGGCGCAGCTCACCGAGGCGCGCCCACGACTCGCAGGCGGCCGGTGGGCGGACACGCTGCAGGAGGTCTCCCGCAGCCACCAGCTCGGCCTCGGCCTGCTCCCAGCGACCGTGGTACACGAGCACGCCGCCGTAGTGGGCCCGGCACACCCCGTTGGCGAACAGCGATCCCGACCGCTCGGAGGTCTCCCGCATCCGCTGGCACCACTGGGAAGCCCGGTCGAGGTCGCGCACCCGCTCGCAGGCGTAGATCAAGTAGCACAGCATCCACGTGGTGGCGATGCGGTCGTGCAGCTCACCGCTGGTGGCCGCCACCCCGACCTCGTCGAGGCGAGCCATGCCCTCATCGATGCGGCCCTCGGTGACCAGTGCCAGACCAGCCAGGCCGAGACCCAGGAACTCCAGGTCGGACAGGCCCAGGTGGCGGCCGACGTGGGCCACCTCCTCAGCCCGCGCCAGGGCGGTGACGGTGTCGTCCTCCAGCTCGATGGCGAAGGCACCTTCCTGGAAGGCGAGCCACCCGTGCTCGGGCGTGGGTCCCAGCCCCTCCAGCAGGCGGCGGGCCCGCTGGTACCAGCCGTTGGCCACCGCGTGCTCACCGCGGAAGTCGTGATGGTCGCAGCCGAGCCAGATCGCCAGGCGGGCAGCAGAGACCCGGTCTCCCTGCTCCCGGTACAGCGTGTAGGCGCGCTGGCGGGCCGGGAACAGCGCCGCCGCATCGTTGGACCACCAGGCCACCCAGCCCAGCCCTTCGTAGGCAGCCGGGTCTTCACCTGCCACCAGAGCGGCGTCGAACGAGCGCCGGGCGCCCGCCAGGTCCCGCGCTTCCAAGGCTGCCCGGCCCGCCGCCAGCGGGCTGGGGGCCACGAGGTTCGGCGTGTCCTCGGCCAAGCCGCCGGAATCGTAGCCGCTTCGGGCGGACACTCGAGAGCGAGCGCACGGGGAAGGGGCACGAGGGAACCGGGCCGCTCGTCGTGCCCACGGCCGGCCTAGGCGGCCCCTGGTCTGGTGGCCCCCTCGAGGCCCAGCAGCGCCCGCCACTCGGCCGGCCAGCGGGAGCGGACCTGGGCCGGCGTGAGGCGCAGGGTCGACTCCGGGGGCTGGTTGGCGATGGCCCGCTGCTCCTCGTAGTGGTGCTCGAGAGCCTGGAAGCGGGGTCGGCGCAGGGCCACCAGCTCCTCGGGGGCCTCGTCGAGGAAGCCCCAGAGGGTGAAGGCGATCTCCAGGTCGTGGATCACCGGGGCCCGGCCGAACATCGAAGCCCGGCGCAGGGCGACGCCCAAGCACCCGAGGATGGCGTCCTCGGCGTGCTCGCCCGGGGTCAGCACCAGGCGGTCCTCGAAGTGGCGGACCAGCTTCAGGGCGTAGCCCTGGTCGGGACCCGGGTTACCGAGGGAAACCCCGAGCGGCTGGTCCGGGCCCAGGTCGGCAGGGCGCTCGGCGGTCCAGGGCCGGGCCGGCGGCAGGGACAGGCCCCGCCGGGGCTGGCCGGCCAGGCCGCTGGGCACGTACTCCGGCGCCGCCATGGCTACTCCTCCCCCTCGGTGCCGGCCCCCGGGCTGGCGCCGGCGTCGGGGCCGGAGTGTAGGAGGCCGTAGACCAGCGAGTCCGACAGCGCCTGCCAGGAGGCGTCGATGACGTTGGTCGAGACCCCGATGGTGGACCAGCTGCGGTCGCCGTCGGTGGTGTCGAGCAGCACCCGGGTGATGGCGGCGGTCCCCTTGTCGGTGTCGAGCACCCGCACCTTGTAGTCGGTGAGGTGCAGGCCGGCGAGGGCCGGGTACCGGGAGCCGATGGCCTCCCGCAGGGCGGCGTCGAGGGCGTTCACGGGGCCGTTGCCCTCGGCCGTGCGGATGACCCGCTCGCCGTCGACGTGGATCTTCACCGTGGCCTCGGTGGTGACCTCGCCGCCGCCCCGCTGCTCCACGGCCACCCGGAACGACTCCAGGGTGAAGTAGGGCTGGGTCCAGCCGCCGGCGTCGCGCATGAGCAGCTCGAGGGAGCCGTCGGCCACCTCGAAGTGGTAGCCCTGGTGCTCGAGGTCCTTGAGGCGCTGGAGCACCTCGGTGAGGGCGGGACCGTCCATGTCGAGCCCGAGCTCGGCCGCCTTGAGGCTGAGGGTGGAGCGTCCGGACAGCTCGCTGACCACGAAACGGGTCCCGTTGCCCACCAGGTCGGGGCTCAGGTGCTCGTAGGCGTCGGGGATGCGGGCGATGGCGCTGGTGTGCAGGCCCGCCTTGTGGGCGAAAGCCGACGTGCCCACGTAGGGCTGCTTGGGATCGGGGGCGATGTTGACCACCTCGGCGATGTGGTGGGCCACCGGCGTGAGGCGCTCCAGGCGCTCGGCGGGGATGGTGCGTACGCCCATCTTCAGGGCCAGGTTGGGCACCGCCGCGCACAGGTCGGCGTTGCCGGTGCGCTCGCCGTAGCCGTTGACACAGCCCTGCACCTGGGTGGCCCCGAGGCGTACGGCGGCCAGCGAGTTGGCCACCGCACAGCCACCGTCGTTGTGGAAGTGCACGCCGATGCCGGCGTGGGTGGCGGGGATGACCTCGCCCAGCACCCGCTCCACCTCGTGCGGCAAGGTGCCGCCGTTGGTGTCGCACAGCACCAGGGACTCGGCCCCCTCCTCCTCGGCCGCCCGCAGCACCCGCATGCTGAAGGCGGGATCCGAGCGGTAGCCGTCGAAGAAATGCTCGGCGTCGAGGAAGACCCGCAGCCCGGCCCGGCGCAGGAACGCCACCGAATCGGCCGCCATGCGCACGGCCTCGTCGAGGTCGGTACGCAGGGCCTCGGTGACGTGGTAGTCCCACGCCTTGGCCACGATGCACACCGTCTCGGTCCCGGCGTCGACCAGGCTGCGCAAGGTGGGGTCGGTGGCGGCCTCGGCCCCGGGTCGTCGGGTCGAGCCGAAGGCCACCAGGGTGGAGGTGGTCAGGCGCAGCTCGCTGGGCGCTCGGGCGAAGAAGGCGGCGTCCTTGGGGTTGGCCCCGGGCCACCCCCCTTCGATGTAGGCCACGCCCAGGTGGTCGAGCTGCTCGGCCACCCGCAGCTTGTCGTCGACGGTGAGCGACAGCCCCTCCTGCTGGCTCCCGTCACGAAGCGTCGTGTCGTAGATGTCGACCGCTTCGGGCATCTCCAGCAGCCGGGGCAGCGGGTGGTCGTGGGCCACGCCGGGCTCAGCCGACATGCTCGCACCAGTCCTTGTAGCGGTCGACCTCGCCTCTGATGGTGGCGAAGTAGATCTCCTGGATCTCCCGGGTGATCTTCCCCGGCTCGCCGAGGTCGCGGTCGTCGACCGAGCGGATGGGCACCACCTCGGCAGCCGTGCCGGTGAGGAAGGCCTCGTCGGCCAGGTAGAGGTCGCTGCGCAACAGGTTGGCCACCTGGCACTCGATGCCGAGGTCGGCGGCGATGGTCATGACCGAGGCCTGGGTGATCCCTTCCAGGGCCCCGGCGGTGACCGGCGGGGTGATGATGCGCCCGTCGCGCACGACGAAAATGTTCTCCCCGGTGCACTCGCTCACGTAGCCCTGGGGAGACAGCAGGATGGCCTCGTCGTAGCCCGCCTTGAGGGCCTCGACCTTGGCCAGCGACGAGTTGATGTACATGCCCGTGCCCTTGGCCGCCGGGGGGATGGCGTTGGGGTCGTGGCGCTGGAACGAAGAGATCTTCATGCGCACGCCGTTCTTCATGCCGTCGTCGCCCAGGTAGGCGCCCCACGGCCAGGTGGCGATGGAGACCTGCACCGGGCACGGGAGCGGGTTGAGGCCCATCTCGCCGTAGCCCAGGTAGACGAGCGGGCGGATGTAGCACGACTCCAGACCGTTGACCCGCACCGTGAGCTTGGTCGCCTCGACCAGCTCCTCGACCGAGTAGGGGATGTCGATCATGAAGATCTTGGCCGAGTCGAAGAGGCGCTCGATGTGGTCGGTGAGGCGGAACACGGCCGGCCCCTGGCTGGTGGGGTAGGCCCGCACCCCTTCGAAGACCCCGCTGCCGTAGTGCAGGGTGTGGGTGAGGACGTGGATGGTGGCGTCGTCCCAGTCGACCAGGCGGCCGTCCATCCAGATCTTCTCGCTCTTGGTGATGGGCACGGTTCAGACCCTCCCTGCGATGGTGTCGCCGATCTCGGTGGTGGTGCCGGTCAGCGCAGCCGGATCGGCGACGGCCTTGTCGATGCGCCCGGCGGCGTCGGGCTCGCCCAGGTGGGCGAGCATCATGGCGGCACTGCGCACGGCGGCGACGGGGTTGGCTCGCCCCGTGCCCACCAGATCGGGAGCCGAGCCGTGCACCGGTTCGAACAGCGACGGTGTGTCGCCGGCGGGGTTGAGGTTGGCCGAGGCAGCCACCCCGATGCCGCCCGCCACCGCGCCGGCCAGGTCGGTGACGATGTCGCCGAAGAGGTTGTCGGTGACGATCACGTCGAAGCGCTCGGGCGTCTCCACCAGGTGGATGCAAGCGGCGTCGACGTGGACGTAGGCGGTGTCGACGTCGGGGTATCCCGGTCCCAGCTCGTCGAAGGTGCGCTGCCAGAGATCGCCGGCGAAGGTCAACACGTTGGTCTTGTGCACCAGGGTGAGGTGGCGGCGGCTGCGGGTGGCGGCCTGCTCGAAGGCGTAGCGCACGCAGCGCTCGACGCCCCGGCGGGTGTTCACCGATCCCTGGGTCGCCACCTCATGCGGCGTGCCCCGGCGCAACGCTCCCCCTTCGCCGGCGTAGACCCCCTCGGTGTTCTCCCGGACCACCACCAGGTCGATACGGGGCGGTTGCCGCGCCGGTCGGAGATTGACGTAGAGGTCGAGCTCGAAGCGCAGGCGCAACAGCAGCCCCCGCTCCAGCACGCCGGGGGCAACGTCGGGGCTGCCCACGGCACCGAGGAGGATGGCGTCGAGGTGGCGTAGCTCGTCGAGCACGGCGTCGGGGAGGACCTCGCCGCTGGCCAGGTAGCGGCGGGCCCCCAGGTCGTAATGGACCAGGTCGAGCTCGACACCGGTGGCGTCGATCACCTTGAGGGCCTCGGCCACCACCTCGGGGCCGATCCCGTCGCCGGCGATGACACCGACCCTATGACTCATGAGCTGCTCCCGGGAATGGAACGACCGCCCCCGCAGGGACGGTCGCAGGAGCGCACGCTGGCCGGACCAGCGGGCGCTAGGCGATGGCGGCGGACGAGGCGACCACGAGGCCAAGTGTCGACCATGCCCGGGCGGCCGTCAACCGGGTTCACGAGGGCGCCGGCAGCTCGTGGCCAAGCCACCCGCAGGGAACCACCGCCCCGGTCATGGGCCCAGGCTAGTCCCGTGCCGGCCCGGGCCCGGTCGCCTCCGCAGGCATCTGTCCCCGCCACCACCGCCGGTAGCCTGGGCCGATGGCTGAGGTGCACGAACTGTCGCGGGCGACCTACGAGCGGCTCCGGGCCGAGCTCGAGGAGCTGACCGGCGCCGGCCGGATCGACATCGCCCACAAGATCGAGGCGGCCCGGGCCCTGGGCGATCTGTCGGAGAACGGCGACTACCACGCCGCCAAGGAGCAGCAGGGCAAGATGGAAGCCCGTATCCGCCAGATCGCCGGCCTGCTCGAGGACGCCGTGGTGGTCGATACCGAGGCCACGGACACCTCCCGGGTCGGCGTGGGCACGGTGGTCACCTTGCGCTTCGAGGGCGACGACGGGACCGAACGCTTCCTGGTGGGCTCCATCGAGGAACGCCACGACGAGGCCGAGGTGCTCTCCCCGGGCTCGCCGTTGGGCCGGGCGGTCCTGGGGGCGACGGCCGGCGACCACCGCACCTACGAGGTCAACGGCAACCAGCTCGGCATTCACATCGTGGGCATCGAGGCGGGATGACCCCGTGACCGCCGGCCGTGCACCCCGGCCGGCGGCGCCACCGCTGCCTCCGGGCCGCCACGTCGTCCTCCCCGGCCGGGGCACGACCTTCGTGCGCCAGCTCGACGGTCCCCCGGGAGCCCCCGTCCTGCTGTTGCTCCACGGCTGGACGGCACCGTCGGATCTCACCTGGTTCGCCTGCTTCGAGGAACTGAGCCACCACTTCGGCGTGGTGGCCATGGACCTGCGGGGCCACGGCCGGGGCCTGCGCAGCCGGGCGCCCTTCCGCTTGGAGGACTGCGCCGACGACGCCGCCGCCCTCGTCGACGTGCTGGGGCTTCGTGCTCCCGGCACCGGTCCACTGGTGGTAGTGGGCTACTCCCTGGGCGGCTGCGTGGCCCAGCTGCTGTGGCGCCGCCACGGCCAGCGTCCCCCCACCATGCCTGCGGCCCCCGGGACCACCGCCGGGACCACCGCCGGGGCCGCTCCCGGGGCCGCTCCCGGGGCCGCGCCCGCGGCCGCCGCCCTTCTGGCCCCACAAGTGGACGCTGGAGCGACCACTTGTGGGGCCAGAACGCAAGGGCCACCGCCGGGACCGGGCGGGGTGCTCGACGGGCTGGTGCTGTGCGCCACCAGTGCCGTGTTCGCCGAGAGCCGGGAGGAGCGGCGTTACTTCGCCGCCCTCGGGGGCATCGCTTTGGCCTCGCGGGTGACACCGGCGCCGCTCCGGCGCCACCTGGCTCATCGGATCCTGGGGCGCCGGGTCGCCGACTGCTCCATCCAGGAGTGGATCGTCGAGGAGTTGCGGCGAAACGACGCCACCGCCCTCCTCGAAGCAGGCAAGGCCCTCGGCACCTTCGACTCCCGGCCCTGGGCCGCAGACATCGACGTGCCCGTGTCCGTGGTGGTGACCACCGAAGATCGCCAGGTCGCACCGGCCCGCCAGCGGGCCCTCGCCCGTGCCATCGCCGGGGCGCCCGTGCACGAGGTCGCCGCCGGCCACGACGCCTGCGCCAGTACCCCCCGGCGCTTCCTCCCCGCCCTCGTGGCCGCCGCCACCTCGGTGGCCGGCCGGGTCGAACCCTCCGCCACCGCCAGCGCCCGCTGAGCGCCGGTCGCGGGCGCTGCTCGCCCCCTTTGTGGTCACCACTGCACCCCTACGGTGCCAGGGTGACCACAAAGGGGTGACGCCGGCGCTCAGGAGGCCTAGGCGGAGCGGACCTCCTCGAGAGCCGACAAGCGGGCCAGGTCGGCGGCGGCCGTGCCGGCCGCCCAGCCGGCGCCGTTGCTGATCGAACCGGAATAGCGACCGGCGTCGGGGTAGGCGGCGGTCATGGCCTCGTCGACCGCCTTGGTGCGGGCGACCAGGACGGGCACCAGCGCCGCGCCGTGCTCTTCGGCCCCCGCCGCCTCGGCCGCCCGGGCACTCTCGCGGAGGCGCTGGCCGATGCGGTTGGCGTAGGCCACCAGGAAGGAGTTGCGGAACGACCGGGTGCGCGAGCGCCCCGACCCGTCGGTGCGCCGCCCGGCGGCAGCCATGGCCGCGGTGGCCTGCACCAGCAGCGAGGTGTAGAGCAGGTCGACCCCGGCCAGGTCGCCTTGGTGGCCGAACACGGTCGAGAAGCCGAGACCCTTGCACCACACGGCGCGGCACCGGTTGGCCCGGGCCACCACGGCGAGCAGGAGCGACTTGGCCTGGGCGTAGGGGTCGTCGATCCCGATGCGCCGGCCGGTGGGCTCCTCGTGGCCGGCTCCGGTGCCGGCGGCGTCGACCATGGCCCGGTCGACGGCGTGGCGGGCCATCAGCTCCTGGGCCTTGGCCGTGAAGGCGTCGGCCTCCCCGCTGAAGGTGGTCGATTCGGCCTTGGCCAGCAGGGCCCGGACCCGCTCCAGGATCCGGGCGTCCACCGCCCGGCCGGCGGAGGACGCCGGGTGGGCCTGGCCGGGCAGTGGGAGGAGGCGGGGCAGGGTGGGCAGGTGCCACAGCAGGGCAAGGGTCTCGATCAGTGCCCGGTAGCGCTGGGCGACCCGGCCATCGTCGTGGAGGTCGGCCGGATCACCGGGATCGTGCAGGGGCAGGGTTCCCGGCGGCGGCGCCGGAGCTGGTGGCGGTGCCGGGGGGGCCCAGGGGTCGGCACCGAGTTGGCGGAGCTGGTCCCGCCACGCCGGATCGACGGTGGCGGCGGCGTAGGCGCGGTGCTGGTCGGCCATGGCGGCGGCCACCACCTCGGCGTGGCTGGCCCGCCGGCGCCGGCGGACTACCCGATCGACGTCGGCCGGTTGCCAGCCGAGCTCCCACGCCCGGGCCAGCGCCCGGCCCGCCGCCTGGTCGATGACCTGGCCCACACGGGCGGGCACCGGCGGGACGGCCGCCGGGTCGAGACCGAGCCGGGCCAGGCTTCGCCCGTAACCGGGGGTGTCGCCGGCCGAGAACGCCTCGGCGGCGGCCACCACCTCGGCGGCGACGGCGCCCGCATCGTCGACGAAACGATCGCCGCGGGCGTCGCCCCGCCGCCGCCCGGTGCCCGGGCTACCGTCCCCGCCTGGCGGCGACGGTGGCGTCGTCACCGCCCGCCGCCGCTGCTTCTCCCGCCGCCGCTGCCGGTTGCGCGTTCCCATGGACATCGATGCTCTCACGGCCCTGGGACAAGAACCCGGATGCCCGCCTACCGTGGCCACCATGGCCGGCACCGACGCCCGTCCCCTGGCTGGCCGGGCCGCCCTGGTGACCGGTGCCTCCCGGGGCATCGGTGCCGCCATCGCCCAAGCCCTCGATGCTGCCGGCGCCCGGGTGGCGCTGACGGCCCGCTCCCCCGAGGCCCTGCACCGCCAGGCCGAGCGCCTGCACCACGATCCCGTCGTCCTCGAGGCGGACTTGGCCTCGGCCCGCGCCCCCGCCGAGCTGGCCAGGCGCGCACTCGAAGCGCTGGGCAGGCTGGACATCCTGGTCAACAACGCGGCTGAGGCAGCCCGGCTCCCCTCTGTCGAAGTGGACGCCGCCCTGGTCGACCGCCTCTACGCCGTCAACGTCCGGGCACCACTGCTGCTCACCTCCGCCCTCATCCCCGCCCTGGCCGAGCGGCGGGGATCGGTTATCAACATCTCCTCGGTTTCGGGCGTGGTCGGCACCCCCAAGCGGGCGGCCTACGCCGCCACCAAGGGCGCCCTCGACGCCATGGGTCGCTCCCTCGCCGTCGAGCTCGGGCCCCTCGGCATCCGGGTCAACTCCGTCGCCCCCGGGGTGGTCGACACCGACATGTGGGCAAAGAACAAAGCCGTACCCGGCCTGGTCGCCCACATCGAGGAGCAGACGCCGCTGCGGCGCTGGAGCCGGCCCGACGACATCGCCGGGGTGGTGGTCTTCCTCGCTTCCGACGCCGCCGCCATGATCACCGGGGAGACGGTGTGCGCCGACGGTGGCCTGGCCCGCACCCTCGACCTCTACGGGGGCGCCGTCTGACCTCGGAGGAGCAACGGGCGACCCGGCTCCCCCAACCCGCACCGTCGATCAGTAGTCGCCCCGAGCGTGCGATCGGACTCGGGCGCTGGGGGATACCCTGGCCCGCCGCCGGGCAGGACGCCAGCCGGGGCGCGCACCCGGATGACCGGTGGTCGTCAGCGGAGCGCTCCCTCCACCGCCCGGGCCGCCCGCACCACTGCTGCGCCGTAGCGCCGGCCCGGCGTGCGGGACGTGCGTTCCACCGGCCCTGACACGCCGACGGCGGCCCGCACCTCCCCGGCCTCGCCCAGCACCGGTGCACTCACCGACGCCACGCCCGGCTGGCGCTCCTCGACGCTCTCGGCCCACCCTCGCCGGAGCACCGAGCGGTCCGGGCGAAGGGCCCGGCCGGCCGAGCCCCGGTCCAAGGGCAGCGTGGCCCCCACCCGCACGATGGTACGCAGCCCGTGGGGCGACTCCAGCGACGCCACGCACACCCGCGCTTCGCCGTCGCGCACGTAGAGCTGCACGCTCTCGCCCGTCTCGGCCCGCAGCGCCTCCAGCGCCGGGCGGGCCAGGGCCACCAGGTCGAGCCCGTCGCTGGCCGCCCGGCCCAGGGCGACCAGGCGCAGCCCCAGGGCGAAGCGACCGCCGCCGTCGCGGCGTACCAACCCGTGGGACTCGGCCGCCACCGCCAGGCGGTGGGCACTGGCCCGGGGCAGCCCCGAGGCGGCAGCCAGCTCGCTCAGGGGGAGGGGACCGTCCTCGAGTACCGACAGGATGCAAACCACCTTGTCGAGCACGCCGACACCGCTTACACTGTCCATAGAGCAAGACTACCGTCTCAGAATGTGAGATCGCCGATGAGCAGACCGAAGACCTTGAGCGAGAAGGTGTGGGAGCGCCACGTGGTGCGCTCGGCCCCGGGCGAGCCTGACCTGTTGTTCATCGACCTGCACCTGGTGCACGAGGTGACCTCCCCGCAGGCCTTCGACGGGCTGCGGCTGGCCGGCCGGGGCATCCGCCGGAACGACCTCACCCTGGCCACCGCCGACCACAACGTCCCCACCGTCGACATCGACCGCCCGGTGGCCGATCCGATCTCGGCCACCCAGCTGGAGACCCTGGCCCGCAACTGCGCCGAGTTCGGCGTCCCCCTTTACCCGATGGGCGATCCCGGCCAGGGCATCGTGCACATCATCGGGCCCGAGCAGGGGCTCAGCCAGCCGGGGATGACCATCGTCTGCGGCGACAGCCACACCTCCACCCACGGGGCCCTGGGTGCCCTGGCCTTCGGCATCGGCACCACCGAGATCGAACACGTCCTCGCCACCCAGACCCTGCCCCAGTCCCGCCCCGGCACCATGGCCGTCACCGTGGAGGGGGCACTGCCCCCCGGCGTGGTGGCCAAGGACCTCATCCTCGGCATCATCGCCCGCATCGGCACCGCCGGCGGCGCCGGGTCCATCCTCGAGTACCGGGGACAGGCCGTACGCTCCCTGTCGATCGAGGGACGACTGACCGTCTGCAACATGTCGATCGAGGCCGGTGCCCGGGCCGGCATGGTCGCCCCCGACGACAGCACCTTCGCCTACCTGGAAGG
>DATMJI010000102.1:0-10206 GCA_035553895.1 Acidimicrobiales bacterium | reverse complement strand
GAGTGCCCCACCCCCACGGGGCGCTGGAGGCCAAGGCCCTCCACCACGGCCAGGACGTCGCCCGCCAGGCCCTCCCAGGCGAAGTCCAGACCGGGAGGCAGCCCCGAGTCGCCGTGGCCCCGGGCGTCGAGGGCCACGCAGCGGGCCACGTCGCCCAGACCGCTGGCCACCGGGGCCCATACCCGGCCGTGGAGCCCGGTGGCATGGGCCAGGACCAGGGGCCGGCCCTCGCCCCCGAGGTGGTGGACCGCCACCTCGACCCCGTCGGCGGCGGTGACCCGGCGGGACCCCGCCATCAACGGGGGCGGAGGCGCTGGCGGGGGAGGCCCTCACCGTCGACCAGGGCGGCCAGGGCGGCCCGGTCGAGCTTGCCGATGGACGACCGGGGGAGCTGCTCGAGCTGGCAGAGCTCGTCGGGGAGCTTGTGGCGGGCCAGGGTGGGGGCAAGGAAGGCCCGCACGTCGTTGAGGCTGGGGCAGTGCGGGCCGGCCGGGACCACGCAGGCGCAGATGGCCTCGCCCAGCACGGGGTCGGCACTGGGCACCACGGCGGCGTCGCGCAGGTCGGGGTGGCGGGAGAGCTCGGACTCGATCTCGGCTGGCGACACCTTGAGGCCCCCCCGGTTGACCAGCTCCTTGCGCCGCCCCAGCACGAACAGGCGCCCGCCGGCGTCCAGGCGACCGAGGTCGCCGCTGCGGTACCAGCCGTCGCCGCCCACGGCCGGCTCGTCCCAGTAGCGCACGGGGCCGTTGGTGGCGAAGGTGATCTCCCCCAGCTCGCCGGCCGGCACGGCCACCCCGGTCTGCGGATCGACCACGGCCACGGTGCCCGCCGGTGGCGTCGGCGGCGGCCCCCGGTAGACCCGGCGCCCCACCGAACCGGCGAGCACGTCGGCCCGGTCGGTGGTGGTGCACAAGAAGCCCTCGCTGCAGCCGTAGACCGAGAACACCTCCACCCCCAGGCGCTGGTACACCTGGGCGGCCAGGGCGCCGCCCAGGGGGGCGGCGGCGGTGGGGACCCAGCGCAGCGAGCCGACTGGCGCGGTGCTGCCGGCCTCGAGGTGCGACAAGAGGATGCTCAGGTGGGTGGGGGTGGCGGGCAGCACCGTGACCGCCTCGCCGGCCACCAGCTCGAGCACCTCGGGGGCCGAGAACCGCTCGGGCAGGACCAGGCGGCCCCCGCTGAGCAGGGCCAGGGTGGCCAGCTTCATGCCGAAGGCGTGGCAGATGGGCAGGAACAGCAGGTGCACGTCGCCGGGTCCGGGCCGGAAGGCCTCGTGGAAGAACGCCACCTTGCCCCGGAGCCCGGCCAGGCTGTCGATCACCGCTTTGGGCCGCCCGGTGGAGCCCGAGGTGAGGAAGAGCACGGCGTCGGCGGCGGCGTCGACCGCCGGGAAGGCGGTGCCGGGGGCGGGATCGCCGGCCAGCACCTCGGCCAGCATCTGCTCGCCGGGACCGGCCGGGCGGCGGTGGACGAATCGCGCCATGCCCGGCGCCACTGCCGCCACCGCCGCCAGCCCGCCGCTGCTCCCGTCGCTGCCCCGGGGCTCGAAGAGCACGGCCGACGGCTCCAGGCGCTCGACCAGCTCGACCAGCTCCCGGGCGGTGAGCTCGTTGTGGACCCCGACATGGATGGCGCCGCAGTGCCAGGCGGCGTGCATGGCGACGATGTGCTCGGCGTTGGTGCGCAAGCTGCACAGCACCCGGTCGCCCGGCCCTACGCCCCGCCGCACCAGCTCGCTCGCCAGCACCTCCACCCGCCGCCAGAGCTGTGCGTAGGTGATGGAGTCGCCGCGGGTGCGGATGGCAACCCGATCACTCCACGTCCGGCAGGCTGTATCCAGGTCACTGGCCAGCGGGGCGGCGTCGAGTTGCAATCTCGTTACTCCTTCTCTGTAGACATAGCAACCATCGCCCCCCGGGGTAGGTTCGCCATGATCCTAGGTTCGGGCGGCTATGCGTGGGAGATTTGTGGTGATACAACCGGCAAGCGTGTGCGTTCGGCCCAATCTCCTCCAGCGGATCCTCTTGTGCACCGACGGCACCGTCACCCACATCCTCGAGGATTTCGCTGGAGAGCGAATCACCGTTCGCAAGCTCCACGAGGAGATCATCAAGGACACCTCACCCCCGCACCTGCTCGACATTCGCGAGCGTGAGGAAGTCATGGTCCGCACCGTGGTGCTCCAGGGCGTGCGGACGGGGCGCAACTTCATCTATGCCGAAACCCTCGTGCGCATCGAGGCGCTGAAGGACGATCTGCTCCAGGACCTGCTCCACACCGACACGCCGCTCGGCATCCTGCTGCGGCGCCGGCGGATGGAGACCTTCCGGGAGCTGGTGGCCTTCGGCAGCGAGGACACGGGGGAGTGCGCCCGCCACTTCGGGGTCGATCCGTCGGCCATGGCGCTGGCCCGGACCTACCGGGTGTCGTGGGGTGGCCGGCCGGTGATGCTCATCATGGAGAAGTTCCCGGTCGACGGGGCGCTCCAGGAAGAGCCGGCCCGGGCCCGCTAGCGCCGGACGGGGCACCGCTCAGCGCCCTTCGGCGGCGGGGACTTCGTCACCGACGCCGTTGACCGGGGCGGCCAGTGGGTCCTGGCTCCCGGCGGTGGAGAAGGCCGACGCCGAGGCGATCAACCGGCGCCCGGTGTCGCTGCGGGGTGCGGTGGCGATGGTGTGCGACGGCCCCTCCTCCACCCGGCGGCCGTGGTCGAGGATCACGATGCGGTCGGTGACCTTGCGCACCACGGCCATGTCGTGGGACACGAAGACCAGCCCGAGGCCCATCTCCGCCTGGCGTTCCCGCAGCACGACGAGCATGCGGGCCTGCTCGGAGGCGTCGAGCATGCTGGTGGGCTCGTCGGCCACCAGCAGCTTGGGCCGCACCACCAGGGCCCGGGCCAGGGCCACCCGCTGGAGCTGGCCGCCCGAGAGCTGGTGGCTGAAGGCCTCCAGGAACTTCCCCGACGACGGCAGGCCCACGCTGGCCAGGGCCACGGCGACGGCCTCGTCCCGCTCGGCCCGCTCGGTCCCGCCCTCGACGTCGAGCGGTTCGGCCACCAGGTCGAGGACGTTCATACGGGGCGACAGGGCGTCCCAGGGGTCCTGCATGACCAGCTGGATGCGCCGGCGCTGGGGGCGCGACGAGCCCCGCCACGATGTCGGCAGGGGCTCGCCCTCGAGCAGGATCTGCCCCTTATCGGGGGCGATGTGGCCGGTGATCATGCGAGCCAGGGTGGACTTGCCGCTGCCCGACGGCCCGATGATGCCCACCGCCTCGCCCTCGGCCAGGGTGAGGGAGACGTCGGCGATGGCCTGGACCTGGTTGCGGCCCTTGCCGAAGGCCTTGTGCAGCCCCTCGGCCGCCAGCAGGGTCTTGAGGCCGCCGAAGTGGCAGGTGACCAGCCGCTCCCGCGACGCCAGCAGCCCGGGGTGCTCCTCCCGGCAGATGTCTTCGACCTGGGTGCAGCGGGGGTTGAAGGGGCAGCCCGGCGGCACGGCCCGGGGATCCGGCGGTGCCCCCCGGATGGGCCGCAGGTCCTTGGTGGTGGTCATGACCGGGTAGGCGTTGACCAGGGCCCAGCTGTAGGGGTGGGCCGGGGTGGCGATCACCCGGTCGGTGTCGCCCACCTCCATGGCCTCGCCGGCGTAGAGCACCATGGTGCGCCGGGCCAGGCGGGTGGCGTCGGGCAGGTCGTGGGAGATGACGACCAGGGCGAAGCCCCGCTCCCGGGCCAACTCTCCCACCCGCTCCACCACGTCGTCGCGCACCACCGGGTCGAGCCCGGCGGTGGGCTCGTCGAGCACGAGGACGTCGGGGTCGAGGGTGAGCGACATGGCCAGCATGGCCCGGCGCCGCTCCCCGCCGGAGAGCTCATGGGGATAGCGGTCGAGCAAGCCCGGCTGGAGGCGGACGTCGCCGGCCAGCTCTTCGGCCCGCTTGCGGGCCTCCTTGGCGCTCATGTTCAGCCGGTCCCGCAGGGGCTCGGCCACCTGGTCGCCCACCTTGGTCACCGGGTTGAAGGGGGCGCCCTGGAGGGCGAGGGCGACCACCGACCAGCGCAGCGCCCGCAGCTCGGCGTCGCTGGCGCCCATGACCTCCTTGCCCCCCACCATCACGCTGCCCCGGGCCTCGGGTGGCTGGATGAGCCCGGCCAGGCACAGGGCGAGGGTCGACTTGCCCGACCCGCTCTCGCCCACGATGGCCAGGGACTCCCCCCGTTCGAGGGCGAAGCTGACGCCCCGCAGGGCGTCGATGTCCCCGCCGAAGCGTACGGCCAGGTCGCGCACGGCCAGCAGGGGCGTCACTCCCGCCTCCCCCCGCCGCGGAGTCGGGTGGGGGAGGGCAGCCGGGCGGCGACAGCGTGGAGTCGGAGCCGGGTGGTTGGGGTCATGGAGCGGCAGCGGCTTTCGGTACGGGGCCGGACGGGGTGGGCCATTCTGTCAGACCCACCAGTGAACCAACAATAGGTGCAGCTGCCAGCTAGGCGGCACCATCCGGCAACGCCGGGCCAGGCCCGGGCCCTCCCGGCGGGAGCTCGCCGTAGACGACGACGCCGCTCCGCTAGGCCTCGGTGGCCACCGGATCGTTCCCCCGGGACCGCCTGCGGGCGGGCTCGGCCGGGGACGGGAACCGGCGCGTGGCCATCCCCTGGTCCACCACCCTGGCCCTCCTCCGCCTCACCACCAACCCCCGGATGAGCGAGCACCGCTCTCCCCGGCGCAAGCGTGGCACCACGTGCAGCAGTGGTTCTCATCTCCGGTGGCCGACACCGACTTTGCCCGGTTTCCGGGCCTGCGCTGGCGCAACCCCGTGCAGGATGCCTGAGACCGGCCGCCGCCCTCAGGGCCCGGCGGGCCCTCGGGGAGTGGCGAACCAGCCCACGGTGGCGGCCAGGCCGGTGGCGAAGTCGACCTGGCAGTGGAACCCGAGGTCGGCGGCGGCGGCCGCCACCTCGGCCCGGGAGTGGCGGATGTCGCCGGCCCGGGGCTCGCCGTGGTGGGGCTCGGGACGGACGTCGAGGATCTTGGCGAGGACGTCGAGGAGCTCGAGCAGGGAGCGGTCCCGGCCCCCGGCGATGTTGTAGACCCGGCCGGCGCAGCGCTCGGCCGGGGCCGCCGCCGCCGCCTGGTTGGCGGCCACCACGTCGCTCACGAAGGTGAAGTCCCGGCTCTGGCGGCCGTCGCCGTGCACGGTGGGGGCCTCGCCCCGGCGGAGGTGGTCGATGAAGCGGGGGATGACGGCGGCATAGGCCGAGTCGGCCCGCTGGCGGGGCCCGAAGACGTTGAAGTAGCGCAGGGCCACCGTCTCCAGCCCGTGCAGCTCGGCGAAGACCCGGCAGTACTGCTCGGCCGCCGCCTTGGTCACGGCGTAGGGCGAGCGGGGCACCACCGGCGCCGACTCGGGGGTGGGTAGGGGGCCGGCCCCCCCGTAGACGCTGCTCGACGAGGCGTGCACCACCCGGCGGGCCCCCGCCTCGAGGGCCCCGGCCAGCACGGTGAGGGTGCCGTGGATGTTGACCCGGTCGGTGGCCAGGGGGTCCTCCACCGAGCGCTGCACCGAGCCCCGGGCCGCCTGGTGGAAGACCACCTCGGCCCCGGCCACGGCCCTGGCCACGTTGGCGGCCACGGCCACGTCGCCCTCGACCAGCTCGGCGGCCGGGTCGACGTTGGCGGCCGCCCCGGTGGACAGGTCGTCGAGGACCCGCACCTGGTGGCCGTCGGCCACCAGGGCGTCGACCAGGTGGGAGCCGATGAACCCGGCGCCGCCGGTCACGAGGGTCTGCACGCCGGGAGAGGCTAGGGGATCCGCCGTTCTGGCCCCACTCTCGCCCCGTGCTGCGAATTGTGGAGGATCGGTGTGGCTGAGCCACGCCGATCCTCCACAATCGGCCTACCCCGTCGAATTGTGGAGGATCGGAGCGGCTGAGCCACGCCGATCCTCCTGAATTGGCGACCGGGTCCGGGAAAGTGGCGGCCTACAGGTGCTCGACGTGCTCGCCGGTGAGGCAGCGGCGGGTGTCGAGCACGTAGCCGGCGGTGGCCGCCACCAGGTCGAGGTCGAAGGCGTCGTGGTCGACCAGCACCACCACGGCGTCGGCGGCGGCCAGCTCCTCGGTGGTGCAGTCGACCCGGGTGACGGGGGCGGGCACGTGGTCGCCGTCCACGTAGGGGTCGGCGGCTCTGACCTCGGCCCCCAGGGCGGCCAGGCGCTCGGCCACCACCAGCGACGGCGACTCCCGGGCGTCGCCGGTGTTGCGCTTGTAGGCCAGGCCCAGCAACAGGATGCGGCTGCCGTTGACGGCCCGGCGCGCCCGGTTGAGGGCGTCGGTGAGGCGCCGCACCACGTAGTCGGGCATGTGGTCGTTGACGTCGTTGGCCAGCTCCACGAAGCGGAAGGGTTGGCCCAGGCGCCGGCGCACCCGCCACGACAGGTAGCTCGGGTCGATGGGCAGGCAGTGTCCTCCCACCCCGGGGCCGGGGGTGAAGCGCAGGTAGCCGAAGGGCTTGGTGGAGGCGGCGTCGATGGCCTCCCACAGGTCGATGCCGAGGTCGGCGGCGAACATGGCCAGCTCGTTGACCAGGGCGATGTTGACGTGGCGGAAGGTGTTCTCCAGCAGCTTGGTCAGCTCCGCCTCCTTGCAGCCGGAGACGGCCACGGTCGTCTCCACGAGGCGGTCGTAGAACGCCCGCACCGCGGCCAGCGACGCCTCGTCGACGCCCGACACCACCTTGGGGGTGTTGGCCAGGCCCCAGGTGGGGTTGCCGGGGTCGATGCGCTCGGGGCTGTAGCCGAGGTGGAAGTCGGTGCCGGCGGCCAGGCCCGAGCCCTCCTCGAGGATGGGACCGAAGAGCTCCTCGGTGGTGCCCGGGTAGGTGGTGGACTCGAGGATCACGGTGGCGCCGGGGGAGAGGTGGGGGGCCAGGGTGGCGGCTGCCGCCTCGATGTAAGACAGGTCGGGGTTGCCCTCCCGCAGCGGGGTGGGCACGGTGACCACGGCCACGTCGAAGCCGGCGACGTCGGCGGGGTCGCTGGTGGGGCGGTAGCGCCCGCTGTCGAGGGCCGCCACCAGCGCCGGCGAGGGCACGTCCTCCACGTAGGAGTCGCCGACGGCCAGGCGCTTGACCCGCTCCCCGTCGAGGTCGAGGCCGACCACCGAGAACCCCGCCTCCACGCCCCGCATGGCCAGCGGCAGGCCGACGTAGCCCTGACCCACCACGAGCAAGTTGTCGGTCATGTCCGAAGTGTAGGCCGCCCCCCGGCGGGCGGACGGTGGGCCGGCACCCGCCCCTTGGTGGCGTAGGCCACGGCGTCGTCGGCGGAGAGAGCGGCTCCTTGCTCCCATGCCCGCCGGAAATCCTCGGGCACCAGCTGGGTGGCCAGCCGGGCCAGGTCGTCCTCGTGGGCGGGGTTGGCCCCGGGGGCCCGGGCGGCGCCCAGCGCCTTTCGCTGGGCCCCGGCGGCGGCCAGGAGCCGGGCGGCCACGTCGCCGCTGCCGCGGGCCAGGGCCAGGCTGGCGAGCGCCTCCAGCGAGTCGGCCACCCCGACCCGGTCGCCGCAGGCGTGGCGCTGGTGGAGGGCGTCGTCGTGCCACGCGCTCGCCTGGTCGAGGTCCCCCTCGGCCCGGGCCAGAGCCGCCAGATGGAAGGTGGCGTCGGCCCCCGAGGCCTGGTCCCCGCAGCCGAGGGCGCTCTGGTGGGCCGCCTCGAAGCGGGCCCGGGCGGTGCCGGCATCGCCGGCCGCCGCCGCCACCTGGCCCAAGCCGTCGAGGGCGGCGGCCACCAGGTGGGCCAGCCCGCTGCTCCGGCCGAGGCTGGCGGCCTCCTCGAAGTGGGCGCCGGCCTCACCGGGGACGCCGGCATCGACCAGCACCCGGCCCAGACCGATCAGGGACCGGGCCAGGGGGTAGGGAGCGCCGAGTGCCCGGGCCCTGGCCAGGCACGCCTCGAAGCGCGACCGGGCCTGGTCCCCGCCGCCCCGCCGCCGGGCCAGCTCGGCCAACCCGACCAGTCCCACCGCCTCGGCGTGGCTCTGGCCCAGCTCGCCGGCCAGCCCCACGCCCTCGCCGAGGGTACGCTCGGCCGCCCGGTAGTCGCCTCGCCCCAGCTCGGCCGTGCCCAGGCCGACCAGAGCGGTGGTCGCCATGACCTCGTCCCCCCGGCGGCGGGCTGCCGCCACCACCTCGCGGAAGTGGAGGACGGCCGCCGCCGGCTCCCCCCGGAATAGCCGGGCGTGGCCACAGGCCAGGAGGGCTTCACCCAGGCGGCGACCGTCGCCGGAGGCCCGCAGCCGCTCGGCATCACGCTCCAGGTCGTCCACGCGGGTGCGGCCGTCGCCCAGCGTGGAGACGAAGGCGAGCAGGCCCTGCGTCCGGGCCGCGCCCTCGGCATCGCCGGTGCGGGCCCAGGCGCCGAGCGCCTGCTGGAGGTGGTCCCGGGCGGCGTCGAAGTCGCCCACCATGAAGGCGGCGAAGCCGGTGTCGTGGTGGGCGGCGGCCTGCAGCACCGCCGGGGCCGAGGAAGCCAGGGTCAGCACCCGCTCGAGCTGCTCCCGGGCCTCGGCGAAGCGACCGGTGCTCTCCCAGAAGCCCATGAGCCCGGCGGCCAGGTGCAGTGCCAGCTCGGCCTGGCCCTCGGCGACGCACCACTCCAGCGCCGACCGGACGTTGTCGGCCTCCACCCGGTGGGCGGCCGGCCACGCGGCCCCGCCGCCGGCCGCGGTGCGGGCCTCGATCCACTCCGCGTACCACCGGGCGTGGCCCAGGCTCACCTGGGCCGCCTCGCCGGCGGCGACCAGGCGGTTGCCGGCGAAGTGCTGCACCGTCCCCACCAGCCGGTAGCGGGCCACCGCCGCGCCGGTGTCGGCCAGCACCAGCGACTTGGCCACCAGGCCGCCGAGCAGGTCGAGGATCCCGTGGCGATCGACCTCGCCCCCCACGCACACCGCCTCGGCCGCCCCCAGGCTGAATCCGCCGGCGAACACCGACAGGCGGCGCAGGAGGATGCGCTCGGAAGGCGAGAGCAAATCGTGGCTCCACGCCAGGGCGGCGGCCAGCGTCTGCTGGCGGGGGGGACCGGGCGGCGTGGTGGTCCGGAGCACGTCGAGGTGGCGGTGGAGTCGGGCGGCGATGTCGGCCACGGGCAGCACGTCGGCCCGGGCGGCGGCCAGCTCAATGGCGAGGGGGTTGCCCTCCAGGCGCCGGCAGACGTCGGCGATGGCGTCGAGGTCGGCGGCCGAGGCGATCCTGCCCCCCCGGACGGCGCCGGCCCGCTGGCAGAACAGCTCCACGGCCGGGGACCCCATGGCCCCCTCGAGGGTCGCCGGCGTCCCCGGCTCGGGCAGGGCCAGCGGCGGGACGGGGAAGACCCGCTCCCCGGTCACGCCCAGCCGCTGCTGGCTGGTGGCCAGGATGTGCAGGCTCGGGCACCGCTCCAGGATCTGGCGGGCGACATCGGCACAGGCGGCGACCACGTGCTCGCAGTTGTCGAGCACCACCAGCGCCTCCCCGGCCTCCACCCCGGCCAGGAGCCCGGCCAGCTCCCGACCCCGCAACTCGCCGACGCCAAGAGCCAGGGCGATGGTCTCGGGCACCTGGTGCCCGCCCCGCAGGAGGCTGAGGTCGACGAAGTAAGTTCGCCGGTCGGCCAGGCGCCCCGCCGCCTCCACCGCCAGGCGGGTCTTTCCCACCCCTCCCGGGCCGCTCAAGGTGACCAGGCGGTGGCTGCCCACCAGCTCGGCCACCTCGGCCACCTCCTGGCGCCGGCCCACAAGGGAAGCGGCGAAGGCGGGCAGGCGGGGAGCAGGGGCGGCGCCGGGCGCCCGGCCGCCGCGGCCGAGGGGAAGGACCTCGGCCAGGCGCCGGGCCGGCACCGCCTCCCCGGGGTCCGGCGCGGGGGCGGCGCGCATCAGGGCGTGCCCGGCTGGTCCGACCGTGGCCCCGGCGGCCCGAGCGGGCACCGCTGCACCACCGCCGTTGCGGCTGCATCTGCCACCAGGGTTCCTCTCCTACGTCCGCAGTCCGGCCTGACCCGGCCAAAGGGTACAGTACGGATCCACAAGAGCGCGAATAGATTACCCTGAATACTAGTGCGGCGTCTCGCCCCCGCTCCGTCCGGGGGGGGCCGGCGCCCATCCCGCCCGCCGGCCCGCCGGCACCGCATCGCCCGCCCCGACCGGGCCGGACCGGGGGCCGGAGCCCCCGGT
>DATMJI010000101.1:0-10910 GCA_035553895.1 Acidimicrobiales bacterium | reverse complement strand
GGCCCCTGGTGGACCGCCACCCCCGGGGAGATCTCGGCCGACCCCCCCCGTTCTTTGTCGGGTGGACCGTCGCCGGCACGGCTCAGCCGACAGAGAACGGAGGGGGGGGAGCCGGGCGAGCCTCCAGGGCCACAGGATCTGGCCGAGATCCTCTACACGTCGGGTACCACGGGCACCCCCAAGGGGGTGGCCTGCTCCCACGCCAACCTGGCCTTCCACGAGCTGCCCCCCGAAGGGGCGGCGGTGCCCGAGCACCTCTCGTTCCTTCACGCCTTCCCCGTGGGCACCAACGCCGGCCAGGAGGTGCTGCGCATGCCCCTGCGGCGGCGGGGGCGGGTGGCCGTGGCCCTGGCCGCCTTCGACCCCGACCAGCTCTGCGCCGCCGTGGCCGAGCACCGGGTCACCCGCCTCCAGCTGGTGCCGGCCATGGCTCAGGTGGTGCTCGACTCGGGGGCGCCCGACCGCCACGACCTCACCTCGATCGAGCGCCTGACGCTGTCGTCGGCGCCCCTGGCGCCCACCCTCCTGGACGGCCTGGCCGAGGCCTTCCCCCGGGCCACCTTGTGCAACGCCTACGCCCTGACCGAGTCGGGCACAGCCCGCACCCTGCTGGTGGGCGCCCAGGACCGGCCGGGCTCGGTGGGGACGCCGGTGGGCGGGAGCGAGGTCCGGGTGGTGGGCGAGGACGGCGGCGACGTCGCTCCGGGTACCCGGGGGGAGATCTGGCTGCGCCACCCCCGGGCCCCGGCCCGCGCCTACTACCGCGACCTGGAGGCCACCCGGGCCGCCTTCACCCCCGACGGGTGGCTGCGCACCGGTGACCTCGGACACCTCGACACCGACGGCTTCTTGTACCTCGACGCCCGCCAGAAGGACCTCATCATCTCCGGGGGCACCAACATCTCGCCCACCGAGGTGGAGGCGGTGCTCTTCGCCCACCCGGCGGTAGCCGACGTCGCCGTGTTCGGCGTCGAGCACCGGGTGCTCGGCCAGGACGTGGCCGCCGCCGTGGTGCTGCGGGCCCCGGCCGGCGTCCGGGAGCTCCAGGACGCCGTCCGGGCCCACCTCAGCGAGCACAAGACGCCGCACCGGATCGTCGTCGTCGACCGGCTGCCCCGCAACGCCTCGGGCAAGGTGCTCAAGCGCGTCCTTCCCGACCTGCTCGAGGCCTCCGGCCGGGGTGCCGGCGGCGCCGGGACCCCGCCCGGAGGAGCCGAGCCCACCCCGCTGGAGGCGGCCGTGCTCGCCATCTGGCAGGAGGCGCTGGGCCAGGCGGGGGTGGGCCTCCACGACGACTTCTTCGAGATCGGCGGCCACTCCCTGGCCGCCGCCCAGATCGCCGGCCGCCTGCAGCAGGCCTACTCCCCTGACCTGCCGCTCACCGTGGTCTTCGAGCACCCCACCGTGGCCGAGCTGGCGGCAGTCGTGGCCGAGGCCGGGGCCGACGCCCCCTCTCCCCCACCCTGACATCCCGACCACCCTCGCCCTCGTCCCCCAATTGGTGGCAGAAGCGGGGCCATGATGGCCCCGCTTCTACCACCAGTTCGGGGAGTGGACCGGCGCGGCGGTCAGGGGCTGAGGCGGTCGCGGGTGCGGGGGAGGTAGGTGACCTCGCGGACGTCGTCGCGGCCCAGGAGGGACATGAGGAAGCGGGTGAGGCCGAGGCCGAAGCCGCCGTGGGGGGGGCAGCCGAAGCGGAAGCAGTCGAGGTAGTAGCGGATGGGCTCGAGGGGGACGCCGTCGACCCGAGCCTGGGCGATGAGGCGGTCGTAGCGGTGCTCGCGCTGGGCACCGGTGGTGATCTCCATCCCCTTCCACAACAGGTCGAAGTCCCGCAGGCGGGGGTCGGAGTCGTCGACGTGCATGTGGTAGAAGCCCCGGGTCGACTCCGGGTACTCGGTGACGAAGACGAACTCGTGGCCCAGGGTCTCGGCCACGTGGCGCCCGAGCGCCGCCTCGCCGGCGGCGTCGAGGTCGCCGGGGGGCTGGACCAGGTCGGGTTCGGCCTTGTCGACCACGGCCCGGGCCTCGTCGAGGGGGATCCGGGGGAAGGGCAGGTCGGGCACCACCACATCGACCCCGAAGGTGCGGGCGATGTCGTCGCCGTGCTCGGCGGCCACGGCGACGACGACGTGGCGCAACCACTGCTCCTCGAAGGCCATCAGGTCGTGGTGGGAGTCGATCCACGACAGCTCCACGTCGACTGACGTGAACTCGGTGTCGTGGCGGTTGTCGATGCCGGGGAAGGCCCGGAACACCGGGCCCACCTCGAAGATCCGCTCGAAGCCGGCGGCCATCGCCATCTGCTTGTAGAACTGGGGGGACTGGACGAGGTAGGCCTGGCGGTCGAAGTAGGGCACGGGGAACAGCTCCCGGCCCGACCGGTTGGGGTTGGGGCGCAGCTTGGGCGAGTGCAACTCGACGAAGCCGTGCTCGGCCCAGTAGGCCCGCATGGCCCGCTCCGCCGTGGTCTGCACGGCGAAGGCCAGCACGTTGGCCGGGCGCCGCAGGTCGAGGAAGCGCCAGTCGAGGCGCTCGTCGAGGGTGCTCCCCGGCCCGACCGGAAGGGGGTCGAGCACCGGGCCCACCACCCGGACCTCGTCGGCCACCACGGCAAGAGCCCCGGCGGCGTCGCCCCCGGTGCGCACCCACCCCCGGACGTCGACCGCGGCCTCGCACCCCAGCCCGGGTGGGGGCGCCGGGGTGCGGACCTCGACCGAGCCGCTGCGGTCCCGCAACCGAAAGCGGCAGTCCGGCTCGTCGCCGGCCACCTCGGCGACCCAGCCGCAGACCCGCACGGCGGTCCCGGCGCGGCCGGCCAGCTCCCCCACCGGGGTGCGGGGGAGGCTCACGGCCCGGTTCCCGGCGGGGGCTGGACCAGCTCGATGGTGACCCCGTCGGGGTCGCGCAGGTAGGCCAGCCGGCTGCCCGCCCGGGGCCCGGCGCCGACCTCGATGGGGGTGCCGGTGACCGCCCGGGCCCCGCAGTCGAGGGCGTGGGCATGGGCCCGGTCCATGTCGGCGACCTGCAGGCACACGTGGACGTTGCCGGGGTGCGCCGTACCCGGGTCGTAGGGCGCCTCGTCCCGGTCGAGGTACTGGAGCAGCTCGAGGGCCACGCCGCCGGGCAGGTCGAGCCAGCAGGAGTCGATGCGGATCCCGGGGTAGCCGACCATGGTGCCCACCTGGGGGCCGTCGAGGCGCCGCCGGTTCCGGGGCTGGGCCCCGAGCAGGCGCTGCCAGAAGTCGACGGAGCGATCCAGGTCGGCCACCGTCACCCCCACGTGGTGGACGGCCTCGAAGCCGGCCCCGGCCGTCACCGGTCGAGGCCGCCCTCGACCTCGCCCAGGGCCTGGTCAAGGATCTCCAGCCCCCGCTGGGCCTGGGCCTCGGTGAGCACCAGCGGCGGGGTGAGGCGCAAGATGGGCCCGGCCCCCGCCGTGAGCAGTCCCCGGCGGGCCAGGGCCAGGAGCAGGCGGCGGGCCACCTCGGGCGGGATGCGGGCCTTGGTGGTGCGGTCGGTGACCAGCTCGAGGCCGAAGAGCATGCCCCGCCCCCGCACCTCGCCGATCAGGGGGTGGTCGTCCTGGAGGGCTCGCAGCCCGTCGAGAAGGAGCCGGCCCACCCGGCGGGCACCCTCGAGCACCGTGCCGTCGGCCAGCAGGCCCAGGGTGGCGGCCCCGGCGGCGCAGGCCAGGTTGCCGCTGGCGAAGGTGGAGGCACCGGCGCCGGGTGCCCCAAACGGCAGCGTGTCGAGGACCTCCCGCCGGGAGGCGATGACCGAGATGGGGTAGCCCGAGGCCAGCCCCTTGCCGGCGAGGAGGACGTCGGGGACCACCCCGGTCTGCTCGAAGGCCCACATGGTGCCGGTGCGGCCCATCCCGGTGAGGATCTCGTCGATGATGAGCAGGGCGCCGGTGCGGTCGCAGAGCGCCCGCAGGCGGGCCAGGAACTCAGGGGGCTGGGGGATGACCCCGCCCACGCCCTGGACCACCTCCACGATCACCGCCGCCAGCCGGCGCTCCGTCGACTCCTCGTAGACCCGGTCGGCCAGGCCGGCGCAGGCCACTTGGCACCCCCCGCGCTCCAGCCCCAGGGGGCAGCGGTAGCAGTAGGCGTTGAGGGTGTGGTGGCTCCCGGGGACGAAGGGGCCGTAGCCGTGCTTGAGGGGGAAGCCGCCCATGAGCGACATGGAGCCGATGGTGCGGCCGTGCCAGGCCCGGTGCAGGGACATGACCTCGTAGCCGCCGGTGAAGGACTTGGCCAGGCGCAGGGCGGCCTCGACCGCCTCGCTGCCGGTGCTGTACATCTGGAAGGTCTGCAGCTCGGGCGGCAGGGTGGCGGCCAGGGCGTCGAAGAAGGCGGCCCGGGGGGCGGTGGCGAAGTCGAAGTAGTGCATCAGCCGGCCGGCCTCCTCCTGGAGCGCCGCCACCACCGCCGGCGGGGAGTGGCCGAGGTTGGCCACCACCGCCCCCGAGGAGAAGTCGAGGAAGACGTTGCCGTCGGCGTCGCGCACCAGCGATCCGGCGGCGTCGTGAATGACCAGCTCCAGCCACTGGGCTGCCGGCGAGGAGTTTCCGGCGTGGTGGGCGGCGTCACGGGCCCACAGCTCGGCCGACCGGGGGCCCGGCAGCGCCGTGGCCACCCGCGGCACCTGGGAATCGTCGAGCCCGGCCAGGGGCGGGAAGACGGGGGCGCCGCTCACGGCGCCGTCAGCGGGGTCCGCTCCGCCGCCAGGCGCTCGAGGAGGGCGACGCCCCGGTCGGGGCCGGGCATGGCCGCCAGCTCGGCCCCCACCGCCCGGGCGGCCTGGCCGAAGGCCGCCTCGGTGAGCAGCCGCCGCACGGCCCGGGCCACCGAGTCCGAGCTCACCTCGCCGGGATCCAGGGCCAGGGCGGCACCACTGGCCACGCAGGCCTCGGCGTTGTGGAACTGGTTGGCCCCACGGGGCAACACCAGCAGGGGTCGGCCGTGGCCGAGGATGTCGAGGATGGCCGTGCCCCCCTGGTTGACCACCACGTCGACCCGGGGCAGGAGCAGGGCCTGGGGGATGAAGCGCTCGACGTGGACGTTGGCCGGCTGGGGGCCCAGCGCCGCCGGGTCGGCGCCGGGGCCGATGGTGACGATCACGTTGACATCCTCGGCGCCGAGGCCCCCGAGGATGTCGGCGAAGACGCCCGGGTCCCGGTTGAAGATGGTGCCCAGGCTCACGTAGACGCTGGGCCGTTCCGGCAGCGAGCGCAGCCCCGGGGGCAGGTCGTCGACCGTCCCCGAGGCCTGGCTGAGGTTGTGCACGGGGTGGGCGGTGGCGATCTGGGCGATCTCGGGGTTCTGCAACCGGGGCGGGCACACGTCGAGGTAGAGGTAGCGGAAGAGCCCGGCGTAGGGACCCAGGTCGTCGCCCGGGTAGCTGAGCTTCCATCGGGACGCCGCCTCGGCCTGGGTGCGGCCGGCCAGGGCGGCCATGGACAGCGGGCGCAGGATGCCCACGCTCTGGTCGGCCCAGGCCACGCCGGCCGCCGCTGCGGCCATCGGGGCGCCGAGCTCGGTCTCGTCGTGGAGCACGATGTCGGGTCCGAAGGAGGCGAGGATGGGGCCCAGATCGGCGGCCCGGGCCGGTGCCGCCACGCCGGCGAGCATGCGGGGCACGAAGGTCTCGAAGCGTTCCTTGCCCGGTGGGAGCTGCGCCTCGGGGATGCGCCGGCCCGCCTCCTCCAGCTGCTCGGGCAGGCTCATCCCTGCCGGGAAGGTGGCGAAGCCGGCCTTCTCGATGGACGGGCAGAACTCGCCGGCGGTGGCGAAGGCCACCTCGTGGCCGGCCTCGACCAGGGCGCGGGCCTGGGGGACCATGGGCAGGAAGTGACCATGCCCCGGCAGGCAGGTGCACAGGACCTTCACCAGAGCTCGCCGGCCCCGTTGCTGCTCGCAGCGTCACCAGGCATGTACCCCGCATGGTAGTTCACCCGGCGCCCATGGCCGGTGGGCGAGGAGCTGGCACCCCCGAAGCGATAAGGTGCATCACCTGCTATGACGACGACGCCACCCCGCCTGGTCCTGCTCGGCACGGCCGGCGGGCCCCTGCCCTCACCGCACCGCCAGGGCATCTCCCAGGCGGTGGTCGTGGGGGACCGCGTGCACCTCGTCGACTGCGGCAGCGGCGTCACCCGCCAGCTCCGCCGGGCCCGGCTGCTGTCGTCGTTGCACCAGGTCTACCTCACCCACCTGCACTCCGACCACGTCAGCGAGTACTTCAACCTGTTCCTCTGCGGCTGGCCCATCCTGCAGTGGAACCCGCCGGTACGGGTCTTCGGGCCGGGACCCGCCGGCGGGGTGGCCGCCTTCCCGCCGAGCCCGGCCGGCGGCCCCGAGATCCCCGTGGTGGTGCCCGACGACCCCACGCCGGGGCTGGCCCGGCTCCACCACCACCAGCTGGCGGCCCACGCCTACGACATCAACATCCGCATGCGAGACTCCGGGCGCTCGGACCTGTCGGCCCTGGTCGTGCCCCACGAGATCCCCCTGCCCGAGGGCATCGGGGCCGAGGCCCCCGAACGCGTGGCCCCGCCCATGGAGCCGCTGGTGATCAGCGAGGACGACGATGTGGTAGTGACGGCCATCCTCGTCGACCACCCGCCGGTGTTCCCCGCCTTCGCCTTCCGCTTCGACACCGACGCCGGCTCGGTGGTGATCTCGGGCGACACCGCTCCCTCGGCCAACCTGGTGCGCCTGGCCCGGGGTGCCGACATCCTGGTGCACGAGGTCTTCACCGACCCGGGCCACATCCACGCCGACGACGAGGACGACTGGGAAGCCCGCCAGCGTCAGCACCACCTGCTCAACTCCCACACCCCCTTGAGCAAGGTGGGATCGGTAGCCGCCGAAGCCGGGGTGGCCCGCCTGGTGCTCACCCACTTCATTCCCGGCGACGACGACGTGGCCGACGAGCGCTGGCTCAAGGGCGCCAGCGCCGGCTTTGACGGCGAGGTGGTGGTCGGCCACGACCTGCTCGAGCTGACCCTCTGAGGCGATCGGGGGTGCCCGACCCGTCGACCATCCCGGCCCTGGTCGAGGCCCAGGCCCGGCGCAGCCCGGGGACGGTGGCGGTCGTGGCCGGGACGTCCCAGATCACCTACGGCGAGCTCGACCGGGAGGCGGACCACCTGGCCGGCCGCCTCCGCCGGCTGGCCGTGGAGGCGGAGGTGGCCGTCGGGGTCTGCCTGCCCCGCGTGCCGGAGCTCGCCGTCGCCCTGCTGGGTGTGCTCAAGGCCGGCGGCGCCTGCCTCCCCCTCGACCCGTCCTACCCCCAGAGCCGCCTCTCGTTCATGCTGGGCGACGCCTGCGCCCGGGTCCTGCTCACCACCACCGATTTGGCCGGTCGCTTCGGCGACCACCGGGCCGAGGTCGTGGCCCTCGACCGCGGCACCGCCCGACCGGCAGGTGGCGAGGCGCCGCCCGCCCCCGGCGGCCCCGGTCCCGACGACCTGGCCTACCTGCTGTACACGTCGGGCTCGACCGGCACACCCAAGGGGGTCATGCTCTCCCACGGCGCCCTGGTCAACCACCACCGGGCAGCCATCGACCGCTACGGCCTGGCGCCGGGTGACCGGGTCCTGCAGTTCTGCTCGATCAGCTTCGACGTCAGCGTGGAGGAGCTGTTCCCGACGTGGGCCAGCGGGGGCACGGTCGTGCTGCGTCCCGACGACGCCCCCCTGCTCGGGCGGTCGTGGTCCCGGTGGTTGCGCGACCAGCGCCTCAGCGTCATGAACCTGCCCACCGCCTACTGGCACGAGTGGGTGCGCGACCTCGACGAGCGGGGCGACGAGCTGCCCCCGGATCTCCGCCTGGTGGTGGTGGGCGGGGACCGGGCCCTCGGCGAGGTCTACCGGCGCTGGCAGCACCTGGGTGGCCGGCGGGTGCGCTGGATCAACGCCTACGGCCCCACCGAGGCCAGCGTCATGGCCACCGTCTACGAGCCCGGCGACCGGGAGGTGACCGGCGATCCGCCTATCGGTCGGCCCCTTCCCGGAGTCACCGTGCACCTGCTCGACGACCGGGGCCAGCCGGTGGCCCCCGGCCAGGTGGGTGAGATCCACATCGGTGGGAGGGGCCTGGCGCGGGGCTACCTGGGGCGCCCCGAGCTCACCGCCGCCGCCTTCGTCGACGACTCCTTCTCCGGCGCCCCCGGCGCCCGCCTCTACCGCACCGGCGACCTGGCCCGCCAAGGCGACGACGGCAATTTGGCGTTCGTCGGCCGGCGCGACGAGCAGGTCAAGATCAGGGGGTTCCGCATCGAGTGCGGGGAGGTGGAGGCGACCCTGGCCACCCACCCGGCGGTGTCCGAGGCGGTGGTGGTGGCCCGGGCCGACGAGCGCGGCGACAAGCGCCTGGTGGCCTACACCGTGGCCGGTGCCGAGGTGGCGGCGGCGGCCGAGCTACGCCGGTACCTGGCCGAGCGCCTTCCCAGCTACATGGTGCCGGCCACCTTCGTCGACCTCGACGCCTTCCCTCTCACCCCCAACGGCAAGCTCGACCGCCAGGCCCTGCCGCCACCCGGGCGAGGGGGATCGGCGCACGGGGGCGGCGGGAGGGCACCGAGAGGAGGGACCGAGGAGGCGGTGGCGGCCATCTGGCGCCAGGTGCTGGCCGTGCCCGACCTGGGGGCCAACGACGACTTCTTCGAACTCGGCGGGCACTCCCTGCTGGCCACCCAGGCTGTGGCTCGCACCAGCGAGGCCTTCGGCATCGACCTGTCCCTGCACGCCATCTTCGAGAACCCGACGGTGGCCCGGCTGGCGGCGGTGGTGGACCAAACAACTGCGGCGGCGGGGTCGCCGGGTGGCGGTGCCGGCGCCGGGGCCCTGGGCCCCCAGCCCCGCTCCCCCGGGGACCGCCTGCCCCTGTCCCTGCCCCAGGAGCAGATGTGGCGCCTGGAGGCCCAGGCCCAGCCCCGCGGCCTGTACAACGTCACCGCCCAGCACCGCTTCCCCGGTGCCGTTGACCGGGAGGTGCTGGCCCGGACCCTGGACCATCTGGCCCGGCGCCACGAGATCCTGCGCACCAGCTTCGCCGGCGAGGACGGGCAGCCGTGGCAGCGCATCGCCGGCGACGTGGAGGTGGCGCTGGCCGTCACCGATCTCACCTCGGTGCCCACCGCCGAGCGGGAGGACGAGCTGGCCCGCCGGGTTGGCGAGGAGGACGCCCGGCCCTTCGACCTGGAGGTCGCTCCCCTGTTCCGGGCCCACGCCTTCGATCTCGGGCCCGCCGGGACCGAGGTGGCGGTCACCTTCGACCACCTGGTGTCGGACGGCACCTCGGCCTACATCTTCCTCAGCGAGCTGGCCGCCACCTACCAGGCACTGCTCGAAGGACGACCTCCCGAGCTCCGTCCCCTCGCCCTGCAGTACGCCGACTTCGCCCTGTGGCAGCGCCGGCGCCTCACCCCGGCCCTGCTCGAGCGCCAGCTGGCCTACTGGACGGCGACCCTGGCCGGCATGCCACTGGGCCCGGCCGTGCCCTTCGACCAGGTGCCCGAGCGGCCGAGCCGGCGCATCTCGTGCCGGCCCCTCACCCTCGACCGCCCCACCTACCGGCGCCTCCAGGCCCAGGTGCGGGCCGGGCGGGCCAGCACCTTCGTGGCCTGCGTGGCCGCCCTGTCGGCGGTGACGGGACACCTGGGCCGGACCACCGACGTGGTGTTGAGCACAACCCTCAGCGGCCGGAACCGGCCCGAGCTCGAAGGCGTCATCGGCTTCTTCGCCGGGGTGGGCCGGATCCGCACCGACCTCTCCGGTGACCCCACATTCGCCGAGCTGCTGGCCCGGGCTCGCGACCGGGTGCTGGGCCTGTTCGACCACCAGGACATCCCCTTCCTGCGGGTGCGCGACGCCCTGCTTCCCGACTTCCCGACCCAGGTGAGCGCCGTCGAACTCATGTCGGTGCTGCCCATCGAGATCCAGTACTTCCACGCCGCCCACGACGAGTGGGCGCCGGGGGTGGCCGTGGTTGAGCGCCCGGGGCCCGACCGGGGCCCGGACCGCCTCTACTTCCGGGGCCAGCTCCCGCCGCTGAGCGTCACCTTCCTCGACGACGGGGCCCAGCTATGGGCCGAGGTGAACTACAAGGTCGACTTCTACGACGATGCCACTGCCGAGGGCCTAGCCGCGGGGATCGTAGGCGCCCTCACCGCCCTGGCTGACACCCCGGGCATCCCGGTGTCGGAGCTCGACGCCGGGTCCTGACCTCTCCTCCCCCGCCGCCCGCTTCTGGCAGCAAGATCGGTCGGAATTCCAGCCGATCCTGCTGCCAGAACGGGTTGGGACGGGCGTCAGGGCGGATCACTCGGCCCAGCGCAGCCCGGTCCGGGTCTCGACCTCGAGGTCCTGGCTGGTGGCGAAGGTGTCCTCGACGGTGCGGGTGGCGGGGATGCCCACCTGGACGATCGCCTCCACCTGGGCGGGTCCGTCACGGAAGCCCGGGCCGGATTCGACCACCACCACCATGGTGAACGTCTGCTCGACGCCCCGACACGCTCCCGTCTCCACCCCCCGGCCCACCGTCGACCCCTGGGTCACCGTGGCCACGATCCGGAAGCGGCTGGCGAAGGGGCAGGTGATCCGCCCGGTCAAGCGCATGACGTTGGTGTTGGCCCGGGCCTCGCCGTCGAAGGCGATGGGGCCGCCGGGGGGTGGAGACGGGAGCGTGCCGGGGCGTCGAGCAGACCTTCACCATGGTGGTGGTGGTCGAATCCGGCCCGGGCTTCAGTGACGGACCCGCTCAGGTGGAGGCGATCGTCCAGGTGGGCATCCCCGCCACCCGCACCGTCGAGGACACCTTCGCCACCAGCCAGGACCTCGAGGTCGAGACCCGGACCGGGCTGCGCTGGGCCGAGTGATCCGCCCTGACGCCCGTCCC
>DATMJI010000100.1:0-13520 GCA_035553895.1 Acidimicrobiales bacterium | reverse complement strand
CCATCCCCCGTCGGCGGCCGGTCCCAGGACCGCCCGCCGGCCGCCCCCGCCGGCCAGCAGGGCGAGGAGCTGATCGAGCTCGCCCGCCCCCACCTGGGGTGTGTCCATGCCGATCTGCACGCCGGCACCGGCGGTGTCGGCCCAGGCGTTGGCCAGGCGCTCGGCGAAGGTGTCCCCCCGCTGCTCGATCAGCTCGAACCCGGAGGGGAGCCAGGCGCCGGGTGTGCCGGCCAGGGCCACCACCTTGCGCCCGGCCCCGCAGGCGGCCACCGCATCCAGGGTGTCGGCCAGGCTCGCCTCGGCGACCGAGGCCGCCTCCTCGGGGGTGCAGGGGGGGCACAGCCGGGTCTTGACCCGGCCCGCCCGGGGCTCCTTTGCCATCACCAGGAGGTGCAGCTCGGGGTGGCCGGGTGTGGGCTTCACCGCAGGACCCTGGTCATGTCGGCCACCGCCCGCAGGGTGCCCCGGACCGTCCCTGTCACCTTGGATCGCCCCGTCCGGGCGTGGTAGTCGACCTCGACCTCGTGCAGCCGCCAGCCGGCCCGCTGGGCCCGCAGAACCATTTCCAGGGGCCAGCCCGAGCGCCGGTCCTCGATGCCCAGCTCGACCAGGCCCTGGCGGCGGGCCGCCCGCATGGGACCGAGGTCGGACAGGGCGAGGCCGCTGCGCCGGCGCAGCTCCCAGGCCAGCGCGGCGTTGGCCAACCGGGCGTGGGCGGGCCAGGCGCCCCGGCTGGTGGGCCGGCGGGCCCCGAGAGTGAGGTCGGCCCGGTCCTCGAGCACGGGACCGGCCACCAGGGGGAGGTCTTGCGGATCGAGGGAGCCGTCGCCGTCCATGAAGCAGACCACGCCGTCCGCGGGGTCCGATCCCATCAGCCCCCGGAAGCAGGCCGAGCCGAACCCTCGCCGCCCCTCCTCCAGCACCGTCGCCCCGTGGGCCCGGGCGATGGCGGCCGAGCCGTCCCGCGAGCCGTTGTCGACCACGACGGGGCGGTAGCCCTCGGGCATGGCCTCCAGCAGGTCGGGGAGGGCGGCCGCCTCGTCGAGGACGGGCACCACGACGTCGGGCACCCCCTTGTTCTAGCCAGCCCGGGCCCGCCGACCCAGTCCGGGCCCAGCTCACGTTTTGGTGAACTCCTGGCGCGAGCCACCGCCGGCAGGCCAGAGTGGCGACGTGGCCGGTGTGGTGGATGCCCCCGCGGCTCCAGGCGAACTGATGGTCAGACGAGGTTGCCGACGCCCTGCCTGGGCCACCAGATGGCGCTGTGACGACGAAGGGCGGGCGTGCGGGTCCTGGTGACGGGCGGGGCCGGCTTCATCGGCTCCCGGGTGGTGGCCCAGCTCCTCGACGGGGGCGCCGACGTCCGGGTGCTCGACAACCTCGACCCCCGGGTCCACGCCGTGGCCCCCGGGATCGACCCCCGGGCCGAGCTGGTGGTGGCCGACGTCACCGATCCCGAGGCCGTCGCCGCCGCCCTCGACGGGGTCGACGCCGTGTCCCACCAGGCGGCCAAGGTGGGCCTCGGGGTCGACTACGGCGACATCGGTGACTACGTCGCCACCAACGACGGGGGCACGGCCACGCTCCTCGGCGGCCTGTGGCGACGGGGCTTCACCGGGCGGCTGGTGCTGGCCAGCTCCATGGTGGTGTACGGGGAGGGCCGGTCCCGGTGCTCCCGCCACGGCCTGGTCTCACCGCCGCCCCGCCGCCCCGCCGACCTCGACGCCGGCCGCTTCGATCCTCCCTGCCCGGTCGCCGGCTGTGGCGAGCGCCTGGGGGTGGCGGCGGTGGCCGAGGACACCCCGGCCGATCCCCGCAACGTCTACGCCGCCACCAAGCTCCACCAGGAGCACCTGTGCACCCTCTGGGGGCGGGAGGCGGGCGCCCCGGTGGTGGCCCTGCGCTACCACAACGTCTACGGGCCGGGGATGCCCCGCGATACCCCCTACGCCGGGGTGGCGGCCATCTTCCGGTCGGCCCTGGCCGGGGGCCGCAGCCCCCGGGTCTTCGAGGACGGGGGCCAGACCCGCGACTTCGTGCACGTCGACGACGTGGCCCGGGCCAACGTCCTCGCCCTCACCACCGGGGTCGGCGGTGCGTTCAACGTGGCCAGCGGGACCCCGCACACCGTGTTGGACATGGCCCGCGCCCTGGCCCGGGCCATGGCCCCGCACGACCGGGACCTCGACCCCGTGGTCACCGGCCAGTGGCGCCCGGGCGACGTCCGCCACGTGGTCGCCTCTCCCCAGAGGGCGGCGACCGAGCTCGGCTTCCGGGCCCGGATCGGCTTCGAGGACGGCATGGCCGAGCTGGCCACCGCTACTGGCCGCCCCGCCGGGGGCGGGTGAGGGCGCTCCCCGCGCCCCCCCCGGCGCCGGCGGCGTCGCCCGCACCGGTCGCCGTCCTGGTGCTGGCCGCCGGCCTCGGCGTCGCCCTGTCGGCCGTCGTCGCCACCGGTCCCGCGATCCTCGACGGCCGCTGGTCCATCCTCGGCCAGCTCGGCCTGTGGGGCGTGGCCTGGGGTGTGGGCGTGGCGGCGGCCCTGCGGCTCCCGGCCCGGGTGGTGCTCCCCGTCGTCCTCGGGGCCGGGCTGGCCCTGCGGATCGTGGCCCTGGCCGGCTCGCCGCCGACCTCCGACGACCTGTTCCGTTACGCCTGGGACGCCCGGGTGCAGGCCGCCGGCATCAACCCCTACCGCTACGAGCCCGAGGCCGACGAGCTGGCCGGCCTGCGGGAGCCGTGGCTGTGGCCGGGCGCCGCCGACTGCGACGACATCGACCGGCCCCCCGGCTGCACCCGGATCAACCGCCCGGCCGAACCCACCATCTACCCGCCCCTGGCCCAGACCTGGTTCGCCGCCGTGGCTGCCATTGCTCCCGACGGCGCCCGCCACACCCCGTGGAAGGTGGCCGGCCTGGTCACCGAGGCCGGTGTCCTCGCCCTGGTGCCGGTTGCCCTCCGGCGCTGGGGTGGCGACCGCCGCTGGTGTGCCCTGTACGCCCTGTGCCCGGCCCCGGTGCTGGAGTTCGTCCACAACGGCCACGTCGACGGGCTGGCGGTGCTCCTGGTCGTGGGGGCGCTGGTGGTGCTGGCGCCGCCGGCGTCGGGGCGGGACCGGATCCCCACGCCCTGGCGCCAGGTGGCGGCAGGGGCGCTGATCGGCGCCGGCGCCATGGTCAAGCTCTACCCGGCCGTGCTCGTGCTGGCCCTGGCCGGCGTGGCCGGCAGCCGGCGGCTCCCCGTCCTGGCCCGGGCCGGCGCCGGGGCCGCAGCGGTGGCCGCCCTGGCCTACCTGCCCCACGTCCTGGCCGTGGGCTGGCGGGTGCTCGGGTTCCTCCCCGGCTACCTGGTGGAGGAGGACTACGCCGACGGCGGCCGCTTCCTCGTGGCCTCCGCACTGGGACTGCCCCCCGTGGTGGCCGGCGCCGTGTCGGTGGTCGCCGTGGTCGCCGTCGGGGCCTGGGTGCTGGCCCGCCGCCCAGCGCCGCCCGCTGGCGCCGCCTGGCTGCTGGGGGCCGGGCTGCTGGCGGCATCGCCGGTCCAGCCCTGGTACGCCGTGACCCTCCTGGCCGTGGCCACCGTGGCCGCCCGGCCCCGCTGGGTGGCGGTGCTGGTGGCGGGCTACCCCTACTACTTCGCCGTCATCCTCGACCACCCCCACACGGTGGCGCTCGGCCGGCTGGGCTACGGCGCAGCCCTGGTCGTGGTGGTGGCTGCCGCCCTACGCCAGCGACGGGTCAGCCGGGCACCGGTGCCGGCGCCTCCGGCATCCGGTCCTCCCGCCCGCCCGGTCGCGGCGGGAGGCTGAAGCGGGCGAGGAACAGCTGCACCAGGGGACCGATGGCCAGGGCGAAGAGGACGGTCCCGATGCCCACCGTGCCCCCCAGCAGCCAGCCGGCGGCCAACGCGCTCAGCTCGATGGCGGTGCGCACCAGGCGGATGGACGGGCCCCGGGCGGCCAGGCCGGTCATGATGCCGTCCCGCGGTCCGGGACCGAGCCCGGCGCCCAGGTAGAGCCCGGATCCGAGGCCCACCGCCGCCACCCCGGCCACCACGGCCAGGCCCCGCAGGGCCAGGCCCTGGATCTCGGGCACCACGGCAAGGGTCAGATCGAGCACCAGGCCCACGGTGAGCACGTTGCACAGGGTGCCGAGCCCCGGGCGCTGGCGCAGCGGTATCCAGGCCAGGAGGACCACCGCCCCCACGGCGATGACCATGGTGCCGATGGGCAGGTCCAGGCGCTCGGCCAGGCCCTGGTGGAGGACGTCCCAGGGGCCGAGGCCGAGCCGGCTGCGCACGCCCAGGGCCAGGCCCGCACCGGCGGTGGCCAGGCCGAGGAAGAGCTGGGTCAGCCGGCGGTGGAGGGGCACCCGCCCGAGGCTACGGGCGGCGGGGCGCCGGCCCCTCGGTATTTCGGCGGCGAGGGCGGGCTAGCCGCCGACGTACTGCGAGCTGGTGGCGGTCGTCCCGTCGATCGACTGGCGGTCGTTGGCTGTGCTGAAGGCGAACTGGACGATCACCAGGATGGCCAGCGCCGTGAGGACCAGCACCACGATCACGGCCTGGCGGGTGGCCGGGAGCCGGGCCTCGACCACAGGCTCGTCGCTGCTCTCTCGGGACTCGGTGGTCGACGCCGGCGTCTCGCTCACGGCGCTTACCCTAGGCGGGGGCCCGGCCGCCGGCCAGACACCCCGCCGGTGGGTGTCGGGCGACGCCTGGAGGTTCAGCGCCGCTCAACGGCGCCAATCCTCCAGGCGGTGGCTTCCAGCGCCGGGGCAGTGAGGCGCTAGCGTGCCCGGATGACGCGGAACGTGGCCCAGAAGTTGATTGCCGCCCACCTGGTCGAGGGGGAGATGACCCCGGGCCACGAGGTCGGCCTGCGCATCGACCAGACCCTCACCCAGGACGCCACGGGCACCATGGTGATGCTCGAGCTCGAGGCCATGGCCCTCGATCGGGTGCGGACGGAGGTCTCGACCCAATACGTCGACCACAACCTCCTGCAGGCCGATTTCAAGAACGCCGACGACCACCTCTTCCTGCGCAGCGCCGCCCAGCGCTTCGGCCTGTGGTACTCCAAGCCCGGCAACGGGGTCAGCCACCCCGTCCACCAGCAGCGCTTCGGGGTGCCGGGCAAGACCATGCTGGGCTCCGACAGCCACACCCCGGCGGCGGGGGCCATCGGCATGCTGGCCATCGGCGCCGGCGGCCTGGAGGTGGCCATGGCCATGGCCGGCGAGCCCTTCTACACCACCATGCCCGAGATCTGGGGCGTGCACCTGGTGGGCGAGCTGCCCGAATGGGTCAGCGCCAAGGACGTCATCTTGGAGATGCTCCGGCGCCACGGGGTGGCCGGTGGGCGGGGGCGCATCATCGAGTACCACGGCCCGGCCCTCGCCGGTCTGTCGGCCATGGACCGCCACGTGATCGCCAACATGGGAGCCGAGCTGGGGGCCACCTCCACGGTCTTCCCCAGCGACGGCGAGGTCCAGCGCTTCCTCGAATCCGAGGGTCGGGGCCGCGACTGGGTCGAGCTGGTGGCCGACCCTGATGCCGGCTACGACGTCGAGGAGGAGATCGACCTGTCCACCCTCGAGCCGCTCATCGCCAAGCCCTCCAGCCCCGGCAACGTGGTGGCCGTACGTGAGGTGGCGGGCCTGCCCATCGGCCAGGTCGTGCTCGGCTCGTCGGCCAACCCCGGCCTGCGCGACCTGGCGGTGCCGGCCATGATGGTCAAGGGCCGCCAGACGCATGACCGGGTGAGCTTCGACGTCAACCCCGCCTCCCGCCAGACGCTCGAGACCCTGGCCGGCGAGGGCTACCTGCTCGATCTGGTGGCGGCCGGGGCCCGGCTCCACCAGTCGGGGTGCATGGGCTGCATCGGGATGGGCCAGGCCCCGGCCACCGACGAGATCAGCCTGCGTACCATGCCCCGCAACTTCCCCGGTCGCTCCGGTACCACGGAGGACAAGGTCTACCTGTGCAGCCCCGAGACGGCCACGGCCTCGGCCCTGACCGGGGTGATCACCGACCCCCGCGACCTCGACATGGACTACCCCCGCTTCGTCCCGCCCTCGAAGAGCTACGTCAACACGGCCATGCTGGTGCCGCCCCTACCGGGCGAGGAGAACCGGGAGGTCGAGCTGGTCAAGGGCCCCAACATCGCCTCCCTGCCCGAGTTCGACGCCCTGGCCGACGATCTCGGCGGCCCCGTGTTGCTCAAGATGGGCGACGACGTCTCCACCGACGAGATCCTGCCCGCCGGGGCCCAGGTCCTGCCCTTCCGCAGCAACATCCCGGCCATCGCCGACTTCGCCTTCTGGCAGGTCGACGCCAGCTACAGCCGCCGGGCGCTGGAGACCAAGGCGTCGGGCGGGCACCTGCTGGTGGCCGGCGACAACTACGGCCAGGGCTCCAGCCGGGAGCACGCCGCCCTGGCCCCGCGCTACCTCGGCCTGCGGGCCGTCATCGCCCGTTCCTTCGCCCGCATCCACTGGCAGAACCTGGTGAACTTCGGCGTCCTGCCTCTCACCTTCGCCGACCCGGCCGACTACGGCGGCATCGACGCCGGCGACCACCTGCACCTGAGCGGGGTGGCGGAGCGGGTACGCGCCGGGGCACCGCTGGTGGTCGAGAACCGGACCAAGGGAACCGAGCTGCGGGTGGAGCACGGGCTGTCGGCCCGCCAGGTCGAGGTCATGCTGGCCGGCAGCCTCATCACCTTGCACCGGGGCACGGTGGGCGCCGCCACCCGCTGAGTGGGGCGACTGAGGTCGTGGGGCCCCAGCCCTCAGGCGGCAGCGGTGCCGGGCCGGCGGTAGGCCGCCTCGGCCCGGGACCGCAGGTCGGACACGGCGTGCTCCAGCCCTTCGGGGTCGCGGTACAAGGCGCTGCCGGCCACCAGGATGTTGGCACCGGCGGCGGCGGCGCCCGCCACGGTGGAGGCACTGATGCCCCCGTCGACCTGGATGTCGATGTCGCGCCCGCTGGCCGCCACCATGGCCGCCACCTCGGCCACCTTGGACTCCATGGAGGCGATGTAGGCCTGGCCCCCGAAGCCGGGGTTGACCGTCATCACCAGCACCATGTCGACCACGTCGAGGACGTGGGCGACGGCACTGGCCGGCGTGGAGGGGTTGAGGGCCACGGCCGCCTTGCCGCCGAGCTCGGCTGCCAGACTGAGGCTGCGGTGCAGGTGCATGGTCGACTCGGCGTGGATGAGCAGCCACTCGCAGCCGGCCTCGACGTAGCGGGGGAGGAGCTCGTCGGGGTTGTTCACCATGAGGTGGGCCTCGAAGGGGACCGTGACGTGGGGTCGCACGGCGGCGATCACGTCCGGTCCGAACGTGAGGTTAGGCACGAAGTTCCCGTCCATGACATCCCACTGGATGCGGTCGACGCCGGCCTGCTCCAGGGCCATGGCTTCCTCGCCCAGGCGGGAGAAATCGGCAGGGAGCACGGACGGAACGATCTCCAAGGCGGCCATGGCGCGATCATATGTCCCATGAGCGAATCCTCCCAGCCGCCGACCGGCCCCCCCCGGCCGCGACGAACCCATCCGCTGCGGGCGGCGGCGCCGAAGAAAGAGGACATGGCGGCGATGTCCGAGCTCTCCCAGGCCAGCGACGCCAACCTCGTCGTCGCCATCGCTCGCTGGCGCCAGGACGCGCTGGCCGAGGCCTACCGGCGCCACGCCGGTGCCGTCTTCGCTCTGGCCCGGCGCCTGCTGGCCGACCAGACCCTGGCCGAGGAGGTCGTCCAGGAGGTCTTCTTGCGTATCTGGGACGCCCCCGAGAAGTTTGACCCCGATCGGGGCTCGTTGCGGTCCTACCTGCTGGCCCAGTGCCACGGGCGCTCGGTCGATCTCATCCGGTCGGAGCAGTCCCGGCGCGACCGCGAGCTCAAGGAGCACCGCCAGCGGGCCGAAGCCGGCTATGACATCGAACACGAGGTCTGGGACCTCGCCGTGGCCGACCACGTGAGGGAGGCGATCGCCGAGTTGCCGTTCGAGGAGCGCAAAGCCATCGAGCTGGCCTACCTCGGTGGTCACACCTACCGGGAGGTGGCGTCGCTGCTGGGCCAACCCGAAGGCACGGTCAAGAGCCGGATCCGGGCCGGGCTGCGGCGCATGCGTGGTGCCCTGGCCGACGCCGGCGTGGGGAGCACGACATGAGCACGGGATACCGCCACGAGCAGGTGGAGGAGCTTCTCGGCGCCTATGCCCTCGACGCCCTCGAGGCGGCCGAGCACGCCTTCGTCGAAGCCCACCTCCCCACCTGTGCCCGCTGCCGGGCCGAGGTGGAGGAGTTCCGCGAGGTGGCAGCGCTGCTGGCCCACACCGGTGCCCCTGCCCCACCCGGGCTGTGGGACCGCATCGCCGCATCCCTGGAGGGTGAGGCGCCCGGGGGCGCCCTGGCCGACAAGTTGTCCATGCTGCCCATGGGCAGCGGTGAACGGTCTCGCCAGACGTGGCGGAACCGGATGGGGGCGGCGGTCCTCGCCGCCGCCGCCGTGGTCATCGTCGTGCTCGGCGTGCAACTCGCCGACCAGGACCGCCGCCTCGACGAGATGGCCGGTCTCTTGGAGCGGGATGCCCTGGAGCGGGCGTACCAGGCGGCCGAGACCTCGCCCGGTGCCGAGGTCATCCAGCTGGCCTCCTTCGACGGGGCCGTCACCACCCGGGCGGTGGTCACCGACGATGGCGAGGGTTACCTGTGGGCGGCCGACCTGCCCGCCCTCGACGAGGGCCGGACCTACCAGCTCTGGGGGGACATGGGTGACCGGCTCATCTCGCTCGGGCTCATGGGGCGCGATCCCGAGGTGGTGCCGTTCGCCGCATCCGAGGCACTGGTGGCCGTGGCCATCACCCAGGAAGAGGAGCCGGGCGTGGTCGCCACCGACCAGCCCATCCTGGCCCACGGCCTGCTGCCCCAGTAGCCGTGCCCGAGCCCCCGCACGGCTCAGGTCCGGCCCTCCACCTCCTGGGCCCGGTGGAGGGGCTCGCTGGGCCGGCCCCACGTCGCCAGGCGCACGGGGTAGCCCGCCGCCCGGGCGGCGGCGATCACCTCCTCGTCGTCGTCGACGAGCACGGCGACGCGCCGGTCGCGTGCGAGGAGCCGGAGGAGGCCGACTTTGACCTCGGCCGCCGGCCGGTGGTTCCCGGCCGGGCGCATGACCAGCTGGCGGTAGCCGACCCGTTGGCCGGACAGCCACGCTTCGGTGTCGGCCCGGCAGCGTTCCGGGCGCCCGGTGAGCAAGACGACGTCATGGTGGCGGGCCAGCTCGGTCGCCAGGGCCAGGCCCTCGGGGTGTGGGGGGTCGGACCGGGCGGCGGCGAAGAAGCCGTCCCAGTCCTTGGGCCGGCGGTCGAGGAGGTGCAACCGGTGCCCGACGTCGGCCAGTACCCCGTCGATGTCGACCACCGCCACCGAACGCCCCGTGCCCACCACCCGACCGTAGTGCGGTGGGGGCGCCGGCGGATGAGGGCCGGCGCCAGCAGGTACCGTCCCCGGGGTGCAGGAGGTCAACGTGGGGGCCATGCCCCCGAGCCGGTTCGCCCCCCTGGTGGGCGATGCCCAGGTCGGCCGCCTGGAAGAGGCGGCCGCCACGGTGCGCGACCTCCTGGGCTCGTCCACGGTGTGGAACGTCAACTCCACCGCCGCCGGTGGCGGGGTGGCCGAGATGCTGCAGCCGCTGCTGGCCTACGCCCGGGGCGGGGGTGTCGATGCCCGGTGGCTGGTGGTCGAGGGCGACCCCGAGTTCTTCCGCATCACCAAGCGCCTGCACAACGGCTTCCACGGCGAGGCTGGCGACGGTGGGCCCCTCGACGCCCAGGAGCACCGGCACTACGACGCGGTGACGCGGGCCAACGCCGAGGAGCTGCTCAGCCTGGTCCGCCCGGGCGACGTCGTCGTGCTCCACGATCCCCAGACCGCCGGGCTGGTGGGGGCCATGGCCGGCGCCGGCGCCACCGTGATCTGGCGCAGCCACATTGGCAGCGACCGGGCCAACGAGCACGTGGATCGGGCCTGGACGTTCGTGCAGCCATACCTTCACGATGCCGCCGGCATCGTCTTCTCCCGGGCCGCCTACGTTCCCAACTGGCTCCAGGGTGATCGCCGCGTCCATCTGGTGGCACCGTCCATCGATCCCTTCTCGGCCAAGAACCAGGACCTGAGCGCGGGCACGGTGCGGGCGGTGGTGGCCCAGGTCGGCCTGGTGGCCGACGGCGACCGGCCACCGGCCGCCTTCACCCGCCGGGACGGTTCGCCGGGCCGGGTCGACCACCTGGCCGACATCGTGCGCAGCGGTCCCCCGCCCGGGGCCGACGTGCCCCTGGTCGTGCAGGTGTCCCGCTGGGACCGGCTCAAGGACATGCAGGGCCTGATGGAGGCCTTCGCCGAGCACGTGGTGACCGCCACCCCCGCCCACCTCGCCCTGGTGGGTCCCAACGTGGCCGGGGTGGCCGACGATCCCGAGGGGGCGGAGGTGCTCGACGAGTGCGTGGCCGCCTGGCGCCAGCTGCCCCATGCCGCCCGGGCTCGCATCCAGCTGGTCTGCCTGCCCATGGCCGACATCGAGGAGAACGCCGCCATCGTCAACGCCATCCAGCGCCACGCCGCCGTGGTCGTGCAAAAGAGCCTGGCCGAGGGCTTCGGCCTCACCGTGGCCGAAGCCATGTGGAAGGCCCGGCCCGTGGTGGCCAGTGCCGTGGGCGGGATCCAGGACCAGATCGTCGACGGCGAGAGCGGGCTGCTCCTCGCCGATCCCAGTGACCACGCCGCCGTGGGTGCCGCCCTGCGCCGGGTCCTCGGCGATCCCGAGCTGGCCCGGCGCCTGGGTGCCGGTGCCCGCCAGCGGGCGTCGGCGCACTTCCTCGGTAGCCGCCACCTGATCGACTACGGCGACCTGCTGGAGGCGCTGCTCAGCGCCCGGCGGTGACGGCCCGGGGGCGCCGGGTGCGGGGTCAGCCCTGGTGCCGGGCCCACCACCGGGCTTGGCCGGCGGCCGCCGCCGCCAGGAGCGCCACCGCCGTGACCACCAGCGCCAGCGGGGTGGTGGTCGACGAAACGGGGTCGGCGAGGACGCCGGCCACCGCCCCTTGGGCCAGCCGTTGCCCGTCCCCGCCGACCGCCGTGGCGGGCGTGGCCCCGGTCGTGGGCACCGGAGCCGCTGTGGCCGGCGGCGCCCCGTCGCTGGAGGAGCCGGCGGCGGCGTCGCCGGTCCCGGCCGGCGCCACCCCCGCCGGGGTTCCCGGTGCCCCGGCGGGGGCCGGGTTGGCCGGGGGGCCGGCGGTGGGAGCAGGCGCCGCCGCCGCCGAGGTTGCCGGCGCCGCCGGCGCTGCTGCCGCCGGGGCCGCTCCCCTGGGCTGGATGAAGTCCTGGGTGACGTAGTAGAGGCCGTCGGTGTCCTGGATCACGGCGAAGCCGGCAACCGTGAAGCGGGGATCGAGCAGGGCGGCCCGGTGCCCCGGGCTGGCCATGAAGCGAGGGTGGATGTCCTCGACGTGGGTGCTCCAGCCCACGTTCTCGCCGGCCACGACGGCCCCGAGACGGTCGAGCAGGGGCCGGGTGACCAGGTCGAGGTTGTGCAGCAGCCCCCCGCCGGTGCCGAGCATCTTGCGGGTCTGGCTGGTGGCCAGCCCCACCAGGTCGTCCCGCGAGGTGAGTGCCGGCGCCCCCACCCGGGCCCGCTCCTGGTTGGCCTGGCTCAGCAGCTGGCGGGCGATCTCCGGTCGCTCGGTGGGGACGGACGGCGGCGGTGGGAGCGACCCCCCGTCGGTCGAAGGCACACCGGGCAGGATGATGCGACCGTCGCCGGTGTACTCCAGATCGGGAGGCGCCGACGGCGTGCAGGCACCGAGCTCGTTGAGCACCTCGCAGAGCTGGGCCTGGGCCGGTAGGGCGATGGCGGCCAGGACCAGCGAGGCGGCAGCGAGGATCGAGGCTCGGAGACCAGGACGCATATCCCCGTATCGGGCGGAACAGGGACCACGCCGAGGGGGGCACCGGCACTGTCACCCGATTGGCGCCCACTCTTCCCGAGATCGTCGCTCAAGCGGCGGGCGGCCGGTGCCGATGCACGGGTCGATCCCGGCCGGCACCGGCGAGGGGCGCGTCACTCCGGTTCGATGAAGATGCACTCCCCCGGGCACTCCTCGGCCGCCTCGATGGTGCGGTCGATGCCCCCGTCGGGGATGCGGGCCGTGCCCTCGGCACTGGCCGGATGGGCCTCGCCGTCGTAGAGCTTCGTCTCCCCGAAGTTGGACGACTCCTCCTTGACGTAGAACAGGCCGTCGTCCTTGCCGAAGAAGATGTCGGGCGCGATCTCGGCGCACAGGCCGTCGCCGGTGCAGAGATCCTGGTCGATCCATACCTTCATGCTCACGGCCCCATCCTCCTCGTTTCGCTCGATCAGGTGCCAATCGGAGCCAGCGCTCCCCCGACGACGGTAGCGGATGCATGGGCCGGCGACTCCTGCCGGCCGCCCGATAGAGTCCCCGCCGGCATGGAGCCCGGTGGGCCGGTGGCGGTGGTGGTGACGGGCGGCGACCCAATCGACCCGGCCACGGCGACCGACCTGCCGCCCGGCGCCCTGGTGGTGGCGGCCGACGCCGGCCTCGACCATGCCCTCCGCCTGGGCCTCGACGTCGACGTGGCCGTGGGCGACTTCGACTCGGTGGGGCCCGGGACGCTGGCGGCGGCCGAGGCCGGGGGCTGCGAGGTGGAGCGCCACCCGGTGGCCAAGGACCGGACCGATCTGGAGCTGGCCCTGCTGGCCGCCCGGGCCCGGGGTGCTCGCCGGATCCTCGTCCTCGGCGGCCACGGCGGGCGCCTGGACCACCTGGTGGCCAACGTCGCCGTGCTGTCCATGCCGGCGCTGGCCTCGGTCCCCGTCGAGGCGAGGATGGGCCCGGCCCGCCTCTACCTGGCCCGGCCCCACCTCCCGGTGGGCTTCGACGCCGTCCCGGGCGAGCTGGTGACGCTGTTGGCCACCGGCGGACGGGCCCGGCGGGTGCGGACCCACGGCCTGCGCTATCGGCTCCGGGGCGAGGATCTCGGGGCCGGCTCGAGCCGGGGGGTGAGCAACGAGGTGGTGTCGCTCACGGTCACGGTCGAGGTGGAAAGCGGCGCCGTGCTGGTGATCCGCCCAGACGCCGGCCGGGGGCCCCAGCCGGCGGGCGCGCCCTCAGGACGCTGACCCGCCCGCCGGGGACCTGCGGGGTCAGGAGCGGGCGGCCATCCGCTCCTGGACGGTCATCCGGCGACCGCCCGGCGCCGGGGCCGGCGCACCGTGCGCCGATCCCACCCGGTTGTCGCCGGGGGCGGGGGCCGCCGGGGCGGCGCTCGGCGGAGCCGCCGCCCAAGAGGCGGCCTCGGGCGGTGGGGCCTGGCCGCTGGCCTGCCTGATCTGCTCGGCCGCCTCCTGCTCCAGGGCGTCGCGGCGGCCGGGCTGGTCGGCGCGGGACAGCTTCTTCAGCAGCTTCTTCATGGGGGGTTGCACCTCACGTGTTCGGGGGG
>DATMJI010000099.1:0-38726 GCA_035553895.1 Acidimicrobiales bacterium | reverse complement strand
GCGGCCAGGGCGGCGGCCTGGGCCCGGGTGCGCCCGGCCAGGGGCGACGTCCCGCCGATGGCCCGGTAGCGACGCTCCAGGTCGGCCAGCAGCTCCGGCGCTGGCGGCCGGCCCCGGCGGACCCCGGGGCGATCGAGGCCTACTACACCCACGTCCGCCGGGGCCGGCCGCCAGCGCCGGAGCTGCTGGCCGACCTGGAGCGTCGCTACCGGGCCATCGGCGGGACGTCGCCCCTGGCCGGGCGCACCCGGGCCCAGGCCGCCGCCCTGGCCGCTGCCCTCGACGACCGGGCACCCGGGCGTTTCGTGGTCGAGGTCGGCTACAAGCACGCCCCCCCGTTCCTGGAGGAGGCGGTGGCGAGACTGGCCGAGGGCGGTGCCACCCGGCTGGTGGCCCTGGTGCTGGCGCCCCACTACAGCGCCGCCTCGGTGGGCCAGTACCTGGCGCGGGTGCAGGCCGCCGCCGCCGACCTGGCCGCCCGGCCGGCGGTGGTCACCATCGACGACTGGCACCTCGAACCGGCCTACCTGCACTTCCTGGCCGGTGAGGTGCGGCGGTGCCGGGCCGAGCTCCCGGCCGCCACCAAGGTCCTTTTCAGCGCCCACTCCCTCCCCCAGCGGGTGGTGGCCGGCGGTGATCCCTACCCCGAGCAGGTGCGCCAGACCGGTGCCGCCGTGGCCGCCGAGGTCGGCCTTTCCCTGTGGTCGGACTGGTCGGTGGCCTGGCAGAGCGCCGGGCGCACCCCCGAGCCCTGGATCGGGCCCGACATCCTCGAGGTGATGGGTGACCTGGCGGCCCGGGGTGAGGCCGAGGGGGTGCTGGTGTGCCCGTGCGGCTTCGTGGCCGACCACCTGGAGGTGCTCTACGACCTCGACATCGAGGCCCGGGACCGGGCCGGCGAGCTCGGCCTGGCCTACGCCCGCACCCGGGTGGTCAACGACGATCCCGGGGTGCTCGGTGCCCTCGCCGATCGGGTGGTGGCCGCCGCCGGGCCATGATCCGCGCCGTGGTGGTGGGAGGCGGCATCGCCGGCCTGGCCGCCGCTCACGAGCTGGCGGGTCGGCCGGGCGTGTCGGTGACCCTGTTCGAGGCCGGCGACCGCCCGGGGGGCAAGATCCGCAGCGCCCCCCTCGCCGGCCTCGACGTCGACCTCGGCCCCGACGCCTTCCTGGCCCGGCGCCCCGAGGCTCGGGAGCTGTGCCGGGAGCTGGGCCTCGGCGACGAGTTGGTGGCCCCCGCCCGCTCCGAGGCCTACCTGTGGTGCGGTGGGTCTCTCCGGCGCCTGCCGGGGGGCCTGGACCTCGGGGTACCCGCCCGCTTCCTCCCCCTGGCCCGGTCCCGGACGCTGTCGCCCCGGGGCCTGGCCCGGGTGGCCGCCGAGCCGCTGCTGCCCGGCCGCCCCCTCGAGGGGGACGTCGCCCTCGGGTCCGTGGTGCGCCGCCGCCTCGGGGGCGAGGCCCACCGCCGTCTGGTCGATCCCCTGGTGGGCAGCGTCAACGCCGGCGACATCGACCGGCTGAGCATCGAGGTCACCGCTCCCAGCCTGGCCGAGGCCGCCCGCCGCCACCGCAGCCTGGTGCTCGGCGTGCGCCGCCGGGCCCCCCGCCCGGACCCCGACCGTGGCGGGGAGCCGGCCTTCCTCACCGTCGCCGGAGGGCTCGGCCGCCTCGTCGACACCCTGGTGGCCAGCCTGGTCGCACGCGGGGTCGACCTGCGGGTCGGGGCGCGGGTGGATGCCCTGGTGCCCTCGGGCGACGGGGGCTACCGGCTGGTGAGCCCGCCGGGGGTGATCACCGCCGACGTCGTCGTGCTGGCCACGCCCGCCTTCGTCACCGCCCCCCTGCTGGCCCCCCTGGCGTCGGAGGTGGCCGCCACCCTGGCGGCCGTCGACCACGCCTCGGTGGCCCTGGTGGCCCTGGCCTACCCGGCGGCGGCGGTGGGCCGGCGCCTCGACGGCAGCGGCTTCCTGGTGGCCCGCGGCGAGGGCCGGCTCACCACCGCCTGCTCGTGGGCGTCGTCGAAGTGGTCCCACCTCCGGCGGCCGGGCCAGGTCGTCCTGCGGGCGTCGGCCGGGCGCTTCGGCGACGCCCGGGCCGGTGCCCTCGACGACGGCGCCCTCATCCAGCGCCTGCACCTGGAGCTGGCCGAGGCCCTGGCCATCGCCGCCGACCCGACCGAGGTCCGGGTCGCCCGCTGGGACCGGGCCTTCCCCCAGTTCCGGCCCGGCCACCTGGACCGGATGGCGGCTGCCGGGGAGGCGCTGGCCGCCGTCGCGCCCGGGGTGGCGCTGGCCGGGGCCGCCGTCGCCGGGGTGGGGCTGCCGGCGTGCATCGGTTCGGGCCGGCGGGCCGCCACCCTGGTCGCCGGCCGGTCCCGCTGAGGGCCCGGCCCCGGCTCCGCGGGCCCGGCGCAGCCCATTATCGTCGCCTCGTGCGGCGCCACCCCGACCCCCCGGCGGGGGGCCGCCGCCGGCTGGCCTTTCCGGCGTGATCGCCGTCGCCCTCTTCGGCGGGCTGTGCCTGGCCGCCGGCCTGCCGGCGGCGGTGCTCCTGGCCCGCCACGAGGAGCCCCGGTGGGCGGCGATGGCCGTCGAAGGCACCCTCCTCGGCCTGGGCTGGTTCCTGAGTCTGGGCCTGGTGCTGGCCCGCCTGGGCCTCCTCGGGCGCCCCGGGCTGGTGGCGCCCTCGCTCGTCCTGGCCGGTGCCGGCTGGGCCCGGGCCCTCCCCGTCGTCCGCCGCTGGCCCCGGCCCCGGTTCAGCTGGCCCGGTGCCGGCCTCGCCGCCCTGGTGGGGCTGGCGGCCTTCCTGCGCCGGGACGCCTTCTACTTCCTGTTCCAGACGGCCGATTTCGGCGAGTACGTCAACCGGGCCAACATCCTCGCCGCCGGTGGACCCTTCCACGACTGGTTCCTCCACCTCTTCAGCGTCGCCCTGGGCCTGTCCAACGTGGCCCTGGGACCGGCCGGAACCGTGGACATCCTCCCCTTCCTCGGGCTGGTGGTGGTGGCCGGCATTGCTGCCCTGGGCCAGCGCCTCGGCTTCGCCCCGGTGGTGGTGGCGGGCGTCCTCGCCGTCCTGGCCCTCGAGCCGGTGGCCGTGTGGTTCTCCCGCTTCCCCGCCTCGGAGACCCTCTACGCCGCCCTGATGGTCGCCTTCGTGCTCTTCGCCGTGCTGGCCGTGCGCCGGGGCCGCCCCCTCGACGTGGCCGCCCCCGCCGCCTTCGCCGGCCTCATGATGGTGACCCGGGCCAACGCCGTGCTCCTCGGGCCGGTGTTGGTACTGGCTCTGGCGGTGGGTGCCGTGGTGCTCGGTCGCCCCGCCCTGCGCAGCTTCGCCGCCGTGGTCGCCGCCTCGCTGCTCGCCCTCTACGCCGGCTTCGTCTACGACGCCCGCAACTCGGCGGCCTACTTCGTCGACTACCAGCTGGAGGCCTTCACGCCGGGGCGGCTGTTCCCCCTCATCGACACCCTGGGCCGGCCCGTGGAGGCGGTTCTCGGCGCCCTCGCCCTCGCCCTGGCGGTGGCGGCCCTGGTGGCCGGAGCCCTGGGACTCAACCGCCTGGCCGGTCCCGGCTCGCGGCGGCGGTGGGCCGGGCCGGTGCGGCGGGCGCTCCTGCCCGGGGTGGCCGTGACCATGGCCGTGGCCGTCCCCGTGGCCTTCCGCGCCCTGGGCCTGGTCGACGCCCTCCCCCGCTACGGGTGGCTCTTCCTGGCCGTGGTGGCCGTCGGTGCCTTCGCCCTGGTGGCCACGGTGGCGCGACCGGCCGAGGAGGCGGGCCGGGTGGTGGCCGGCGTGCTTGCCGTGGTGGTCGGCGGCGCCTTCGTCCTGCTCTTCGCCCGCCGCCTCCCCGAAGCCCACGACGCCCCCTACCACCTCTACTGGGACCGCTACCTCTTCAGCGAGGTGTTCCCGGCCATGGCCGTGGCGGCCCTGTGGGGAGCGGCGGCCGTGGTCGCTGGTGTTCGGCGACTGGCCCGAGGGCGTCCGGCCACCGCCCTGGTCGCCATGGCCGGCGTCGCCGTGCTGGTGGGGGCCGGCACCCAGGTGGGTCAGCGCCTCGCCCTCCAGCGCCAAGAGGTGCTCTTCGACGGCGCCTACCGCCAGTTGCAGGACCTCGACGAGCTGGCCGGTCCGGACGATCTCCCGGTCGTCTACTCCGGGCTGGACCCGGCCGAGCTCCCCGACGGGTGGTTGCACACCAACACCTTCCGGGTCTTCGCCCTGCCGCTGCAGCAGAGCTTCGGGCGCCAGGTGCTCAACATCGGTGGCGTCGAGCCTTTCGCCGCCGACCCCCGACCCACCGAGGCGGAGGTGGCCGAGCTGATGCGCCGGCGAGGGGTGGACGAGGCGGTGCTGGTGATGGCGTCACCGCCGCCCCCCGCCGGCGGTGGGGTATCGCTGGTGAGCCGGTCCCGCGCTGGCCTGGAGCACCGGTGGCTGGGTGCCCTGTCCGTGCAGATCCCCCTGCTGCCCCGTCGCCTCGACCCGGCGGACGAAACCTGGCGCCAGCTCACCATGGACCTGGACGTGTGGCGGGTGACCCTCGCCTCCTCCGGCGCCGGCGGCTGAGGTCACCGGGGGGTTTCGCCGTAGACCCACACGGCGCGAGTCCTCCACCTCCAGGACAAGGCGGGACCCGTTGACCAGCCAGTAGCCGTCACCGCCGGGGTGGGCGGCGATGCCGGCGGTGCGGGCCTCGGTGGTGTCCTGGTCGGCCTCGGCGGCCGAACGCCGCCCGATGACCCCGAAGCCGAAGACCTCCCCGCCAACCGAGGCCAGGCAGTAGCCCCGCCTCATTGGGCTACCGCCCGCTCCCACAGCTCGACCATCCCGGCGGCCGTGCGCTGCCAGGTGAAGGTGGCGGCCCGGGCTCGGCCGGTGGCCACCAGGCGGGCCCGGAGGCGCTCGTCGCCCACCACCCGGGCCAGGGCGTCGCCCAGGGCGTCGTCGTCTCCCACCGCCACCAGCTCGGCGCCTTCGCCCGCCACCTCGGGGACGCTCCCAGCGGCGGTGGCCACCACCGGGACCCCGGCGGCCATGGCCTCGAGCACCGGGAAGCCGAAGCCCTCGGAGATCGAGGGGTAGGCCAGCACCGTGGCCCGGGCCAGCAGAGCCCGTCGCCCAGCGTCGCTGACCCAGCCGAGGACCAGCACCCGGGACCGGACGCTCGCGGGCAGGGCCCCCACGGCGGCGTCCAGCGCCGGTCGACCGGGACCGTCGGGACCGGCCACCACCAGGGCCAGGTCCTCGACCCGCCCGTCGGCGACGGCTAGGGCGAAGGCTCGGACGAGGGCGTCGTAGGCCTTGCGGGGGTCGATGGTGCCGAGGGCGAGGGCGAAGGGCCGGCCCCGCAACGCCGCCGGGAGGTCGGTGTCGCCGCCGTCACCGGCCAGCTCGACCGGGGGGACACCGAAGGGCACGACGGCGACGCGCTCGTGGGCCCCGTAGATCTCGGCCACCTCGGCGGCCATGTACTCGGTGCTCACGTGGACCCATGCCCCCCGGTCGACGGCCCGGCGTACCAGGGTGGTGAAGGCGGCCCGCTCGGGCAGGCAGTGCTCGGGGTGCCTGGCGCACCAGCAGTCGTGGACCGTCACCGTGGTCGGTCGCCGCCGCATGGGAGGTACGACGAAGTTGGTGCCGTGCACCACGTCGGCGTCGCCCAGCCACCGGTCGGCGGCGGGGCGATCAGTTCGGCTCCACGCTCGCATGAGGACACGGGCCGGCACCGGGAGCAGGCGGGTGCCCTCGGGCAGGCCGACCGGCCGGCGCCGGGCTCGGGCCAGGAGGGCTCGCCCGCTGGGCACGTAGGGGACCATGTCGACATCATCGGGAAGGGCACCCAGCAGCTCGTGAACCGTCTGGGGAACCCCGGTCCGGGGCTCGCGCAGCGGCGTGGCGTCGAAGGCGATGCGCACGCTGGGCGACCCTAGCCACCCCTTGCGTTGCCCCGGGGATGAGGGCCACGCGGGTGGCTGCGGTAGATTCGCCCAGCGTGACGACCCTGGAAGCCGACGTGCCCACCACCGTCGTCGCCCCCGACCGCAGTGTCGCCGGTCACCTCACCCAGCTCTGGGCCTACCGGGAGCTGCTGATGAACCTGGTGCGCAAGGAGCTGAAGGTCAAGTACAAGAACAGCACCCTCGGGTTCTGCTGGTCGCTGCTCAACCCGATGATGTACCTGGCCGTGTTCTACGTGGTGTTCGAGCTGGTGCTGGGCTCCGGGGTCCCCTACTTCGCCGTGTTCCTCTTGAGCGGTCTGCTGGCCTGGAACCTCTACTCGGTATCCCTCGGTGCTGCTACCGGCTCCATCGTGGGCAACTCGTCGCTGGTCAACAAGATCTACTTCCCCCGCGAGATCCTCCCCCTGTCGGCCGTCGGGGCCAACATCGTCCACTTCTTCCTCCAGAGCCTGGTGCTGGTCGCCGCCCTGGTGGCCTTCGGGCTGGGCGTGGACCTGGCCTACGTGTGGCTGGTGGTGCCGGCCCTGCTGGTGCTGTTGATCTTCACCTCGGCCATGGCCGTCTTCCTCTCCGCCATCAACGTCTACGCCCGCGACACCCAGCACCTCCTGGAGCTGGCCCTGCTGGCCTGGTTCTGGCTGACGCCGATCGTCTACCCGTGGGGCGTCATCGCCGGCACCCTGGGGCGGTCCGGCCTGCCGACCAGCCTCACCCTGGTGAACCCCATGACGTCGGTGGTGCTGGGTTTCCAGCGCGGCCTCTACGGCTTCGTCGTCAACGACGAGGGCGGCCTGCTGCTGCCCGACGCCTCGCCGCTGTGGTACTTCCGCAACCTGGTCATCGTGGGCGCCGCGGCCACGGTGCTGCTGGCCCTGGCCGTCAAGCTCTTCGGCCGCCTCGAAGCCAACTTCGCCGAGGAGCTCTAGTGGGCAACGCCATCGAGGTGGCCGACGTCTCCAAGCGCTTCCGCATCAGCACCGACCGCCAGTCCTCCATCAAGGAACGGGTGATCCAGCACCGCAAGCGGGCCAAGCCCGAGGACTTCTGGGCTCTGCGCGACATCACCTTCGACGTGGAGGAGGGCCACACCACCGGCTTGCTGGGCCACAACGGCTCGGGCAAGTCGACGCTGTTGAAGTGCACCGGGGGCATCCTCCAGCCGACCAAGGGCGAGATCCGCACCCGGGGCCGGTTGGCCTCTCTGCTCGAGCTGGGGGCCGGCTTCCACCCCGACCTGACCGGGCGGGAGAACGTCTACCTCAACGGCTCGATCCTCGGGTTGAGCAAGGCCGACATCGCCAAGCGCTTCGACGACATCGTCGGCTTCGCCGAGATGGAGCGCTTCATCGACCAGCAGGTCAAGCACTACTCCTCGGGCATGTACGTGCGCCTGGGGTTCTCGGTGGCCACCAACGTGGAGCCCGACGTGTTGCTGGTCGATGAGGTGCTGGCCGTGGGCGACGAGTCGTTCCAGCGCAAGTGCCTGGACCGCATCAAGGCCTTCCAGCGCGACGGGCGCACCATCGTGTTCGTCACCCACGGAGCCGACCTGGTACGCCAGATCTGCGACCGGGCGGTAGTGCTCGACCACGGCGAGATGGTGGTCCACGGCACGCCGAGCGAAGCCGTACGGGCGTTCCGGGAGCAGATGGTGGCCGGTGGCCTGGGCGAACCCACCAGCGAGGAGGCCGCCCCCGAGCACGACCTCCGGGTGCGTATCCGCAACGTCACCGTCGACTACCCCGTCGCCGAGCGCCCCTACGCCCACACCGGGGAGTCGGTCACGGTGCGCGTCGCCTACGAGGCCACCGATCCCGTGGCCGACGCCGTGTTCGTGGTGTCGGTGCACACCCACGACGGCCACCTCCTCTACGGCGACAACACCTGGGTGGAGGGCCACCGCCTGCCCGCCCTGCACGGCATGGGCGAGATCGCCTTCGTGTTCGACGCCCTCCCCCTGCTCGAAGGCCACTACCCGGTCACCGTCGGCGTGCACAGCCTACGGGGCGGCCAGATGTTCGACTGGCGGGAGCAGGAGGCCCACGTCGACGTGGTCAACCCCAGCGAGGCCTGGGGATCCGTGGCCCTGCCCACCCGGGTCGACCTGGAGCGGCTGGCGGCCGAGGCCGGGTCGCGCCCCTCGGCGCGCGAGGGCGCCACCGGCGACGTCCCGGCCCGGAGCGCGGCATCGTGAGCGACATCATCGACTTCGACCAGGTGGTGCGCGAGATCGAGGACGAGGTGGCGGCCCGGCGGGCGTCGGGAGACTTCCCCGCCGACCTCGAGCGCCAGCTCGACCTGGTCTTCGCCCGCTTCGCCCCCGCCGCGGCCAGTGGGGACGACCTCGACGCCGTGCTGGCCGCCGCCGACCGGGCCTCCTTCGTCGACGTGGACGTGCCCACCGGTTCGAACATCCCCGGGGTCGCCCCCCTCAAGCGGGGCTTGCGCAAGCTCATGGAGTGGTACCTGCGCTACCTGGCCCAGCAGGTGAGCGAGCTGGCCACCTCCTGGGCGGCGGCCCTCAAGCTCCTGGCCGGCCGGGTCAAGGCCCTGGAGGCGGCCGGGGGGGCGACCGATCCGGCCGGCGACGACAGTCGTCACCGAGCCGACCCGGCTGCGGTGTCGCCCTTCGAGAGCCGCATCGCCGAAGCCCTGGCCGGCACCGAGGGCCGGGTGCTGGTGGGCGAGTGCGGCGACGGCGCCCTGGTGCGGTTGCTCGTCGGCGAGGGCCTCGACGCCTACGGGGTTGATCCCGACCCGGCCCGGGCCCAGTCGGCGGTCGCCGCCGGCTCCGAGGTGCGCGCCGGCGATGCCCTCGAGCATCTCCGGGGGGTGGCTGAGGCCCGCCTCGGGGGCCTGGTGCTGTGTGCCTGCGTCGACCGCCTGGCCCTGGCCTTCCAGGTGGAGCTGGCCGGCCTGGCCGCCGCCACCCTGGCCGACGGCGGGCGGGTGGTGGTGGTGAGCACCAGCCCGGGCGCCTGGGCCCGGGCCAGCGACGTGGTCACCACCGATCTCTCGCCCGGTCGACCGCTGCACGCCGCCACCTGGCGGGCCCTGCTCGAGCGCCGGGGATTCGTCGAGCTGGCCGACCACGACGGGCCCCCGCTGGTGACCCTCCAGGCGGTGCCGCCGGGCGAGGGGGCCGAGGTCCTCAACGCCAACCTGGCCCACATCGAGGAGGCGCTGTTCGGTCCGGCCAGCTACGTCGTGACCGGCGTCCGCCGTCGTTGATCTCCGCCGTCCACCAGTTCATCCCCACCCTGGCCGCCCGCTCGGCCGTGGGCAACCACACCCTGGCCGTGCGCTCGCTGCTGGAAGACCTCGGCGTCGAGTCCCGGATCTACGTAGCCGAGGCCACCCCCGAGGTGGCGCACCTGACCCGGCCGTTCCGCAGCTACGACGGTGCCGGCGACGAACCGGCGGTGCTGGTGTACCAGGCCTCGACCGGCAGCGCCGTGGTCGAGCACCTGCTCGCCTGCCCCCAGCCCAAGGTCGTCAACTACCACAACATGACCCCGGTCTCGCTGTTCGGACCATGGGAGCCCCACGTCGGTGCCGAACTGGCCCTGGGCCGGCGCCAGCTGGCCGACCTGGCCCCGGCGGCGGTGCTCGGCATCGCCGACTCCGCCTACAACCGGGCCGAGCTCGACGACTTGGGCTATGCCGACACCGAGGTCGTCCCCCTCCTGATCGACCTGGCCGCCTTCGACACCGCGGTCGACCGGACGGCGCTGGCGCGCCTGCGGGAGGCGTCGGGGAGCGGGTCGGTCTGGCTGTTCGTGGGCCGCATCTCCCCCAACAAGGCCCAGCACGACCTCATCAAGGCCTTCAGCGTCTACCGGCGGGTCTACGACCAGGCTGCCCGGCTGCGTCTGGTGGGGGGGTCGTCGTCCCACGCCTACGCCACTGCCCTGGAGCGCTTCCGCCACGAGCTGGAGCTCGACGGTGCCGTCGATCTGGTGGGGGAGGTGACCGATGCCGAGCTGGCCGCCCACTACCAGGCCGCCGACGTCTTCGTGTGCGCCTCTGACCACGAGGGCTTCTGCATCCCCCTGCTCGAAGCCATGCACCACCACCTGCCCATCGTGGCCTACGCCTCGGCGGCGGTGCCCGAGACCCTGGCCGGTGCCGGCCTGAGCCTCGCCTCCAAGGCGCCGTCGCTCGTGGCGGCGGCGGTGCACCGGGTCGTGACCGACACCGAGCTGGCCGCCGGCCTGGTGGCCGCCGGCCGCCGCCGCCTGGGCGACTTCGAGCTGGCTCGCAGCCGGGAGCGCTTCGCCGCCGCCCTGGCGCCGGTGGTGGACGGCGCCTGGTGAGTGCCCTGCACCAGTTCGTCCCCACCCTGGAGCCGGGCGCGGTGGGCGCCCACATGCTCGAGATCCGGAGTGTGGCCCGGGCCATAGGGGTGGCGTCGGAGCTCTTCGCCGAACACGTCCACCCGGCCCTGGCCACCGAAGGCCGCCCCTTCGCCGACTACGGCACCCGGCTGGCGGCCCAGCCCGGCGACGTCCTCGTCTACCAGACGGCCATCGGCTCGGTGGTGGCCGACTTCGTGGCGGCTCGCTCCGAGACGCTGGTGGTCAACCACCACAACATCACCCCCGAGCACTTCTTCGCCCCCTGGGAGCCGGGCGTCGTGCACGGCCTGCGCTGGGGCCGCGTCCAGCTCGCCACCCTGGCCGATCGGGCTCGCCTGGGGATCGCCGACAGCGCCTACAACGAGGCCGAGCTGGTGGCCCTCGGCTACCGGGAGACCGAGGTGGTCCCCGTGCTGGTGGACGTGGCCGCCCACGACGCCGAAGTCGACCATGCCTACCTGGAGCGGTTGCGGGAACGATCCTCGGGTCCGGTCTGGCTCTTCGTCGGCCGGGTGGCGCCCAACAAGGCCCAGCACGACCTGGTCAAGGCTCTGGCTGCCTACCGGCGGGCCTACGACCCCGGCGCCGTACTGCGGATCGTCGGGTCGTCGTCGTCCGACGCCTACCTGCGGGCCCTCACCGGCTTCGCCGCCGCCCTGGGGCTCGGTGACGCCGTGGAGCTGGAGGGCGGGGTCAGCCCCGGCCAGCTGGTCGCCCACTACCAGGCGGCGGACGTGCTGGTGTGCCTGTCCGAGCACGAGGGCTTCTGCGTCCCCCTGCTCGAGGCCATGCACCACCGGGTGCCCATCGTGGCCTACGCCGCCGCCGTCGTGCCCGAGACCCTCGGTGCCGGCGGCCTGTGCCTGGCGGCCAAGGATCCGGCCACGGTGGCGGCCGCCGTGCACCGGGTGGTGGATGATCCCGAGCTGGCCGGTCGCCTGGTGGCCGCCGGCACCGCCCGGCTGGCCGACTTCGAGCTGGCCGCCACCCGCCAGCGCATGGCCGCCGTCCTGGAGCGGCTCCTCGGTCCATGAAGGTGGCCTACGTCGTGCCCCGCTACGGCCTGGAGGTGGTGGGAGGAGCCGAGCTCGGCGCCCGGATGCTGGCCGAGCGGCTGGTGTCCCAGCTGGGCTGGGAGGCCGAGGTCCTCACCACCTGCGCCCTCGACTCGCACACCTGGGCCGACGAGTACCAGCCGGGCACGGTGGAGCTCAACGGGGTGGTCGTGCACCGCTTCCGCTCCGCTGCGGGCCGGGATCCGGGCTTCGAGCGCTTCTCCCGCCGGGTTCTGCTCGACCCGGCCCGGGCGTCGGTGGCCGACCAGGAGCGCTGGATCGACCTCCAGGGCCCGGTCAACCCCTCGGTGGTCGACGCCGTAGGGGCCAGCGACGCCGATGCCGTTGTGTTCTACCCCTACCTCTACCACCCCACGGTGCGGGGACTGGCCGAGGCCGGCGGGCGGGCGGTGATGCACCCGGCAGCCCACGACGAGCAGCCGCTGCGCCTGCCCATCATGGCGCCGGTGTTCGCAGGCGCCCGCGGCCTGGTCTTCCAGACCTGGGGCGAGCGCCGCCTGGTGGAGGGGCTGTTCCCCGTGGGTGCCACCCGCCAGCTGGTCCTCGGCCTCGGCATCGAGGAGGCGCCCGGGGAGCCCGGCGCCGCTCGCGCCGCCCTGGATCTCGGCGACCGGCCCTATCTCGTCTGCGTCGGGCGCGTCGACGACGGCAAGGGCACGGGGATGCTGGCCCGCTTCTTCGCCGCCTACAAGGACCGCCACCCCGGGCCTCTGGCCCTGGTGCTGGCCGGGCCCGTGGTGGACCGGCCCCCGGCGCATCCCGACATCGTCCTCGCCGGCCGGGTGGACGAGGCCACCAAGTGGGGCCTGCTGCGGGGGGCGGCGGTGCTAATCCAGCCGTCGGCTTACGAGGCCTTCTCCCTGGTGCTGGTGGAAGCGTGGACGGCCGAGGTCCCGGTGGTGGTCAACGCCCGCTGCTTGGCCACCCGGGAGCACTGCGAACGCTCGGGGGGCGGGTTGTGGTTCGACGGCTACGCCCACTTCGAGGCCGTCCTCGACCGGTTGCTGGGTGACCCCGGCCTGGCCGCCACCCTGGCCCACCGGGGGCGGGCCTACGTGGACGCCCACTACCGCTGGCCGGTGCTGATCGAGCGCTACGGCGCCTTCCTCGAGGCGGTGGCGGCCCGGGCCTAGGGCGGCCGGCAAGGATTGAGCGGGGCCGTCAGGAGCCGAAGACCCCGGGCAAGGTGCTGGGATGGCGAGGCTCATCGGGAAGGTAGACGGCGAAGGCGCCGGCATCGATGCGCTCGAACTCGATCCCGAGGTCCGCCAGTGCTCCTCCCAGGCGCTGATCCGGACCCGTGGCTCGATGCACCACGTAGGCGACTTCGGGAGACGCTCCCACCACCTGCTGGTAGGGCAGATGCCGGACGTAGTCGACGGAGGCGGCCACCACCGCCTCGTCGGTGAGAAAGGTCAGCCGGTAGGCGGTCCAGTAATCGGCCCAGGCCGTCTCGATCCCGCGCTGATCCAGTACGGAGATCACCAGGTCGAGCTCACCGGCCGCCAGGTCGTAGTTGTCGGGGTGGTCGCCCGCCCAGGTGACGAGCGAAGCCAACCCGGCCACGGACAGGCAGGCGGCGACGGCGAGTGCCGCCACCTGGCGACGCGGGCTGGTCAGGGGGATGGCCACCAGCAAGGCGATCACCGGGGCCAGGTACAGCAGGTAGCGGGGTTCGTTGACGTAGAAGCTGGAGGACGTGGCGGCGAAGAGGAGGGGGTAGGCGACGGCCAGGACGAGCAGGGGAGCCAGACGCGGGGGCCGGCCAGCGAGCAGCACCGCCAGGCCGAGCAGGGCCAGCCCGTAGAGCACCACCGCCACCGGACCGGCGATCCAGGCGTGGCTGTAGGGCACCTTGAGCCCCAGGGCCATGGGCAGGGCCTCGGTGAAGAAGCCGGCGAGACGACCCAGGTACGTGGTCTGGACGGGGACGGGCAACTGCTCGAGGGACACGAAGCCGTTGCTCAGGTTGTAGCGGATCCATGGGGCCGCACCGATGAGGAAGGCTGGGAGCGCAGTCCAGGCCAATGCGAGCAGGCGGGGCCGGCGGGCAACGGCGTAGGCGACCGCCGGCAGCACGAGGAAGCCGAGGGCGGGCGAGGTCCAAAAGGCCAGGCCCAGGAGCAGGCCCAGCATCGACGCCTCCTGCCAGCGGGGCCGGTCCACGAGTTTCAGGCAGGTCAGGACGATCCCCAGGGCCAGGCAGAGTCCCAGCCAGTGCCAGCCACGCGACTTCGTCGAGAACAGCACGTAGGCGGCGGGAGCGATCCAGAACAGCAGGGCGGCGGTCCGGGCCGAGGCCTCGCTGACCACCCGCCGGCCGACCCGCCAGGTGAGCAGGCAGGCTCCGGCGGCCAGTGCCACCTGCACCAGCTTGAGCGCGGCCACCGACGGTCCCACCAGGGCGAACACCCCGGCGGTGAGGATCTGGTCGATGGTGCCGCCGTAGTTGCTCCCCCAGAAGAAGGTGTCGAAGTCGCCCTCGAGAAACTGGCCGGCCATCAGGCCCACGACCGCTTCGTCCGAATCGGCCTCACCCAGTGGTGACGCCAAGGTCCAAAACCGCATGGCCAGGCCGATCCCGACGACGAGGACGACCAGCCAGACCGGCGGGACGTTCGACCGGTCGGCGGCCGGACCCGCAGTGTGGGCCAGGTCGGCGGTGGCGACCGCTTCCGAAGCGCTGGGGTCCTCCCGGTTTGAGGCCTCCACTCCCGTGACGGTAGCGGGACCTCCCCTCGCCAGCGAGCACCGCGCCTCGGGTCCCCATCGACCGCTCCGGTCCGGCCGCGGCCCCTAGGTCCGGTGGGGTGCCAGGGATCTGACGATCTCGAGGAGGCGTTCGGCCACCTGGGCGTAGCCCCAGGATCGGGCGTGGGCGGCCTGGGCCTGGCGCTGGCGAGCCACGTGGCCGGCGTCGGACAGGTTGCGGGCGATGGCGGCGGCCAGCTCCTCGACCTCCACCTCGTGGCTCACCAGGTCGACCACGCCGGAGGGGAGCTCGCCGGCGCTGGCCACGTTGGTGACGACGGGGACCCCGGTGGCGATGCACTCCTGGAGGGCTCCCGAGCTCTCGCCCGTGGTGGTGCGCCGGAGCTGCACCGCCACCGCCGCCCGGCCCATCCAGGCGTCGTAGTCCTCCCGGGGGCACAGGCCGGTGAAGGACACGTGGTCGCCGGCGCCGCCGGCATCGGCCAGGGCCTGGAGGGCGGCCCGGTTGGCGTCGCTCACCTCACCCACGAAGACCAACCGGGCCGGTCGCGCCCCCACTCGGCGCCGGGCGGCGGCGAAGGCCCGCACCACCAGGCTGGGGGCCTTGCTCGGGGCCACCATCCCGAACGACGCCACCACCGCCTCGCCGGTGGTCCCCGTCCCGTCCGGCGGCGGTGCCGGCGACGGCTCGGGGACGGCCAGCGGCACCACCCACGACGGGACCGCCCGGGCATCGGGCTGCTGGTCCAGGATCAGCAGGCGCTGCGCCACCTGGTTGCTGACGATCACCCCCCGGTGGTGCTCGACCAGCTCCTGGCTCATCCCCAGCCCCGACTCCACGTAGTCCTCGGGCTCGTCCTCGATGTCCAGGGCCAACCCGGGCGGCAGGCGGCGGCGGTACTGGCCCACCAGGCGGGAGCGGAGGAAGTCCCGGGCTCCGTCACCCGAGCGCCGGGCCCGGGCGTAGCTGAGGTAGAGCCCGCTCAAGCGCACGTCGTGCATCCACAGCAGGCCCGGGAACTCCTCGGCCTGCTCGTAGAGATCGTGGTGGTCGTCGCTGTTGCCGATGGTGTAGACGACGGCGTCGTAGGACCACGGGCTGAGGTTGCGGCTGAGGGCCAGTGGTGGGAACCACCGCACCCCGGGGGCGGTCGCCGGTGGCCGGGGGGACGGGGTGAACACGTCGAGCTGGCACCGCCGGGCGAGATGGGGCACCAGCCGGGCGTTGTAGTCGGCGATCCCCGAGGGCGTCGGGGGCATGGGACCGACCAGGGCCAGCCGCACCGGCAGCTCGGTACGGGCGACCGGCGGGGGTGCCAGCGCCGAGAGGGCACCGAGGCTGCGCTCGGCGACCCGGGTCCAGGTGTGCTCGCCGGCTCGCTCCCCGGCCCGGGCCAGGAGGGCGGCCCGGTGGTCGTCGTCGACCAGCACCCGGGCGACGGCGGCGGCCATGGCCGCGGTGTCGGTCGGGTCGAAGGTGGCCGGGGGCCAGGCGAGCACCTCGGGCAGCGACGAGGTCGACGAGGTGATGGCCGGGCAGCCGCAGGCCAAAGCCTCGGCCGCAGGGAGCCCGAACCCCTCGGCCAGCGAGGGCAGGACCAGGGCCCGGGCCCGCCGGTAGAGGGCCCGCAGGATCTCGTCGCTCACCCAGCCGGTGCACACCACCTCACCGTCGGCGAGTCCCACCGCCCGGCCGTGCGCCGACCAGGCCTGCTGCGTGGGCTCGTCCACCTGGCAGGCCAGCACCAGCCGGTGGGCATCTCGCACGTCGGCGGGCAACGCCGCCCAGGCCTCCAGCAGGCGCTCGGTGTTCTTGCGGGGCTCGGCCCCGGCCACGGCCAGGGCGAAGGGGCGGTCGATGGCCGGCAGGTCGCTCGCCAGCAGGTCCACCGGGTCGTCGCCCGGCCCGGCCGGCCCGAAGAAGGGTGACACCCCGGCCCCGATGGTCACCACCCGATCCGGGTCCAGCCCCAGGTGCTCCCGGGCGGTGCGAGCGGTGTGCTCGGAGATGGCCAGCACCAGATCGGCCCGTTCCAGGAGCCCGGCGCGGACCCGGTAGCGGCGCATGCGCTCGGGGTCGCCGGCGTAGCGGTCGGGATCGACCAGGGGGATGAGGTCGTAGAGGGTGACGACCAGGGGAACCTCGCCCACCAGGTGGGCCGGGACCTCGCCCTCGGCGTGGGCGCCCAGCTCGAAGGGCGACATCAGGTGGTAGGCCAGCGGCCCGGAGGCGGACCCGGCCACGGCCCGTACCTCGCTCATGGTGTTCCAGCGCAGGAGGGGCGAGCAGAGCAGGTCGCGGTCGAGCTGGCGGGGGAAGGGCAGGTGGGGGTTGAGCACGAGGGCGTCCACCGCACCCTGGGCGATCAGGGCCCGGGCGTGCTCCTTGACGTAGCGGCCGATGCCCCGGTGGGCATGGGCCGGGTTCTGGGTGGCCTGGAGGTCGAGGACCAGCCGGTAGGCGAGGCCCGTGCCCGGGCTCACCCCGCCGGTGTGGCCCGCAGGAGGACGACCCCCCGCCGGCCGGCCTCCCACGTCGAGGGTGCCGGCTCCCCCGCCGCCCGCTCCCATCGGTCGGCGGCGGTGCGCACGCACACCTGGCGGTCGAGGACCCGCCAGCCCTCGAGGAGGGCGTCGAGGTGGGCGCCGTCGTAGACCCGCTGCAGCTCGTCGACCGACCAGGCCCCGTAGGGAGCGGTCAGCACCAGCTCGCCACCCGGCCGCAGCCAGCCGGCGAAGACCTCCAGCACCCGCCGGTCGAGATCCATCCCCGCCGCCGGCTCGCCGTAGGCGCCGAGCCCGAAGTGCTCGAGGCTGGACACGCACAGCACGGCATCGAGCGGGTCCCCCGGCCCCGACCACTCCTCGATGGGGCCGACCACCGCCTGGAGGCGTGGGTGCTCGAAGGGGTAGGGGCGGAGGTCGGCGGCGATCACGTCCAGGCCCAGCGAGGCCAGCGACAGGGCGAGGGTGGACTCGGCCGCCCCCACGTCGAGCACCCGCGACCCTGGTGCCAGGTGGGCCACCGCTCCCAGGGCGTAGGGAATCTCCACGATGCGCTCGTTGACCTCGTTGGGGCGCACCGATCCGGCCCGGTGCTCCACCGTGACCGGGGGGTTGAACCACACCCCGGCCTGGCCGCTCGGCCCGGTGTGGCCGACGGCCCAGTTCAACAGGTCGGCGGCTCCGGGGCCGAGATCGCCCACGCCGGTGCCGATCAGCGACCTCATGGCCGTGTCGATGTCACCGCCGCCGTCCCGCCCGGCGCCCCCGGCCCCGGGGTGCGGGCGGTGGGTGCCGGCGGCCAGCTCGGTGGCTGTCTGGGTGTCGACGGTGACCCTCGTCTCCAGCTGGGCCATGCGCTGGCCGAGGTCGCCCGCCCGCTCGTCGATGCGGTCCTCGATCCAGCCCACCCGGTGCTCCAGGCTGTCGAGGCGGCGGTCGAGGTGGGCCCGCAGACCGTCCTCGCCGGCGATGTGCTGGCGCAGCTCCTGGAAGCGGGCGTCGAAGTAGGCCGACAAGGGGGCCGCCACCTTGCGCACCACGCCACCCCGATCGCCGGCCATGGCCGCTGACGCTACCGGCCCGCCGAGGTCAGGCCCCGCACCAGCGCAGCGAGCGAGTCCTGCCACGGCGGGAGAAGCGGGAGGCCGCCGAGGCGCAGGGCAGCGTTGTCGAGCACCGAGTTGGCCGGCCGGGGAGCGGGGCGGGGCGGGTCGAGCTCGGCAGTGGCGATGGGGCGCACCCGGCCGGGATCGAGGCCGGCGGCCGCCAGCACGGCGGCGGCCACCTCGTACCAGGTGGTGGCGCCCTGGTTGGTGACGTGGAAGGTGCCGGGACGGCGGCCCACCACCAGGTGGCACACGGTGGCCGCCAGGTCGGAGGCCACCGTCAGGCACCCATGCTGGTCGTCGACGAAAGCCAGCTGGTCGTGCTCGCCGGCCAGGCGCAGCACCGTCTTGACCAGGTTGGCGCCGACCCGCCCGCACACCCACGAGGTGCGCACCAACGTCGATCCCGGAGCCAGCTCCCGCTCGCCGGCCAGCTTGGAGCGGCCGTAGACCGAGCGGGGATCGGGTTCGTCCCACTCGTGGTAGGGGCCCTGCTTGTCGCCGCTGAAGACGTAGTCGGTCGAGAAGTGGCACAGGTGGGCGCCGACCAGGCGGGCCGCTTCGACGACGTGGCGCACCCCCAGGGCGTTGACGGCGAAGGCCCGGTCGGGGTCGGCCTCGCAGGCGTCCACCGCCGTCCAGGCGGCGGCGTTGACGACGGCATCGGGGGCGACGGTGGTGATGGCCGCCAGCACGGCGTCGCGGGCGGCGACGTCGAGGGTCCGGTAAGCGGTGCCCACCACCTCGTGGCCGGCCGCCTCGAAGGCACCCACCAGCTCGTGGCCGACCTGGCCTTCGGCCCCGGTGACCAAAACTCGCATCAGCGGTCGTGCACCAGCGGCTCCCACCACGACCGGTTGTCGCGGTACCAGGCCACGGTGGCGGCCAGGGCGTCGTCGAGGCCGTGCCGGGGTTCCCAGCCGAGAGCCCTCACCTTGGTGGCGTCGATCGAGTACCGGCGGTCGTGGCCGAGGCGGTCGGTCACCGGCTCGACCATCGACGCGTCGGCCCCGCACAGCGCCAGGAGGCGGCGGGTGAGCTCCAGGTTGGTGATCTCGTTCCCCGGCCCGATGTTGTAGATCTGGCCCACGGCGCCCTGGCGCAGGACCAGGTCGATGGCGGCGCAGTTGTCCTCCACGTGGCACCAGTCCCGCACGTTGCCGCCGTCGCCGTAGAGGGGGACCTTGAGCCCGTCGAGCAGGCGGGTGACGAAGAGGGGGACGACCTTCTCCGGGTACTGGTAGGGGCCCAGGTTGTTGGACGACCGGGTCACGATCACCGGCAGGCCGTGGGTGTGGAAATACGACAGGGCGATGAGGTCGGAACCGGCCTTGGAGGCGGAGTAGGGCGAGCGGGGCCCGACGGGGTCGGCCTCGGTGAAGGAGCCCTCGGCGATGGAGCCGTAGACCTCGTCGGTGGAGATGTGCAGGAGGCGGGCGACGCCCGCCGTGCGGGCCACGTCGCACACCACGTTGGTGCCGGTGCAGTTGGTGCGCACGAAGGCGTCGGCACTGGCGATGGAGCGATCGACGTGGCTCTCGGCGGCGAAGTGGACCACGGTGTCGTGGCCGGCCATGGCCTCGGTCACGGCCTCCCGGTCACAGATGTCGCCCTTGACGAAGCGGTACCGGGGATCACCGTCGAGGCCGGCCAGGTTGGCCGGGTTGCCGGCGTAGGTGAGGGCGTCGAACACGGTGACGTGGTCGTCGCCGGAGCCCAGCACCCGGCGCACGAAGTTGGAGCCGATGAACCCGGCCCCCCCCGTGACGAACAGGTTCACGGGCGCCGCTCCAGCTCGGCCCGCTTGGGGTTGGCCTGGTCCCGGTCGGACAGGACGGGGTGGCTGACGCCCCAGTCGGCCCCGATGGCGGGATCGTCCCAGGCCACCCCCAGCTCGTCGGCCGGGTCGTAGTAGCGGTCGACGAGGTAGGTGATGGTCATGTCGGAGAGGGCGGCGAAGCCGTGGGCCACGCCCGGGGGGATCAGCACGCCCCGGTGCCGGGCGGGATCGGCACCGTCCTCGCCCTGGGGATGGCACCCGAGGTCGAGCATGAGGGTGGCCCCGTCGGTGGGGGAGCCGGTGCGCAGGTCGTGGAGCACCACCCGGGCCAGACCCTGGGGCACGTACCAGTAGTCGCTCTGGTGCAGGTGGTAGTGCAGGCCCACCACCGCCCCCGCCCGCCGGTCGCCCCGGTTGGCCTGGACCATCTCCAGGCCACCGGGGAACCACGATCGCCGGTAGGTCTCGACGAAAAGGCCCCGGGCGTCGCCGTGGACCTCGGGGTCCACCACCATCACCCCGGCCACCACCTCGGACTCGTTGATCACTGCCACCCCGCCATTGTGGCCGATGCGGGTGCCTTCGACGCCGGTCGGCCATCGCGGTCAGACTGTCGGCCATGCCCCGCGCCCTCGTCACCGGCATCACCGGCCAGGACGGCCACTACCTGGCCGAGCTCCTCCACCAGGAGGGCTACGAGGTCTTCGGGCTGGTCAAGGGCCAGCACAACCCCCGGGCCGAGCAGTTCCAGGAGGAGCTGCCGTTCGTGGACGTGGTGGGGGGCGACCTGGCCGACCTGTCGTCGCTGGTGGCCGCCCTGGAGTACGCCCAGCCCGACGAGGTCTACAACCTGGCCGCCATCTCCTTCGTCGCCTTGTCGTTCCGCCAGGCCGAGTTGACGGCGAACGTGACCGGGCTGGGTGTGCTGCGCATGCTGGAGGCGGTGCGGATGGTGGGGGGCCGGGAGAACCCCATGCGCTTCTACCAGGCGTCGTCGAGCGAGATGTTCGGCAAGGTCCGCGAGACCCCCCAGAACGAGCAGACGCCCTTCTATCCCCGCAGCCCCTACGGGGTGGCCAAGGTCTTCGGCCACGACATCACCGTGAACTACCGCGACTCCTACGGCTTGTTCGCCTGCAGCGGCATTCTGTTCAACCACGAGTCCCCCCGCCGGGGCCTGGAGTTCGTCACCCGCAAGATCACCAACGCCGTGGCCCGCATCAAGCTCGGCCTCCAGCACGAGCTGGCGCTCGGCAGCCTCGACCCCCAGCGGGACTGGGGGTTCGCCGGCGACTACGTCCGGGCCATGTGGTCGATGCTCCAGCAGGAGGAGCCCGAGGACTACGTCGTGGCCACCGGGGAGACCCACTCGGTACGCGAGTTCGTGGAGCTGGCCTTCGCCGCCGCCGGCATCGACGACTGGCAGCGCTACGTGCGCCAGGACGAGCGCTTCATGCGCCCGGCCGAGGTCGACCTGCTGGTGGGCGACGCCTCCAAGGCCACCAAGAAGCTGGGCTGGGCGCCCACCATGACCTTCCCCGAGCTGGTCGACGTCATGGTGGCGCACGACCTGGAGCACGAGCAGCGTAAGGAACGCAACCGCCGCTGACCGGGCAGCGGCGATCCCGGGTGAGCACGGTGGGCGGCGACGAGGTCCTGGCGGCGGAGCCCTGCCTCTCGGTGGTCATGCCCGCCTTCAACGAAGAGGCCACCTTGGCGACGGTGGCCGAGCGGGTGCTGCGCTCGCCCTACACCGCCCAGCTGGTGATCGTCGACGACGGCTCGACCGACACCACCCCCGCCGTCGCCGCCGCCCTGGCGGCGAGCGACGACCGGGTGCAGCTCCTGTCCCAGGGGGTCAACCGGGGCAAGGGGGCGGCCCTGCGCCGGGGCTTCGCCGAGGCCCGCGCCCCCTACGTGATCGTCCAGGACGCAGATCTGGAGTACGACCCCGGCGAGTACGGGCTGGTCCTCGGCCCCCTGCTCGACGGGCGGGCCGACGTCGTCTTCGGATCCCGGTTCCAGGCCGGGCGGGCGCACCGGGTGCTCTACTACTGGCACTCGGTGGGGAACAAGCTCCTGACCCAGATCTCCAACGTGTTCACCAACGTCAACCTCACTGACATGGAGACCTGCTACAAGGCCTTCCGCCTCGAGGTGCTGCGCAGCTTCGAGATCGAAGAGGACCGCTTCGGCGTCGAGCCCGAGGTGACGGCCAAGGTGGCGGCCGGGGGCTGGCGCATCTTCGAGGTCGGGATCTCCTACTCGGGGCGGACCTACGCCGAGGGCAAGAAGATCGGGTGGCGCGACGGGGTCCACGCCCTGCGCTGCATCGTGCGCTACTCGCCGCTGGCATCCGCCCTGCGCCGCCACCGCAGCTGACCGGCAGCCGCGGCCCAGCCTGGCCCTTGCCCTGCCTTCTACTGTCTGATACACAGTAGTGTGTGACCGAGAAGACAGGGACCGACACCACCCAGCTGCTCAAGGGCGTGCTCGACCTGGCCGTGCTGGCGGTGGTCAGGGAGGCCGACGGCTACGGCTACGACATCCTCCGGCGCCTGCGCGACGCCGGGCTGGAGGAGGTGGGGGACGCCTCGGTGTACGGCACGCTGCGCCGGCTCTTCGCCGCCGGCGCCCTCTCGTCCTACGTGGTGCCCTCCGACGAGGGCCCCCATCGCAAGTACTACGCCCTGACCCCGTCGGGGGGCGATCTCTTGGAGCGGGGGACCAAGACCTGGTGCCAGTTCGCCGACACCCTCGACCACCTCGTGGGGACCGACCGCAAGGAGGCGGCATGACCACCACCGTCGCCGGTGAGGCGGCCCGCTACCTCGACGCCGTGCGTACCCAGCTGGGCGACCTGGCGGCCGACGAGCGCCAGGAGGTGCTCGAGGATCTCGCCGTGCACCTCGAGGAGGTGGCCGCCGACGCCGACGGGCCGCTGGAACAGATCCTGGGCCGGCCCGAGGACTTCGTGGCCGAGCTGCGGGCGTCGGCCGGGATGGCCGGACCCGGGCCCGACCGACCCGGGGGCGGGGTTGCCGCCGCCCGGGACCGCCTAGGGACGTGGAGGCAGGCCGCCGCCGGGAGCCGGGCGGGGCGCTGGATCGACGCCCTGCTGCCCGAGCTGGCCCCGGGGTGGTGGGTGCTGCGGGGGTATCTGGCCGTGCTGGCCCTGTCGGTGCTCGGCGGTGAGCACCACTTCCCCCACTTCCCGGTCCCCACCCTGCTCGGCTCGTCCGTCTTCGGGCTGGCGGCCGTGGCGGCGGCGGCGGTGGCGTCCGTGCAGCTCGGCCGCCGGCACCGCCAGGTGGGCCGGCCGTGGACCATCACCGCCGGTGAGGTCCTCCTGGTGCTCGGGACCATGATCGCTCTCGGCCAGCTGCGGGGAGCGGTGGGGCCCCAGTACGTCTTCGCCGACCCGGCGCCGATCCACTCCGGCAGCCTCACCTACCCCGACGGCAGCCCCATCACCAACCTGTTCCCCTACGGGTCCGACGGGCGGCTGCTCGACGGGGTCCTCCTCTACGACCAGGACGGCCGCCCGGTGTCCCTCGCCGGAGGGGAGCCCGTCAACCCCTACGACGACCGCCTGCAAACCGACTACCGGCTCGACGCCAACGGCGCCGAGGTCCCCAACCTGTACCCCCTCGACCAGCAGCTCCGGGAGTATCGCTACGGGCCCCAAGGGGAGAGCGTGGTCACCGAACCGGTGCGCCCTCCGGCGATCTCCCCGCCCCGGCTGGCGCCGACGACCACCACGGCGTCCCCGGCGACCACGTCGACCTCGGCGGCCCCGGCGACCACGGCGACGACGGCCCCGGCCCCGGCGGGGTAGGGGAAGGGCGGCCGGGACGAGGCGCTAGGGTCGGCGGCCGTGCCCGCTGGCGTGTACATCGGCCTGTGCTCGGCCCTGCTGACCACCCTGGTCACCGAGGTCTATTGCCACCGGTGCCTAGCCCACCGGGCCTTCCGGGTCCAGCCCCGCCTGGCCTCGGGCCTCGACACCTTCTTCCAGGTCATGGTCGGGACCCACCCCCAGACGTGGGCGGCGGTCCATCGCCTGCACCACCGCTACGCCGACACGCCCCTCGATCCCCACTCGCCGGTCCAGCGCCGGCCCATCACCGTCCTGGCCGGTTCGGCCTACCTCTTCGCCGTCGCCCGGCGCCGGCTGCCGGCGGGTGGGCCCTCGGGCCGGGGGATCTCCCACCTCGTCCTGCGGACGTCGCTCTTCGCCGTCTTCTTCATCGCCTTCGGCCTGGCCCAGCTGGCGGTCATGGTCGCCGTCCACCTGGTCAGCTACCTCGGCTCCATGGGGATGGTCAACGCCGTGGGCCACCTCTACGGGCGCAAGCCGCACCCCGAGGTCCCCGGCTACGACCTGGCCTGGCTGGCCATCCCGCTGCTCGGCCACGGCTACCACAACTCCCACCATGCCCACCCGGCGGCGGCCCGGACGGGGCCCCTGGACCCAATCTGGCCCCTGCTCAGGGTCCTGGGCGCCCTGGGGCTGGTCGAGTTCGACCACCGGCGGGGGGCCGCAGCACTGCCGGCGTGCTGCGGGGCGGCCACGCCCCTGCCCGGCCCCGCCGCCGCGCTCGAGGCCTGAGGCGTCGGGACCCCGGTGCCGGCCGGCCCGGTCTAGCCCGGCGCCCGCCCGGCGGCGGCCCGGAGCTCGTCTTGGAGTTGGGACAGGACCCGCGCCAGCTCCCGGCGCCGCACCTGGGCCCGCTGGAGGGCCAGCACCCCGAAGCCGACAGAGACGTAGAGGGCGTCCTCCAGCTGGCGGGCCAGGTCGTCGGGGACCTCGATTCCCATGGTCGCCAGGGTAGTGGCGGCTCCGGCCGGGGACCGTGGCGGCGGCGCCCGGTGATCGACGACCCACCGTCGGGGCCGGCGGCCGCTACTCTCGGCCCACCGTGGCCGTGCAGCACCAGGGCGGGTCGATCCGGCCGGCGGGACCGACGACCGGGCAGGGGGACCTCGTGGACGAGGGGGAGCCGGAGGGCGCGGTCCACGCCCCGCCGGTCGTGGCCGTGGTGGTCACCCACGACCCTGGCCCCTGGCTGGAGGAGTGCCTGGGGTCCATCGGCGCCCAGGACTACCCCAACCTGTCGGTCCTGGTGATCGACGCCGCCAGCCGGGTCGATCCGCTGCCCCGCATCGCCTCGGCGCTCCCGGATGCCTTCGTGCGCCATCTGGACACCAACCCCGGCTACGGCGCCGCCGCCAACGAGGTGCTGCGCGTGGTCGAGGGCGCCGCCTTCTACGTCTTTTGCCACGACGACATCCTGCTCGAGCCCAGTTCCGTGCGTGCCCTGGTCCAGGAGTCCTTCCGCTCCAACGCCGGGGTGGTGGGACCCAAGCTGGTCTCCTGGGGCAGCCCCCGAGCCCTGTTGCAGGTGGGGATGTCGGCCGACAAGACCGGGGTGATCAGCCCGCTGGTCGAGCGGGGCGAGCTCGACCAGGAGCAGCACGACCGGGTCCGGGATGTCTTTGCCGTGCCGGGGGCCTGCACCATGGTCCGGGCCGACCTGTTCGCTTCTCTCGGGGGCTACGACCCGGCCATCACCTACCTCGGCGACGACCTCGACCTCTGCTGGCGGGCCCACGTGGCCGGTGCCCGGGTGGTGGTGGTCCCCGCCGCCCGGGTCCAGCACCGGGAGGAGTTGCAGACCCGGCGCAGGGTCGATGATCGCCGCCGGCTGTTCGCCCGCCACCGGCTCCGCACCATGCTCGTCTGTTACGGCCCCATCCACCTGGTCCGGGTCCTGCCCCAAGCGGCCGTGTTCACCCTGATCGAGGCCGTCTACGCCCTGGCCGCGGGCCGCATCACCCAGTCGGCGGACGTGCTCAGCGCTTGGTCGTGGAATGCCCGTCGTTTCGGGGAGATCCGGGCCCGCCGCCGCCAGCTGCGGGCGGTACGGGGCCTGCGCGACGGCGAGATCCGTCGCCTCCAGGGGCGGGGCAGCGCCCGGCTGACGTCGTACCTTCGGGGCGAGCTGGGCAGCGGCGACCGGGTGCGGGCCTCGCTCAGCGAGGCCGGCAGGGACCTGGCCGGATCGCTGCAGGCCGGTCCCCGCCGGGTGGCCATCCTGGCCGTCTCCGTGGTGGTGCTCCTGGTGGCCTTCGGCAGCCGGGAGCTGATCGGCGGGCGGCTGCCCAACGTGGCCAGCATCGTCGCCTTCGACCGTGGCCCCTTCTCCCTGCTGGGCGAGTACCTCAGCGGCTGGCGACCGGCGGGCCTCGGCTCCGAGGCTCCGTCGCCCACCGCCCTCGCCCTGCTCGGGATGGCCGGCACCGCCTTCCTCGGCGCCATGGGGCTGCTCCAGCAGGTGCTGGTGCTCGGGACCCTGCCGGCCGGCCTGGTGGGGGCCTGGCGCCTCACCCGGGGACTGGGTTCCCAGCGGGCCCGGGGCGTGGGCCTGCTCGTCTACGCCGTCGCCCCCCTGCCCTACGACGCCCTGTCCCGCGGGCGCTGGGACGGGTTGCTGCTCTACGCCGCCGCCCCGTGGATCCTCGCCCGGCTCTTGGCCGCCTCGGGCGAGGAACCCTTTGCCGGGGGGACCCGCCAGGGCGTCGGGCGCCAGGTGCTGGTCCTCGGCCTCGTCGTCGCCGTGGTGGCTGCCTTCGTGCCCCTGGTGGTCGTGCTCGTCCCCGTCATGGCCCTCGCCCTGGTGCTCGGCTCGGCCCTGACCAGCGGTGGTCGGGGGACCCTCACGTCGTTGGCCGTGGCCGGGGGGGCGTCGGCGCTGGCGCTCGTCCTGCACCTGCCGTGGTCGCTCACCTTCCTGCCCACCGGCGGGGGATGGTCGGCCATGGCCGGCATCGGGGCGCTGGGCGGCGCAGACCTCGGCGCCGGGGAGTTGTTGCGCCTGGAGACCGGCACGGTGGGGCTGTCGCCCCTGGGCTGGGCGGTGCCCCTCGCCGGCGCCCTGGCCCTGCTCATCGGGCGGGACTGGCGCTTCCGCTGGGCCGTCCGCAGCTGGACGGTGGCGGTGACGTGCTGGGCCCTGGTGTGGGCCGGTGGCCGGGGGCTGACGGGCCTGCCCGTGCCCGCGGCCGAGGTCCTGGTGGCCCCGGCCGCCGCCGCTTTGGCCCTGGCGGCCGCCCTGGGGATGGTGGCCTTCGAGCGCGATCTCTCCGGGTACGGCTTCGGGCTGCGCCAGGTGGCGGCGTTGGTGGCGGCCGGGGGGCTGGTGCTGGCCGCGGTGCCCGTGGGGGTGGCGGCGCTGGACGGCGACTGGAACGTGCCCGAGAGCGACTTCACCCGGACCCTGGCCTTCATGGAGGAGGAGGAGGTGGCGGCCGCCGGGCCCTTCCGGGTCCTGTGGCTCGGCCACCCTGCGGTGCTGCCGGTGGCCGGTCACCCCCTGGCCGACGGCCTGGCCTGGGGGTTGGCGCCGGGCGGCAGCCCGGGGGTATCCGACCGCTGGGTCAACCCGTCCGGCCCGGGGCAACTGGTGGCGGAGGCCCTGGTCCTGGCCGCCGAGGGCCGCAGCGAGCGGCTGGGCCGGCTGCTCGGACCGCTCGGCATCCGCTACCTGGTGGTGGCCGACCGTTCTGCCCCGGCTCGTTCCGGGGTGGCCCTGCGCCCCCCGCCGGACGGGTTGGCGGCCACCCTGGCCCAGCAACTCGACCTGCGCAGCATCGATGTCGACCCCGCCCTTACCATCTACGAGAACGCCGCCTGGGTACCCGAGCGCGCCGTGCTGGCGCCGGCGGGCGGTGCCGATCTGGCAACCGCCCTGGCCGCGCCCGAGCCGTTCGGGGCGACCGTCGGCCTCGACCTGTCGGCCTCCCCCCCGGCGTTGGCGGAGGCGCCGTCGCCGACCCGCTTCCAGGGGGAGGTGGCGGCGGGCACGCTGTTCCTGGCCGAGGCCGCCTCGCCCCGCTGGGAGCTGCGCACCGGCGGCGAGGTGGCCGGCGCCGCGCCCGCCTTCGGCTGGGCCAACGCCTTCGCCGTCGCCGAACCCGGCGAGGCCACCGTGCGCTACCGCACCTCGCCGCTGCGCTGGCTGGCCGTGGCCGGGCAGGCTCTGGCCTGGGTGCTGGTCGTGCTGGCCGCCGGGGGATGGGGCCGGCACCGCGGCCGGCTGCACCGCCGGTGAGGCGGCGGGCCGGCATCCGGCTGCCGGCGGTGGTCGTCCTGGCCGGGATCATGGCCGGCATGGCGCTGGTCGACATCACCGACCGGACTCCGGTCACCTTCGGCAGCTCCGGTGCGTTCGCCATGCCGACCGCCGACGGTCCGTCGTCGCTGACCTCCACCTGGTTCTGCGCCGCCAGCGCCAACGTGGCCGAGGGCCAGAGCGGGCTCGACGTCCTCGTGGCCAACTTCGGCGACGAGGCCCGCTCGGGGACGGTGACGTGGATGGCCGACGGGGCCGACCCCGTGATCCGCCCCCTGCAGGTCGGCGCCCACGACGGGGTGTCCCTCGCCGCCGACGACGCCGTCGACGCCGGTGCGGTGTCGGCCGTGGTGGAGCTCGACGGGGGTTCGGTGGCCGTGGAGCACGCCGTGTCGGTCGGCGCCGGCTCGGCGGTGGCTCCCTGCGCCCCGTCCGCCTCCGGAGCCTGGTACCTGGCCAACGGCACGACGGCCCGCGATGCGAGCGAGGTGCTCGTGCTGTTCAACCCCTTCCCGGGCGACGCCGTGGTCGACATCTCCTTCTCCACCGACCAGGGCAGGGATGAACCCGAGGCCCTCCAGGGCCTCCCTGTCCCCGCCCGCTCCACCACCCGGGTGGCGGCCGGCGAGTACGTACGCCGGCGCGACGTCGCCGCCGCCACCGTCTCCACCCGCACCGGGCGGGTGGTGGTCGACCGCCTGCAGCGCTTCGACGGCAGCGAGGGGCGCCGGGGAATCGCCCTCGCTCTGGCCGCCCCGGCGCCTTCGCCGGTCTGGACCTTCCCTGCCGGACGGCACCAGGAGGGCCTGGCCGAGCGGTGGCACGTCTACAACCCGGGTGAGCGCGATGCGGTGGTGATCGTGGAGGTGGCACCCGAGGAGGGTGAGATCCCCATCCCCGTCGAGCGCACGGTGTCAGCCGGAGCCCAGCTGGTCATCGACGCCGCCGAGGCTTCGGTGGTCCCGGCCGGCGTCGGGCACTCGTCGGTGGTGCGCTCGATCAACGGCGTCCCCGTGGTGGCGGAGCGGGAGCTGTCGGGGGTGGCCCCCTCGCCCCGGCGGGGGTGGTCGTCGATGCCCGGATCCCCGCTCGAGGCCGAGCGCTGGCTGCTGGCGGCCGGTGACCTCGGGAACGTGGGGGGCGACCGGGTGTCGGTCTTCAACCCCGGCCCCGGCGCCGTGCGCCTGTCGGTGCGGGCCCAGGCCGGTGCCCGGGAGGTGACGGTGGCGGGCCTGGAGGCCGTCGAGCTGGCGCCGGGGAGCCACCGCCAGTTCGATGTGGGCGACCTGGCCGACGGCCCGCCCCGCCCGCTGGTCGTCGAGGCCGACGGCCCGGTCGTGGTCGAGCGAGACCTGTCGCCCGCCGCCGATCCCGGCATCTCCACCCTGCTCGGCATCCCCCTGCCCTAGCGACGCCGGCCGGCCCGGGTGTCGTTACCGTGGCGGCGGTGGAACGGGTGGTGGTGGCGCTGGCCCTGATGGCGGTGGCCGTGGTGGTCGCCCTGATTCTCGAGCGCCGCCGCCCAGACGCCCCCACCCAGGCTCGCTGGGCGGTGCCGTCCCAGCTCGACCGGGCCGACTTCAGCCGCCCCGACGTCGCCTGGCTGGTGGCGGTGTTCACGTCGGCCACCTGCGACGCCTGCGCCCAGGTGGTGGCCAAGGCCCGGCCGCTGGAGAGCTCGGAGGTGGCGGTCCAAGAGGTCGAGTACGCCGCCCAGGCCGAGCTCCACCGCCGCTACGGGATCGACGCCGTGCCCTGCATCGCCGTGGCCGACGCCGAGGGCGTGGTGCGGGCCAGCCACGTGGGCCCGGCCACGGCCACCGATCTGTGGGCCACCCTGGCCGACCTCCGGGAGGGCCGGCCCCAGGCCGGCTGAGCCCAATTGTGGAGGATCGAGACGGCACAGCCGACTCGATCCTCCACAATTGCGGCCGGATCAGCCCCTCGCTGGCATCGAGCCGGAAACCTCGGTCTGGCCCGCTTCGGGAGGGACCGGGCCGGGGCCCGACCCGTCGACGGCCTCCTCGCCGGCGTCGCCCGACTGCAGGGCTTCGTCGATGAGGCGCCTGACCTCGGCCCCGTCGATGGTCTCGTGCTCGAGGAGGGCCTGGGCGACGGCGTCGAGGCCCAGCCGGTAGTGGCGCAGGGTGTCGCGGCAGCGGTCCTCCTGGCGGCGCAGGATCTGCTCGACCTCCTCGTCGATCACCCGGGCGGTCTCGTCGGAGTACTCCCTGCTGTGCATGAGATCCTCACCGAGGAAGACCTGGCCCTGGCCACCCCAGGCCATGGGACCGACCCGCTCGCTCATCCCCCACTCCCGCACCATCTTGCGGGACAGCTCGGTCGCCCCCATGAGATCGTTGTTGGCTCCGGTGGAGATGACGCCGAAGACCAGCTCCTCGGCGATGCGCCCGCCGAGGCGCACCACCAGCGAGTCCTCGATGTAGTCCTGGCGGTACAGGTGGCGCTCCTCGGGGAGCTGCTGGGTGACGCCCAGAGCCATGCCGCTGGGCAGGATGGTGACCTTGTGGAGGGGATCGGCGTGGGGCAGGACGGCGGCACACACCGCGTGGCCGCCCTCGTGGTAGGCCACGATCTCCTTCTCCACGTCGGACAGGGCCATCGACTCCCGCCGCTGGCCCATGAGCATGCGGTCCCGGGCCGACTCGAAGTCCTCCATGTGGACCTCCTTGGCGTCCCGGCGCACGGCGAAGAGGGCAGCCTCGTTCACCAGGTTGGACAGGTCGGCGCCGCTCATCCCCGGCGTCCCCTTGGCCACCGTGACCAGGTCGACGTCGTCGCCGATGCGCTTGTCCTTGGCGTGCACCTCGAGGATGGCCAGGCGCTCGTCGCACTCCGGCAGGGGCACCACCACCTGGCGGTCGAAGCGCCCGGGCCGCAAGAGGGCCGGGTCGAGGATGTCGGGCCGGTTGGTGGCCGCCATCATGACGATGCCCTCGGTGGCCTCGAAGCCGTCCATCTCCGAGAGCATCTGGTTGAGGGTCTGCTCCCGCTCGTCGTGGCCACCGCCGAGGCCGGCACCCCGCTTGCGGCCGATGGAGTCGATCTCGTCGACGAAGATGATGGCCCGCCCCATCTTGCGAGCCGACTGGAACAGGTCGCGCACCCGGCTGGCCCCGACGCCCACGAACATCTCCATGAAGTCCGACCCGGTGACCGACAGGAAGGGCACGCCGGCCTCGCCGGCGACGGCCCGGGCGATGAGGGTCTTGCCCGTGCCCGGCGGGCCCACCAGCAGGACGCCCTTGGGGATACGAGCCCCCACGGTGGCGAAGCGCTGCGGGGCCTTGAGGAAGTCGACCACCTCGGTGATCTCCTGCTTGACACCGTCGTAGCCGGCGACGTCGGCGAAGGTGGTGCCCGGCTTCTCGGTGCTGTAGGTCTTGGCCTTGGAGCGACCGATCTGCATGATCCCGCCCATCTGGCCCTGGGCCCGGCGTTGCATCCACACGAAGAAGCCGATGAGCAGGGCCACGGGCAGGAGGAACGGCAGAAGGGCGGTGAAGAGGTTCGGCGTCGGCGTGGTGGTCTCGTAGCTGACGCCGTGCTCCTCGAACAGGTCGATGTCGTCGGAGAACAGCTCGGGCGTGGCGTTGCTGGCGATCTGGTCGCCGCTCCTGGTCTCGGCCAGGATGTCGTTGGTCTCGGTGTTGAAGGCCACCGATTCGATCCGGTCGTCGCGCACCAGCTGCCGGAGCTCGGAGTAGCTGATGGCGTCGGCCTCGGCCGTGGAGAACAGGCTGCTGACCAGGAAGAACGACATGACCACCCCGAGGACGGCCCACATCGCCCAGCGGGGCCAACCCTGCTCGGGGCGGCCGGGACGCCGATCGCCCCGGCGGGCGTCGCGCGCGTCGCGAGGCGGAGGCGTGGGGGAGTGGGGCGCCATGGCACCATGCTACGGGCGGGGACGTGCACGCGAGCATCCACCACCGGGGACGGGGCCGGGGCTACGCTCGGGCCATGGGTAGCCTCCAGCGCTCGTTGGGGACGCGGCGGCCCACACCCGCCATCCGACCCCGCCTCTGTGCCCGTCCCGGCTGTGGCGACGTGGCGTCGGCCACCATGACCTACGACTACGCCAGCCGCTCGGCGTGGATCGATCGCCTCGACGAGACCGCTTCGCCCGCCGGCTACGACCTCTGCGCCGACCACGTCGAGCGCTTCGGCGTTCCCAGCGGCTGGAGCCGCACCGACCGCCGGGTCCCGGCGACGACCCCGTTCGACCGCCTGGCCGTCTGACGGTCTGGGCGGCGAGCCGCCAGCGAGGGCCGCCCGGTAGCGTGGCAGGCGATGCCGCCCGAGGACCGCGCGGACCTCGCCCCCGGGCCCGGTGCCGAGATCGAGCGGGTGCGCTGGGGCATGGGCGACGGCCTCCTCGGGATCCTCCTCACCATCGTCGTCCCCACCTTGGTGGCCAGCACCGTGCTGGTGGCCACGGGCCGGGACAGCCTGGCCGGCCTCTCGTTGAGCGGGGTGGCCCTGCTGCAGATCCCCCTGTGGGCGGGGCTGCTCGGGGCGCCGCTGTGGGCCACCTTCCTCAAGGGTCGCCGGAGCCTGGCCCTGGACTTCGGTCTGCGGGCCCGCTGGCTCGACGTGCCCCTCGGCCTGGCGGTCGGATGCGCCACCCAGCTCGCCCTGGTGGTGCTGATCGCCCTGGTCTACCCGGTGCTCGACATCGACCCCGAGCGGGTGGGTACCAGCGCCGAGGAACTGACCTCGAGCGCCACCGATCCCCTCGGGGTCGTCCTGCTGGTGGCCCTGGTCGCCCTGGCCGCCCCCCTCTTCGAGGAGCTGTTCTACCGGGGGCTGTGGCTGCGAGCGGTGGAGCGCCGGTGGGGGACCGCCTGGGCGGTGGTCACCTCGTCGTTGATCTTCGGTCTCATCCACTTCCAGCTCTACGACCTGCCCGCCCTGGTGGCCTTCGGCCTGGTGGCGGCGGTGCTCACCGTGCGCACCGGCCGGCTGGGACCGGCGATCTTCGCCCATGTCGCCTTCAACCTCACGGCGGTGATCAGCCTGCTGGTGGGTCTGGGCTGAGCGGGTTGGGCGGCGAGCCCCCGGTTGGCGGAAGATTCGGCTCAAGTCCAGCTCCCAATCTTCCGAAGGACAGGAGTGACCGATCTCGGGCCCCCCTCCCTCTGCCGGCGCTGCGCCGCACCCCTGGTGAACATCTCCTTCCGCCAGGGGTCGTCGAACATGACCATGTCCTCGTGTGCCAAGTGCCATCGCCGGACGTGGCAGCGTGACGACGAGGCAGTGGAGCTGGGTGACGTCCTGTCCACCCTGGCCCAGAGCCGGAGACGCCGGAAGCGCGCCGGACGCTGAGCGGGCCGCCTGGGGCCCGCCAGGCGCGAACGCAACCGTAGGTGGCAGGATGGAACAGTGGCTGTGATCCAGCGTCTGCGACGCCTGCCGCCCGAGACCACGATCACGGTGGCCCTGGTGAGCGTCGCCGTGGCCTTCATCGGCCTCGCCCTCCAACCCGCCCTGGTGCTGTCCGACACGCTCCCGGCGGGCGGAGACATGGGAGCCCACGTGTGGGGTCCGGCCTTCCTGCGGGACCACCTGCTGAGCGACGGGCGGCTGACGGGGTGGTCACCCGACTGGTACGCCGGCTTCCCGGCGTACCACTTCTACATGGTCGTCCCCAGCCTGCTCATCGTGGCCCTCGACGTCCTCCTGCCCTACGGCATCGCCTTCAAGCTGGTGACCGTCTCCGGCCTGCTGGCCATGCCCGTGGCGGCGTGGGCTCTCGGGCGCCTGGCCCGGCTGCCGTTCCCCGGCCCCGCCCTCTTGGCCGTGGGCGCCACCGCCTTCGTCTTCGACCGGTCCTTCACCATCTACGGCGGCAACGCCGGGTCCACCCTGGCCGGGGAGTTCGCCTTCAGCATCAGCCTGGCCCTGGCCGTGCTGTTCCTCGGTCTGGTCCTGCGGGGCCTGGACACCGGGGGCATGCGGGTGGCGGCCACGCTCACCCTGGCTCTGTGCGTGTTGTGCCACATCATCCCGGCCATCTTCGCCGTGGTGGGAGCCGCCCTGGCCCTGGCCCTGCGGGCGGACCGCTCCCGGCTGCGGTGGACGCTCGCCACCCTGGTGGTCGGCGGTGCCCTCAGCGCCTTTTGGACCCTGCCCTTCCTCCTGCGCCGGCCCTACCTCAACGACATGGGGTGGGAGAAGATCACCACCTACGCCGAGCTGCTGTTCCCGGGTCGCCTCGGTGTCTCCCTCACCCGGGCCCTCGGTGGTGAGGGGACGGCCGCCGTCAACGGCGATCTGACCTGGGTCGCCCTGCTCGCCGCCGTGGGTCTCGGCACCTCGATCATCTTCCGCCGCCGCCTGGGCGTCTTCCTCGGGCTCCTGGCCGTGGTGGCCGGCGGTGCCTTCGTGCTGGCTCCCCAGGGCCGGCTGTGGAACGCCCGGCTGCTGCCCTTCTGGTACCTCTGCCTGTACCTGCTGGCGGCCGTGGCCGTAGCCGAGCTGGCTCGCTCGGCTGCCGTCCTGTTGGCCAAGCGGCCCGACCGCCCCAGCGCCGCCGTGGTGCGAACGGTGCCGGTGGTGGCCACCCTGGTGGTGCTCGTCGCCCTGGGCCTGCCCCTGCGAACGCTGCCCTTCGGCACCACCCAGCCCGACGGGAGCTACACCTGGCTCGGGATCAACACCGCCGACCGCAGCTTCGTGCCCGACTGGGCCCGGTGGAACTACAGCGGCTACGAGGGCAAGGACGCCTACCCCGAGTACCGGGCCATCATCGATGCCATGGACGACATCGGCCAGCGCCAGGGCTGTGGGCGGGCCATGTGGGAGTACTCGAGCGACCTCGATCGCTTCGGGACGCCGATGGCCCTGATGCTGCTGCCCTACTTCACCGGCGGCTGCATCGGATCGATGGAGGGGCTTTTCTTCGAGGCGTCGGCCACGACGCCGTACCACTTCCTCAACCAGTCCGAGCTGTCGGCGGAGCCGTCGCGGGCCCAGCGGGACCTGCCCTACGGGTCCCTCGACGTGGCCCGGGGTGTGGAGCACCTGCAGCTGATGGGGGTCCGCTACTACATGGCCTTCACGCCCGAGATCCTGGCCCAGGCCGACGCGCTCCCCGAGCTGACCGAGGTGGCGACGGTAGAGGGCTGGAAGGTCTACGAGGTGGCCGGGGCCGAGCTGGTGGAGCCGCTGGAGGCCGAGCCGGTGGTGGTCGACGGCTTGGCGGCCGGCGGCGAGGAGTGGCTGGAGCCCGCCGTGGAGTGGTACATGGACGAGGGCCAGCGCGACATCTTCTTGGCGGCCGACGGACCGCCGGAGTGGTCACGATCGCCCTCGCCCGGCGGGCTCGAGCGCCAGGACGTGGCGCCGGCGACGGTTAGCGACATCGAGGTGGCCACCAGCGAGATCTCCTTCAGCGTCGACCGAACCGGATCCCCCGTCCTCGTCAAGGCCTCGTACTTCCCCAACTGGCAGGTTTCGGGAGCCGACGGACCGTGGCGGGTGGCGCCCAACCTCATGGTGGTGGTCCCTACGTCGACCGAGGTGTCACTGACCTACGGCACCACCCCGGTCGACCTGGCCGGCTGGCTGTTGACCCTGGTCGGGTTGGCCGGCCTCGCCGTCTTCGTGCGGCGCGGTCCGCTGACGCTGGCCGAGCGCCCGGCCCGGCGGCTGCGCACCGAGTACGCCGACCCGCTGCTGGGCACGGGTGGCGACGAGGCCGAGCCGGCTGAGGCCGGCGAGCCGGCGGCGAGCGGGCCGGACGGCGAGCGCCCCGGAGCCCCGGCGGTCCTGTCACCGGATTCGGGTGAGGATGGTGCCGGCGGGGACGGCGAGCGGGACGGCGATGGCCAGACCGTGCCGGCCGGGGCGCCGCCGCGTGGTACCTGGGAGGGTGAAGCCGAGCCCGAGCGGTGAGGGTCGGCGCCGCCGGCCGGGGGCACGTGGGGGCGCTCCGGCGCTTCTCGGCGGTCAGTGCCCTGGTCACGGCCCTCGACGTGGCCGCCATGGTCGCCGGGGTACGCCGGGCCGGGCTCCGCCCGGCGGTGGCCGACGCCCTGTCCGTGGGGGCGGCCACCAGCGCCTCGTGGTACCTGCACCGGTCCGTGGCCGGGGCCGGAGACCCCTTCGACCGCTGGGTCCACCGGCCGGGAGCCTTTCTCGCCGGCGCCGGGCTGGCGGGGGCCGTCGACGTGGCCGTGGTGGCCTCGCTGGCCAGGCGGCGGCGCCCGACCGACCGCCCGGCGTGGCTGCTCGGGACCAAGGCCCTCGGCCTGGGCCTGGCCGGCGCAGTCCGGATGGCGGCCTACCGCGCCGCCCTGGTGGGCCAGACCCGGCGGGAGCTGGCCGAGCGGGTCCCGGACCGGCCGGCTCCGGGCGACCTGCGCCTGAGCGTGGTGGTCCCCGCCTACCGGGAGGAGGGTCGCATCGGGGGCTCGGTCAAGCGGCTGTCCGAAGCGCTCGGCCGGGTGGACGGCGGGGTGGAGATCCTCGTGGTCGACGACGGCTCGGACGACGGCACCGTCGCCGAAGCGGAGGCCGCCGGGGCGACGGTGATCTCGCTGCCGGCCAACCGGGGCAAGGGGGCGGCGGTGCGCCAGGGAGCGCTGGCCGCCCGCGGCCGCACGGTGGCCTTCGTCGACGCCGACCTGGCCTACCCGCCCGAGCAGCTGCTCCCCCTCCTCGACGGGGTCGAGTCGGGCTGGGACGTGGTGGTGGGCAGCCGCCGCCATCCGGGATCGGTCGAAGTGGCCCGGACCTCGCTCCTGCGCTCGCTCAGCGGCCGGTTGTTCAACCTGCTCACCGTCATCGTGCTCCTCGGCCACTACCGGGACACCCAGTGCGGCTGCAAGGCGTTCCGCGCTGACGCCGCCAAGACCATCTTCTCCCGCACCCGGGTCGACGGCTTCGCCTTCGACGTCGAGATCTTCCACCTGGTGGAGCGCTACCGGCTCTCGCTCACCGAGATTCCCGTCACCCTGGTGGCGGCCGAGGGCTCGACGGTGCGGGTCGGCATCGACGCCCTGCGCATGGTCGGCGACCTGCTCCGGGTGCGGCGCTGGTCGGGGCGGGGCCTTTACGACCTCGCCCCCGGCGTGCAGGCCGTCGCTACCCGGCCGCCGGTGCCCAGTCCGGCCTGAGGTACAGCCGTCGGTACGTACGGGATATCTGGCCGCGGCCCAAGCTGGGTGGCCACCCCAGTACAAGTGGAAGGCCCACGGTTATGGTGCTCTCGATCCGCCGATAACGCCGGTTATCGGGCGGCGGCCTGATGCACGAACGCTCGCCCGGCCCCGAAACTCCTGGAAGCTGCGCCAGCAAGTCAACTCGGGGTGATGTTCTGGTTCAGCTGGAAGAAGTTGGTCGGGTCGAAGCGACGCTTGAGCGCCTTGAGCCGGTCGTACTTGTCTGATCCGTACGCCTGCTTTACGCGCTCCTGCCCCTCCTCCATCAGGAAGTTTGTGTAGACGCCCGCGTGGTAGGGCGCGAGCGCGCTCCAGTAGTCGCGCGCCCACTGACGCTCCGCCTCGAAGCCCTCTGACGTGTAGCTGTTGCCATTGATGTTGAAGGTGAACCCAGCGGCGCGGCCGTTGAACGCTGTTTCGTGCTCACCGATACGAGCAACTGCTCCGCCCATCTGCCAGAGGGCGAGGCTTGATATTGGTGACGTGATCCGCATTCCGTGCTCTACGACGACGTCGATCACTTCATCGGTGAGCTCAGCGACGTCACAGGATCGGACGTAATACCACCAGCCGGGCCGGAAGGAAGGATCCAACATCTGTTGGTGGGCGAGGTAGGGCTTCGGCTGACAGAGATCGAGTACGGGCGAGGCGAAGTTCTTGAGAGGTCGCGCCACCCGTTCACCGTCTTCAATGGAACCTGCGTGACACAGGACAACGCCGATGACCAGCTTGCCGACGAGTTCCGGAGGGACGACGGGGAGGGCTGGCGCCCTGCGCTGCACCACGATCGTCATGAGCTCGTCGGGACAATCTGCGATCCAGTCTCGATAGAAACGGAGCACGCGCGGAGCCTGCTCCATCGGCCAGAACACTGGACCAGCGAAGACATGTGGCCCCAGGGGGTTGAGCCGGAACTCGAAGTCGGTCACGATTCCGAAATTCCCGCCGCCTCCCCGGACGCCCCAGAACAGGTCGGCATTGTGGTCCTCGCTGGCCTTCACGAACTCGCCGTCGGCTGTTACGACGTCGACGGAGATGAGCTGGTCGATGGTGAGCCCGTACTTGCGCATGATCCAGCCGATACCACCGCCGAGTGTGAGTCCGGCGAGACCGGTGTGCGTGACGATGCCGGCGGGCACCGCCAGCCCGAACGCCTGCGTCTCCCGGTCGAGTTCCCCGAGCAGTACACCTGCCTGGGCCCGTACGGTCCGAGCTTCGGGATCGACCCGAATGCCCTTCATCGCCCCAAGATCGATGAGCATGCCGTCGTCACAGACCGACAGGCCGGGGAAGCTGTGCCCGCCACCGCGCACGGCCACGATCAGCTCGCGCTGGCGGGCGAAGTTCACGGCGGCCCGAACGTCGGCGACGCCCCGGCACCTCGCGATGAGCGAGGGGCGACGGTTGATGGAGCCGTTCCAGACTTTGCGGTGCTCGTCGTAGCCGGCGTCGCCGCGGCCAATGAGCTCACCGCGGAAGGACTCTCGCAGGCCACGCACCGCCGCATCATCGATCCCATTGCCTTCCACCACCCTGCTGATACTCGCACAACGTTCTCTACTTGTGAAGCGATGCAACGGGCCTTCGAATCGAGTCTTCAGCGCAGAAGGAGTGCCCCGCCTTGGCCTTTAGCGATGTCGGGCTGGAGCCAGCAGGCAGCCCCCGCTCCCTTTCACCTCCTGGCGCCGAGGGTTGGGGTACCACGTGGGATCGCGGTATTGGTGATGGTCAGGCTCCGAGTGGTGCTCCTTCAACAGACGGAAGAAGTTCGTATGGGATACGGGCATCTGCCGATCCGACTGTCGAGCTACCTGTACCCGGGTGGGCCCACGACCGGCGGTGGAGCGACGGCAGTGCAGTCGGCTACGGATACGAGGGAAGTATCGAACTCGGCCGCCGAGCCG
>DATMJI010000098.1:0-2304 GCA_035553895.1 Acidimicrobiales bacterium | reverse complement strand
CAACAGGTGGGCTCGACGGGCTCCGCCGCGGACTCGGGAGGACTGGTCGGCGGGGAGGCCTCGTCGACCGGCAGGGGGCTGGATCGGGTGCCGGCGTAGTCGGCACCGGTGACGAGCACCACGTCGACGGAGCTGACGCTGGGGTCGTCGACCAGCGTGGGGGGCTGGACGAGGTAGCTGGCCAGCAGCTCGGCCCGGGCCTGCTCGTCGGATCCGTAGCGGATGGTGGTGGAACGGGCCTGGTTGGAGGCGTTGCCGGTGTTGGCCACGTTGAATCCCAGCTGGGCCAGCTCCCCGGCCGTCTCGGCCGCCTGGCCCTCCTCGCCCGAGCCGTTGAGGATGCTCACCGTGACCTGGGAGGGCGAGACGGCCGGGCTCTGCGGAGCGGTGGGGGCGATGCCCCGGAAGATGTTGATGGCCTCCCGGGCCTCGCCCTCGAGCAGGTAGAGCACTGCCGCCCCGGCGGCGGTGGTACCCGGTTCCGTGGGCAGCGGGTGGGTCTGGAGGGCGGCGGGGTCGCTGGAGCGGAAGCGCTCGGCCAGATCGAGCAGGTCGTTGGGGTCGAGCTCGTCGTCGAGGGTGAAGTTGCGCTCGGCCACGCCGATGAGGCTGTTGAGCTTGGTCGGGTTCAACAGTCCCTTCTCCAGGGCCTGGCGCACCGCCGTGGCCACGAAGCTCTGCTGGCGGGTGATGCGGCCGATGTCGCCGGTGACGTCCGGTCGCCACCGGCCGTCGACGAACTCCTCGTAGTGGCGGCTGCGCACGTAGGCCAGGGCCTGGTCGCCGTCGAGGGTGACGCAGCCGGTCCGGTCGATGTCGAGCCCGCTGACGTTGCTGCCGCTGGCGTCGCGGTCGCGCACCGGGGCGTCGAGGTAGACGTCGACGCCGCCCACGGCATCGACCAGCTCCCGGAACCCCTTGAAGTCGACCTGGGCGTAGTGGTGGATGGGGATGTCGAAGTTCATCTCGATGGTCTCGATGAGCTGCGACGGCCCGCCGGCGAAGGAGGTGTTGATGCGGTCCTGGCGCCCGCCGGTCCCGGCGATGGTCACCCACAGGTCGCGGGGGAACGAGGTCATGTCGGCCGTCTCGGTCCGTGGGTCGATGCGGACCAGGATGATGGTGTCGGCCCGCTGGCCGCCGGAGTCGGATTCGTCGCCGAAGGAGTTCTCGTCCTCCTCGCCCTGAACGAAGGCGCGGGAGTCGCTGCCCACCAGGAGGTAGTTCTGGGGGCGGCCGGGAGGCTCGTCGGCCAGGATGTCGCCGAGCGCCACCCGAGGGATGTTGCCGAAGCGGTAGTAGGAGTAGCCGAGGGCGCTGGCGGCCATCACGCACATGGCGATGAGCAGGCAGTTGAAGGTGATGAGGAACCGCTGGGGCCAGCTACGGCGCAGGCGCGCGGCGGGAGGGCCGGAGTCCATTTCCCGTAACGATACTGTGACGTACACCTACCATCGAGGTCCGTGGCCTCTCCTGGCGCCTCTCCCGCGGCCGCCGTGTGGGTCGACGGAGCCCTGGTCGCACCGTCGCAGGCGGTGGTGTCGGCCTTCGACCACGGGCTCACCGTGGGCGACGGGGTCTTCGAGACGCTGCGGATCTACGGCGGTGCCCCGTTCGCCCTGCGCCGTCACCTCGACCGTCTGGCCGCATCGGCTGACGGTCTGGGCCTGCGCCTGCCCGATCGGGGCGTCCTGGCCGCGGCGGTGGTGTCGGTGGTGGAGGCGGCCGGGCTGGACGACGCCCGGCTGCGCATCACCGTCACCGGGGGTCCGGCGCCGCTGGGATCGGGGCGGGGCGACGGTGGGCCGACGGTGGTGGTGGCTGCTGGGCCCCTCGAGCCCTTCGGGCCGACCACCGCCGTGGTAACGCTGCCCTGGCCCCGCAACGAGCGCAGCCCGCTGTCGGGGTGCAAGACCACCTCCTACGCCGAGAACGTCCTGGCCCTGGCCCGGGCCCGGGACTCGGGCGCCGGCGAAGCCATCTTCGCCAACACCCGGGGCGAGCTCTGCGAGGGCACCGGGTCCAACGTGGTGGTGGCCCGGGAGGGCCGGCTGATGACCCCCCCGCTGTCGTCGGGCTGCCTGGCCGGCGTCACCCGGGCCCTGGTGCTGGAGGTGGCGGGCGTGGTCGAGTCCCCGCTTCCCCTGGCCGCCCTGGCCGGGGCGAGCGAGGCCTTCCTCACCTCGACCACCCGGGAGATCCAGCCCATCGCCGCCGTCGACGGCGTGGCCCTGGCTGTGGCCCCCGGCCCCCTCACCACCGCGGCGGCGATGGGCTGGATCTCCCGGGTGGTCGAGGTGAGGA
>DATMJI010000097.1:0-4133 GCA_035553895.1 Acidimicrobiales bacterium | reverse complement strand
CTCGCCCCCCGTGCCCGCCGCGCCCAGCTTCCGCACCCCGACGGGCACCCACGACGTGCTCCCCCCGGCCACCCGCCGCTGGCAGGCGCTGATCGCCCGCTTCGCCGCCCTCGTTGATCGGTCCGGCTACGGCCTGCTCGTCAGCCCCATGTTCGAGGACGTCGGCGTCTTCGAGCGGGTGGGGGAGAGCACCGACGTCGTGCGCAAGGAGATGTACGACTTCGAGGACAAGGGGGGCCGGCGCATCGCCCTGCGCCCTGAGGGGACGGCCTCGGCGGTGCGGGCCTTCGTGCAGCACCGTCCGGCCACACCGTGGAAGATCTGGTACGCCGCGCCCAGCTTCCGCTACGAGAGACCCCAGGCCGGCCGCTACCGCCAGCACCACCAGCTCGGCGTCGAGGTGCTGGGCTCGGCCGATCCCGAGGTCGACGTGGAGGTGATCGCCCTGGTGCGGCGGCTCTACGACGAGCTCGGCCTGGCCCGGATCACGCTGGTGCTGAACTCGATCGGCGATGCCGCCTGCCGCCCCGGCTACCTCCAGGTGCTCGACGCCTACCTCCGTGACCACGACGGGGAGCTGTGCCCCGAGCACCGGGCCGGGGCCCGACAGAACCCGCTGCGGGTGCTCGACTGCAAGCGGGAGGCGTGCCGGCGGGCCACCGAGGCCGCCCCCCGCATCGCCGAGCACCTCTGCGGGGCCTGCACCGAGCACTTCGCCGCCGTGCAGACCGGTCTCGGCGCCCTCGGGGTGGCCTACACGCTCGACAGCCGGTTGGCCCGGGGGTTCGACTACTACACCCGCACCGCTTTCGAGTTCCAGGCCCTGGCCCTCGACGCCGCCCAGAGCACCATCGGGGCGGGTGGCCGCTACGACGGTCTGGCCGAGGCCCTCGGCGGTCCGTCCACGCCCGGCGTGGGCTTCGGCACCGGGGTCGAGCGGGTGCTGCTGGCCTGCGACGCCGAGGAGAGCTTCCCGGGGCCGGAGGCGGGTGTCGCCGTGTGGGTGGTCGACGTCACCGGCGGCGAGGTGGCCCGGGCGGTGGTGTGGTCCCTGCGTGACGCCGGGGTGGCGGCCGACCGGGCCTTCGACCAGCGGTCGATGCGGGCCCAGATGAAGCTGGCGGATCGTTCGGGGGCTCGCCTGGCCCTCATCGTCGGCGACGAGGAGCGCCGGGCGGGCACCGTTTCCCTGCGCCGCCTGCGCAGCCAGACCTCCACCGAACAGGTGGCCGTCCCTGTCGGCGAGGTCGTCACCCGGGTGAGGGAGTTCCTGGCATGACCCCGGGGGGCGACTACCGGGCCACCGCCATGCGCAGCGACCGCTGTGGCGACCTGAGTCCCGCCGACGTCGGTCGCCCCGTTGCCCTGTGCGGCTGGGTGGCCCGCCGGCGAGAGCACGGCGAGCACCTGGCCTTCGTCGACCTGCGGGACCGCTCGGGAATCGTCCAGTGCGTGGTCGACGGCGCCTCCGATCTGCGCTCGGAGTACGTGGTGCGCATCACCGGGGTGGTGCGCCGGCGGCCCGAGGGCACCGTCAACGACGACCTGGCCACCGGCGAGGTGGAGGTGGGCGACTGCGAGGTGGAGGTGCTCAACGGGGCCGAGCCCCCGCCGTTCCCGGTCAGCGATCGGGTCGACGCCGACGAGGCGGCCCGGCTGCGCCACCGCTACGTCGACCTGCGTCGGGAGCGGATGCAGGCCAATCTGGCCACCCGGGCCGCCGTCACCCGGGCGCTGCGCTCGGCCATGGAGCGCCAGGACTTCCTCGAGGTGGAGACGCCGCTGCTGTGGGTGCCCACCCCCGAGGGGGCCCGGGAGTTCGTGATCCCCTCCCGGCTGCAGATCGGCTCGTTCTACGTCCTGCCCCAGAGCCCCCAGCTGGCCAAGCAGCTGCTGATGGTCGCCGGGGTCGATCGCTACTACCAGATCGCCCGCTGCCTGCGGGATGAGGACTTGCGGGCCGACCGCCAGTTCGAGTTCGCCCAGCTCGACCTGGAGGCCTCCTTCGTCAGCCAGGAGGACGTGCTGGCCTTCGTGTCCGAGGCCGTGCTCGATGCCGCCGAGGCGGCCACCGGGGAGCGGCCCGGCCCCATCGAGCGCTTGACCTGGCACGACGCCATGGACCGCTTCGGCTCGGACAAGCCCGACCTGCGGGCCGGTCCCGAGCTGGTGGAGCTCGGTCCGGTGTTCGCCGAAACGAGCTTCCGGGCCTTCGCCGGGGCGGAGTGCATCAAGGGCCTGCGGGTCCCGGGCCAGGGCGATCTCGGGCGCAACCGCCTCGACGCCCTGACCGGCCAAGCCAAGTCCCTCGGGGCCAAAGGCCTGGTGTGGCTGCGGGTCGGGGAGGGCGGGGCGCTGGAGTCGCCGGTGGCCAAGTTCCTCTCCGGGGAGGAGCAGCAGGGGCTGGTGGCGGGTGTGGACGCCGCCCCCGGCGACCTGGTCCTGGTGGTGGCCGACGAGGGGGCGGTGGCCCGGCGCGTGCTCGGCCAGCTCCGCCTGGAGCTCGGCCGGGTGCCGGTGGGCGACGGGGAGCGCCGCTTGGCCTGGATCACCGAGTTCCCGCTCTTCGAGGGACTCGACGGCGACGGGCGCCCCATCCCTGCCCACCACGCCTTCACCATGCCCCATCCCGACGACCTCGACCTGCTCGAGGGCGACCCCCTGGCTGTGCGCTCCCAGTCCTACGACCTGGTCCTCAACGGCTGGGAGCTGGGCTCGGGATCGATCCGGATACACCGGGCCGACATCCAGTCCCGGATCTTTTCGGTGCTCGGGATCGGGGAAGAAGAGGCCGAGGCCCGCTTCGGATTCCTCCTCGGTGCCTTCCGCTACGGGGCCCCGCCGCACGGGGGCTTCGCCGTGGGCATCGACCGCCTCGTGGCCCTTTTGGCCGGCGAGGAGAACATCCGCGAGGTCATCGCCTTCCCCAAGACCCAGTCCGGCGTCGACCCCCTCACCGGCGCTCCCGCCCCCGTCGCCCCTGCGGTGCTCTCCGAGCTGTCCATCCGGGTCCTGCCACCCCCCTCCTGAGGCGCCACCGGGCACCGATCCCCCGCTTTGTGTGCACGAAACCATCTCTGAGGCAGTTTCGTGCACACAAAGCCACTGACAGGGCAGGCAGGTGCATTCCTGTCCCACCCGTATGAGATGGTGCAGGGGTGACGACAGACCGAGCGGTGGCCGAGATCGCCCGCAGGCAACACGGCCTTGTCGCCCTGGCCCAGGCCCGCGAGTGTGGCCTGAGCAGTGCGCAGATCTCGGTGCGGGTGGGCACCGGGCGCTGGAGCACGGTTCGCCGCGGGGTCTTCCTCGTCAACGGCGTTCCCCCGACCTGGGAGCAGGTGGTGCGCGCCGCCTGCCTGGCCACCGCCGACGTGGCCGCCGCCTCGGGTCTCACCGCCGGGCGCCTCTGGGGCCTGCGCCTGCCCCGGCCCGAGCAGGTAGAGCTGACCACTCCGCCCGGTCGCCAGGTGCGCCTCGCCGGTGTGCGCCATCACCGCCGGTCGGACCTGTCGCCGGTCGATCTCACCGGGTGCCGGGGGATACCCACGACCAACCCGGCCCGAACGTTGGTCGATACCAGTGGCGAGGTGCCGCCCGCGGCTCTGGGCGTGGTGGTCGACGATGCCCTGCGCCGCCGGTTGGTCACGCTCGGCGACCTGCGGGCGTGCCACCAACGAGTCGACACCGGTCCTGGGCGGCGAGCGCTGATCGCCATGCGGGCGGTGCTGGCCGAGCGCCAGGTCGGCTACGACCCCGGGGGCAGTGATCGCGAGTTGGCCGTGTCCCGGATCCTCCGCCGGGCCGGCCTGCCGCCCCCTGTGCCCCAGTTCCGAGTCCGCATCGGGTCCCGGACCTACATCTTGGACTACGCCTATCCACGGGAGTCGGTCACCCTGGAGTTCGACGGGTGGGACGTTCACGGAACCTTCAGCGCCTTTCACGCCGACCGTCAGCGGGCCCGCGCCCTGGTGGCGGTCGGCTGGCGGCTCGTGCTGGTCACCGCCCAGACCACCCCGGCCGAGCTGGTGGCCACCGTGCGCGCCGCCCTGGCCCTTTCTGTGCATGAACGTGGCGCATAGCTGGTTTCGTGCACACAAAGCCTTCCGGACGGCGGGGCGAGAGGGGGGCGG
>DATMJI010000096.1:0-9164 GCA_035553895.1 Acidimicrobiales bacterium | reverse complement strand
ATTCCCAGCGTGGAGCTCTCCCGCATCTGCGGGCGCTCGAATCTCCACACCTTCCGGGACGGCCGCCGGGTGCTGCAGACCCTGCTCTCCGAACGCTTCGAGCGGGGCCCGAAGACGATGAGCCCGGCCGCGCCCAGCATGAACCCCCCATCGGCGCCGCCCGGGTCTACCTTGAGGGACTCTCCCGTTCTCGGCGCGTTTTGGCCCCAGATGAGGGGCCAAAACGCGCCGAGAACGGGAGAGGTGGGGGGACCGGGAGGATCAGCTCCGGTAGCCCGGGTCCGAGGGCCAGTTGGGCTGGAACAGGTGCCACTGCTCCGGTGCCTTGCGGACGAGGGACTCCAGGTCGGCGGCCAGGTTGCTGGTCAGCCGCTCGACGTCGTCTCGCAGGCGCCCCCGGCGCTCGACGGCCAGCGATGCCCGCACCTCGCCCCGGTGGCCCCCGGCGGCCTCGAAGTACACGGCGGTGGGCAGGAGGGCGGCGCCGGCCCGCAGGGCGAGGGTGGCGGGCCCGGCAGGCAGGGTGGTGCGCTCCCCGAAGAAGTCGACGCTCACTCCCCCGCCGCCGATGTCGCGGTCGCACAGCAGGGCCACCACCCGGTTGGCCCGCAACTCCTGGAGGACGGCGGCCCCGGCGCCGGGACCGAGGGGGATCACCGTCAGCCCCAGCTCGGCCCGCAGGGCGCTGAACCAGGCCAGCAGCTCGGGGGGCTGGACGGCTTCGACCACCACCGCCAGGGGGTAGCCCCGCCGCACGAGCCAGGCACCGGCGAAGTCCCATCCCCCGAGGTGGGGCAGGGCCAGGATGGCGCCCCGGCCGGCGTCCCGGGCGGCGTCGAGATGCTCCAGCCCGTCGGCCCACATGCCGGCGTCGATCTCGTCGCCGCCGAAGCCGGCGAGCCCGAACGACTCGATCCAGTAGCGGGCGTAGGACCCGAGGGCCCGGCGGCTGGCGGCCTGGCGCACCGGGCGCGAGAGGCGCACCCCGTGGACCCGCTCGAGGTGGCGCTCTACCAGGCGCCGGCGTTCGCCCATGACCGGGGCCAGCAGAGCGCCGAGGGGGGCCTCCAGGGCGGCCGCCGCCGGTGGGGGCAAGAGGCGGGCGACCCGCGCCCCCAGCCGGTAGGCGGCCAGCGTCACTCGCTTCTGGTGGTCAGATGGCGCCGTTCCCGCCGCCATCGGACCACCAGAACGGAGGGGTGTCAGTGGTAGCGGCGGCGAGTCCGGGACCGTTGCCGCCAGGAGGTGGCGCTCGGGCGGGCCGTGCGCCGCTGGCGCCACCGCCGGACCGCCGGTGCCGGCACCGGGGGCGGCGCGCTGGCCTGGCGCCACACCTTGACGAAGCGCTGGCCCACGGTGAAGGCGGTCAGCACCAGCATGATCCACAGCACGGGGACGAGAGCCCACTCGAAGAGCAGCCCCAGCCCGAGGAGGATGATCCGCTCGGCCCGTTCCATGAGCCCGCCCCGGGCGTCGAAGCCCAGCGACTCGGCCTTGGCCCGCTGGTAGGAGACCAGCATCGAGGCCGCCAGGAGGGCAAAGGGCACCAAGACGATGCGGCCCCCGCTGGTGTTGGAGAGGTACCAGGCCACCCCGCCCAGCAGCAGGGCGTCGGTCAGCCGGTCGGCCACCGAGTCGAAGAACGCACCCCGTGCCGTCGCCGTCCCCGACGCCTTGGCCACGGCGCCGTCGAGGGCGTCGGGCAGGGCCGAGGCGGCCAGCAGGAGCACGCCCGCCCGCAGGGCGCCGTTGGCGATGGCGACGGCGGCCGCCACGGCCATGATCACGCCGAGGGCGGTGAGGTGGTCGGCGGTGATGCCGCTACGGCTGAGATCCTGGCCGACCGGGGTCAACCTGCGCTCGATGTGGCCCTTCCAACGTCCGTCGAGCATTCCCGCTCCTGGTTCGAGTGGCGCTGGTCGGGCGCCTCAGTCCGGCCCAGCACGGTACCAGCCGGCGGCCCCCACCAGCGGGAGTCCGAAGGTGAGCTACCCTCCATCGAGGTCTCGGAACCGCCTTCGGAGGTGGGCCTGGTGCAGCAGCTCTCGCCAGCGAAGATCCGCAACGTCGCCCTGGTCGGCCATGCCGGCGCCGGCAAGACCAGCCTGTGCGAGGCGCTGGCCTTCCTCAGTGGCGCCACCAGTCGCCTGGGCCGGGTCGAGGAGGGGACGACCCTGTCCGACCACGAGCCCGAGGAGCTGGCCCGCCACGTCTCGCTGTCGCTGTCGCTGGTGTCGCTGCCCTGGGAGGGCCATACCCTCAACGTCCTCGACACCCCGGGGCTGGCCGACTTCGCCGCCGACGCCGATGCCGCCCTCGAGGTGGCCGACCTGGCCGTGTTCGTGGTCAGCGCCGTGGCCGGGGTCGAGGTCCAGACGCGGGTCGCCTGGCGCCAGGCGGCCGATCAACGCCTCCCCCGGATGGTCTTCGTCAACATGTTGGACCGGGAGCGATCCGACTTCGAGCGCACGCTGGACGAGCTGCGCCAGGCCTTCGGGGGCGGCATCGCCCCCCTGGAACTGCCCATCGGCCAGGCCGGCACCTTCGCCGGGGTGGCCGACCTGCTCACCGACACCGCCTACCGCTACCCCGACGGGGGGCGGGCGGTCGCCGGGGAGGTCCCCGAGGACATGGAAGCCCAGGAGCACCGTGTCCACGAGCACCTGGTCGAGGGCCTGGTCGAGGCCGACGACGGCCTGCTCGAGCGCTACCTCGACGGGGACACCCCCGGCTTCGACGAGCTGGCTGGCGTCTTGGCCCAGGGCGTGGCCCGGGCCAGTGTGTTCCCGGTGGTGTGCGGTTCGGCCACCGCCCTGGTGGGCATCGACCGCCTGGCCCGCTTCCTGGTGGAGATCGGCCCGTCACCTCTGGACCGCGGGCCGGTCAGCGTGCGGGCCGGGGACGTCACCACCGAGGTCGGTGCCGATCCCGGCGGCCGCCCGCTGGCCGTGGTGTTCAAGACGGTGGCCGACCCCTTCGTCGGCCACGTCTCGCTGTTCAAGGTCCTCTCGGGCACGGTCCGGGCCGACGAGCATCTGCGCAATCCCCGCACCGGCCAGGACGTCCGCCTCCACGCCCCCTTTCGCCTGCTGGGCAAACATCAGGAAGGGACCGACACCGTAGTGACGGGTGACCTCGCCGCCGTGGCCAAGCTGTCCGGCACCCTCACCGGAGACACCCTCGCCCCGCCGGACATGCCGGTGGTCGTCTCCCGGCGGCCCGTCCCGCCTCCCTCTCTGGCCGTGGCCGTGGTGGCCGCCTCCCAGGCCGACGAGGACAAGATGGCCGACGCCCTGCACCGGCTGGTGGAGGAGGATCCGTCGCTGCGGGTGACCCGCCACCCCGAGACCCACCAGACCCTGCTCGAGGGGCTGGGCGAGACCCACCTGCACGTCTCCCTGGAACGGCTGCGCCGCAAGTTCGGCGTGCACCTCGAGACCGAGGAGGTCCGGGTGGCCTACCGGGAGAGCATCGAGACGGCGGCCGAGGCGGTCGGCCACTACAAGAAGCAGAGTGGGGGCCATGGCCAGTTCGGGGTCGCCCACCTGCGGGTGGAACCCCTCCCCCGGGGCGCGGGCTTCGAGTTCGTCGACGCCGTGGTCGGCGGCGCCATCCCCCGCCAGTTCATCCCCGCCGTGGAGAAGGGGGTGGCCGAAGCCATGGCCAGCGGCGGCCCCCGGGGCTTCCCGGTGGTCGACGTGCGGGTGACGTGCCTCGACGGCAAGCACCACCCGGTCGACTCCTCGGAGATGAGCTTCAAGATGGCCGGCTCCCTCGGCTTCCGCGAGGCCGTGGCCAACGCCGGCCCGGTGGTGCTCGAACCCGTCTCCCTGCTGTCGGTGGTGGTGCCCGACCGGCTCCTCGGCGACGTGCTCGGCGACCTCAACGCCCGGCGGGGGCGGATCCAGGGGGCCGAGCCCGCCGGGGACGAGACCCAGGAGGTCCGGGCCCTGGTCCCGACAGCGGAGCTGCGCCGCTACGCCATCGACCTACGCTCCCTCACCGGCGGCTGGGGACGCTTCTCGGCCCACCACGACCACTACGACGTGCTCCCCGCCCACCTGGCCGAGAGCCTCCCCGCCGCCACCTGAGCCCTCCCCCGGCATCCGGGCTGGGTGTCTCATGGGTTCTGCATACTTCTCGTATGACTGCCGACCGTGCGGTGGCCACCCTCTGCACCAACCAGCTGGGCGTCGTGACCCATCGCCAGCTCGCCGGCGCCGGGCTGTCGGGCGAGTAGATCGCCAACCGCATCCAGCGCCGGCTGCTCATCCCCATCCACCGGGGTGTCTACCGCCACGCCGCTGCGCCGATCACGTCGACCACCCGGCTGCTACGTGCCATCCCCTGCTGGCGCCCGGAGGTGACCGTCGCCGGTACCCGCCTGCCGCTGCTCGGGGGCGTCACCGTCCACCGCACCGACACCCTGGAGCCCACCGATGTGGCGTCGGTGGGCCGGGTCCCCATCACCACCGTCGCCGGACGCTGCTCGACCTCGGGGCCGTGGTCCCCTTCGGGTACGTCGAGGTGGCGGCCCAGGACGCGCTCATCCGCAACCAGGTCGGCATCGTCGACCTCATCTGCGCCGTGGAGCGCCTCGGCGGGCGCGGTCGGCGGGCACGGCCGCCCTGCGGGCCGTCGTGGGCAACAGCCTCCCCCGCCTCGGCGTCGAGAGCATGCTGGAGATGGCGCTCCCGCGTCTCGTCGAGCGCTGCCCGATCCCCCGCCCGGTCCTCCAGCACGAGATCGTGCTTCCGGACGGGCAGCGCTTCCGCCTCGACAGTGCCTGGCCCGGTGCCCTCGTCACCATCGAGGCCGACGGTCGACGCTGGCACTCCACCCGGCGGGACTTCGAGCGGGACATGGCACGCATCCGCGCCATCACCGCCGCCGGCTGGCAGCACTACCGCTACGGCTGGAACGACGTCCACCGCCGGCCGGAGGCCGTCATGGCGGAGATCACCACCGTGGCGTCCCGGGCCCTGGCCACCCCGAAGGTTGTCGGTTCCGCAGTGCGGCGCACGGCTGATCCGACAAAGAACGGGAGGGGGGTGACGGAACGGCGGTCAGTTGAAGCGGCTCATGGCCCGCTCCGGGCCCTCGGCCAGGATGCACTCGACGGCGTCGGCCGCCTCGGCGACGGCGACGTCGAGCTCGGCCCGGTCGGCCTTGCCCGGACGGCGCAGCACGTAGTCGGCCCCCGCCTGGCGGCCCGGGGGCTTGCCCACCCCGATGCGCACCCGCACGAAGCCGTCGCCGTGGAGATGGGCCTTGATCGACTTGAGGCCGTTGTGGCCGGCCAGGCCTCCCCCGACCTTGACCCGGATGCGCCCCGGCGGCAGGTCGAGCTCGTCGTGGACCACGACCAAGCGGGACAGGTCGTCGGGGCAGTAGCGGCGCACCAGCGGCCCCACCGCTTCCCCCGAGAGGTTCATGTAGGTCCCGGGCACGGCCAGCACGACGAGGCGCCCATCGATGCGCACCTCGGCCGAATGCGACCGGCCCACCGCCTGTTTGAGGCGGGCCCCGGTGCGCTCCACCAGCCGCTCCACCACCTCGGCGCCGACATTGTGGCGGGAGCCCGCGTAGTCGGGCCCCGGATTGGCCAGACCAACGACCACCAGATCGGCCGGTGCGCCCCTGGCCGGGGCCCGGCGCCGACCGAGCAGGGCCAACTACTCGCCGCCGGCGCGCTCCTCGCCGGCCTCGGCCCGGGCCCCTTCACCCTCGCCCCCGGCCGCCGCTTCGGCCTCGGCTTCCTCGCCTTCGCCCTCGGCCTCGATGGTCGCCCGGCTGACCTGGGCCACGGCCACCGGCTCCTCGCCGTCGATGTCGGTGGTCACCCCCGAGGGCAGGTCGAGGTCGCTGATGCGCACGGTGTCGCCGATCTCGAGGTCGGAGATGTCCACTGTGAGCTCGTTGGGGAAGCTCCCGGGCTTGCCCGACACGGTCAGGGCGAACTGGACCTGGTCGACGGTACCCGCCTCCCGCCGGACCTTCTCGGCCGTGCCCTCCAAGACGATGGGCACCTCCACGGTGATGACCTCGTCCCGGCGCACGACGACGAAATCGAGGTGGATGACCTCATGGCGTACCGGGTGGCGCTGGATGTCGCGCACCACCGTGAGGTGCTGGGTGCCGTCGACCCCCAGGTCGATCAGGGCGTTCATGCCTGCCTCGGTGGTGAGCACCCCTCGCAGCTCCCGGCGGTCGACGGCGACCGAGAGGGGGTCGATGCCGTGGCCGTAGACCACGGCGGGGATCTTGCCTTCGCCCCGCAGGCGCCGCGACGGGCGCGAACCCCTCGTCCGCCCCGTCTCGGCCCGCAACGCCAGTTCAGCCATCGTGGCAGTGTAGGTGCCTCGGCCGGGCGAGCCTCATCCGGCCCCCTCCCAGAGCCGGCCGCCCAGCGCCACCACGGCCGCCAGGGTGTCGGCCTCGGCCGGCGCCTTGTCGGGGCGGTAGCGCCGCACCCGGGCGAAGCGCAGCGCCACCCCGCCCGGGTAGCGGGTCGAGCGCTGGACGCCGTCGAGGGCGACCTCCACCACCAGCTCGGGCCGGACCCGCACCACATGACCCTCCCGGGAGACCTCGCGGGCCAGCAGCGCTGCGGTCTGCCAGGCCAACACCTCGTCGGTGAGTCCCTTGAACGTCTTGCCCACCATGGCGAAGCCGTCCTTGTGGTCGCTCGAGCGGGCTCCGAGGTGGAGGTTGGAAAGCCAGCCCCGGCGCCGGCCCCCACCCCACTCCGCCGCCAGCACCACCAGGTCGAGGGTGCGCACCGGCTTGACCTTGCGCCACGTGCCCCCCCGGCGCCCGGCCTGGTAGGGCGAGGCGAGGGCCTTGACCACCACCCCTTCGTGGCCAGCGGCCAGGGCCCCGTCCAGGAAGCGTTGCGCCTCGGAGGCGTCCGCAGTGACCAGCCGGGGGACGGCCAGGGGGCCCACCACCCGGTCCAGGGCGGCTTGGCGCTCGCCCAGGGCCCGGTCGAGGAGATCCGATCCGTCGAGGTGCAACAGGTCGAAGAAGCGGACCTCACCGCCGACCGCCTCACCGTCGAGCACCAGCGAGGTGGCGGGCAGCGACCGCACGGCGCCCGCCACGAAACCCAGCCGGTCGGTCACGTCGTTGAGGTTGCGGGTGAACAGGTGGACCTCGCCGCCCCGGCGATGGGCCTGGAGGCGGATGCCGTCGAGCTTCCACTCGACCGAGGCCACGCCGGTGGCGGCCACAGCGGTGGCCACATCGGGGGCCGACGCCGCCAGCATGGGTTGGAGGGGCCGGCCCACGACCAGCCCGGCGCCGGCCAGGGCGGTGGCACCCCCCGGGCCCAGGGCCAGGGCGGCCACCTCGGCCAGGTCGCCGTGGAGCATGGTCGCCCGGCGTACCTCGTCGAGGGCGATGCCGCTGGCTGCGGCCACCGCCTCGGCCACCAGTGCCGTCAGTGCACCCTGGCGCAGCTCCCCGGTGAGCAGCCGGCCCAGGAGATCGACCTCGTGGGGCGTGGCCCGCTCGCTGAGGCGGTCGAGCAGCCGCATCCGGGCGGCCACCGAGCCCGGGCCATTCGTCGCCGCCAGGTCGGTCAGGGCGTCGTCGATCTCGGCCACCGTCAGCGTCGCCTCCCCCGCCCTCCCGGGCCCGAGGCCGGCGACCGTGTGCCACCCGATGCCGATGCGGCCCTGGCGGGGCACCCCGCCGAAGAGGGCCACCACCGCCACCACCTCGCCCGGTTCCAGATCGGCCAGCAGGCCGGCCATGGCGGCGACCTTGGCCCGCCGCGACCGGGTGGCCGCCACCGCCACCGAGACCTCGGCCACCCGAGCGAACAGCGTCATGACATCGGACGCCGGCCACCCATGCAGCCACGGCCAGGCCGCGCCATGGGACGCCGGCCACCCCCGCCGCCGCAGGCGGCCGCCCCTGGCTGGCGTCCCCAGAAGGTGCTCAGCGCGCCGGGCGGCGGCTCCGCCGCCGCCCAGAGCTCATCCACGCTCGGTTGAACGGAGTGAGCGAAGCGAACGAGTGAAACCGAGACCCTACGCTTGGTTCTCACCACCGAAGATCTCCGAGACCGACGTGTCCTCGAAGACGGCGTCGATGGCGTCGGCGATGAGGGTGGCGACGGGCAGGACCTCGATCTTGTCGATCTGCTTCTCCGAAGGCAGGGGCAGGGTGTCGGTGATCACCACCCGGTCGACCACCGAGTTCTTGAGCCGGTCGATGGCCGGGCCGGAGAACACCCCGTGGGTGGCCACCGCCCACACCTGGGTGGCGCCCTCCCGCTTGAGCTGGTCCACCGCGGCGCACATGGTGCTGGCCGTGTCGATCATGTCGTCGACCAGCACGCAGCTGCGACCGTCGACATCGCCCATCACCCCGAGCGCCTCCACCTCGTTGATGGTCGTCGTCGAGCGGCGCTTGTATACCGACGCCATGTCGTTGCCCAGGTGGCGGGCGAAGCGCTCGGCCGCCTTGATCCGCCCGGCGTCGGGAGCCACGATGACCACGTCGCCCGGCAGGTGGGCCCGGAGGTGGTTGACCAGCACCGGCATGGCCGTGAGGTGGTCAAAGGGGCCGTCGAAGAACCCCTGGATCTGGCCGGAGTGGAGGTCGACGCTGACCACCCGGTTGGCCCCGGCGGCCCGCAACAGGTCGGCCACCAGCTTGGCGGTGATGGGCTCGCGGCCCTGGCTCTTGCGGTCCTGGCGCGAGTAGCCGTAGTAGGGGCACACGGCGGTGATGCGCTTGGCCGAGGCCCGCTTGGCGGCGTCGATCATGATCAACTGCTCCATGATCGAGTCGTTCACCGACCGGCCGTGGGCTTCGCAGTGGGTCTGCACCACGAAGACGTCGGCCCCCCGTACCGACTCGCCGAAGCGGCAGCGCATCTCGCTGTTGGCGAAGTCCACCAGGTTGGTCTCGCCCAGGTCGACCCCGAGGTGGTCGGCGATCTCCCGGGCCAGCGCCGGGTGGGTGCGTCCGGCCAGCAGCTGAAGCTTCTTCTTGGGAACGACCTCCATGGGTCACCCAGTGTAGAACGGACCGGTGACCCGGCCCGGGGGTACCACCGATCCGGGCGCCAGATGGGCGAAGGGGCCAACGCCGGCCCCGTCGCCGATCTCCACCCCCCGCGCCGAGCACGGTCCCCGGGTGCAGGGTGACGT
>DATMJI010000095.1:0-16543 GCA_035553895.1 Acidimicrobiales bacterium | reverse complement strand
GGCCCCTTCGCCTCCTGAACGACCACGCCGACCCCAGCCGGCCGCTACCCGTCGATCCGTGTTGTCCGCACGTTTGTGTGCGGGGAGGGGTGATCAGGGCAGGCGGGAGAACCAGGCCAGGGAGGCGCCGGCGGCCAGGAGGGCCAGGGCGAAGGCGGCGCCGGTAAACCAGGTGCCGATCTCCCGCTGCTCGGTCTCGAAGCCGATGGAGCTGCCGATGTCCTGGTAGACCGACTGGAGCTCCTGGGTGGTGGCAGCCTGGAAGGCGGTGCCGCCGGTGGCCTCGGCCAACGACGCCAGCGCCTCCTCGTCGACGGCCACGGGGATGGTCTGGCCCAGATAGGAGATGGTGCCGCCGGGGGTACCGAAGGCGATGGTGGTCACGGGCACGCCGGCCTGGCGGGCGGCCTCGATGGCCAGCTCGTTGGGCGTGCCGATCTGGGTCTCGCCGTCGGAGAGCAGGAGGATCTGGGCGGGCACGGCCTCGCCACCCGCGGCCTCGGGCACCGAGGCGACGGCGTCGAGGGAGGCCAGCACGGCGTCGCCGATGGCGGTGGACTCCGCCAGCTCGAGGCGGGCGATGGCGTCGGTGACCAAATCCCGGTCGGTCGTGGGCGGCACCAGCACCCGGGCCGTGCCGGCGAAGGCGACGAGGCCGAGGTTGATGGGTGCAGGCAGCAGTTCGGCGAAGGAGGCGGCCGCCTCCTGGGCGGAGCGCAGGCGGGACGGGCTGACGTCGGTGGCGTCCATGGAGATGGACACGTCGATGGCGAGGATGATGGTGGCCCGCTCCCGGGGCACCAGCTCCGCCCGGGTGGGGCGGGCCAGGGCCAGCACCATGGCGATCAGGGAGACGACCAGCAGGGCGGCGGGCACGTGGCGCCGCCACCCCGGGCGCTTCGGCGCCACCGAGGCGAGCAGGGACATGTTGGTGAAGCGAACGGCGTAGCGCTGGCGGCCTCGCCACTGGAGCACGACGTAGGCCGCGGCCACCGCCGCCACCACCACCAGCAGCAGCAGGCGCCAGGGGACGAGGAAGCTCATGGCCGCCCCGCCGCCACGGGGGCGGCCTGGCGCCGCCGCCGGCGCCGGTCGACAAAGGCGACCAGGTCGAAGAGCCAGTCGCGGTCGGTACGCAGCACCAGGTGGTCGGCCCCGGCGGCACCGACCGCCGCCGCCGTCTCCCGGCGCTGGCGCTCGGCGGCCTCGGCGTAGCGCTCCCGGAGGCGCCGATCGGCGGTCTGGACCTCGAGGTGGCCGCCCGTCTCGGGGTCGACCACGCTGAGGATCCCCACGTCGGGCAGCTCCAGCTCCCGGGGGTCGAGGACCTCGACGGCGATGACGTCGTGGCGACCGGCCAGCAAACGCAGCGGGCGCTCCCACCCGGACATCCCGACGAAGTCGCTGACCACGACGACCAGGCCCCGCCGCCGCGCCATCCGGGCGCAGGCGGCCAGCGCCCCGCCCAGCTCGGTGGCACCGCCACCGTCGGTCCGGGGAATGGTGCTCACCCGGTGCAGGAGGCCCATGAGGTGGTCGCGCCCGGGTCGGGCGGGGATCGACTCCAGCCCCCCGGCGTGGACGACCAGCGCACCGCAACGGTTGCCGACCCGGGCCGTGAGGTGACCCACGGCCGCCACCGCCGCCACCGCCAGATCACGCTTCTCGCACTTCGCCGTGCCGAAGTCGAGGCTGGCCGACAGGTCGGCGACCACCCACGTCTCGAGTTCCCGGTCGGCGATGGGGGTGCGCACGTGGGCCTCGCCCGTGCGAGCGGTGACGTTCCAGTCCATGAGGCGGATGTCGTCGCCGCTCTGGTAGACCCGGGCCTCGCCCGGCTCGCTGCCGGGCCCCGGGAGCAGCCCCTGGTAGTCACCCTGGAGGATGCCGTCGAGGCGCCGGGTGACCTGCAGCTCCAGCCGGCGGAGCAGGACGCCGGTGCCCGTGCCCACGGCGGGAACGGGCACCGGGGCGGCCCGGCGACGCCTCACGGCGGCGAGGCGGCGTCGCCGCGGCGGGCCTCGACCAGCGGGGCGGTCACCACCGACAGCACGCGCGCCAGCACGGCGTCGGCCTCGACCCCCTCGGCCAGGGCCTCGTAGGACAGGACCAGGCGGTGACGCAAGACGTCGAAGGCCACGTCGAAGACGTCCTGGGGCACGGCGTAGTCGCGCCCCCGGAGCAGGGCCAGGGCCCGGCCGGCGGCCACCAGCCCGAGGCTGCCCCGGGGACTGGCCCCGTAGGCGATGTAGGGAGCCAGCTCGGCCAGGCCGTGGTCGGCCGGCGAACGGGTGGCCAGCACCAAGCGCACGGCATAGTCGGTGACGCCGGCGTCGACGAAGACGGCGTCGGCCGCCTCCTGGAGGCGGGTCAGATCGGCGACGTCGATCACCTGGCCGGCGCTGGGCGGGCGCACCCCCATGCGCCGGACGACCTCGGTCTCCTCCGTGTGGCCGGGGTAGCCCACCACCACCTTCATCAGGAACCGGTCGCGCTGGGCTTCGGGCAGGGGGTAGACGCCCTCGCTCTCGATGGGGTTCTGGGTGGCCAGGACCAGGAACGGCTCGGGCACGGGATGGGTGATGCCCCCGATGCTCACGTGGTGCTCGGCCATGACCTCCAGCAGGGCCGACTGCACCTTGGCCGGCGCCCGGTTGATCTCGTCGGCGAGCACGAAGTTGGCGAACACCGGGCCCAACTCGACGTCGAAGCGCTCGGCGCCGGCCCGGTAGATGCGGGTGCCCACGATGTCGGAGGGGATGAGGTCGGGGGTGAACTGGATGCGCACGAACCGGCCCCCGACAGCCGTGGCCAGCGTCTCGATGGTCAGGGTCTTGGCCAGGCCGGGCACCCCCTCGACCAGGCAGTGGCCCCGGGCCAGCAGGCCGACCAGCAGGCGCTCCAGCAACCGGTCCTGGCCCACGATGACCTTCTTGGCCTCGAAGAGCACCCGTTCCAGCAGAGCGGCTTCCTCGCTGGCGGGGGCGGTGCGCACGATCGGCGGAGACTCGCTCACCTCGCCACGGTACCGGTCCCGGCCCTCACGCCGGGAGCAGCAGGGCCCGGATGGCCAGGCCCATCAGGAACAGCCCGCCCAGGCCGTAGAGCAGGTGGCGGTGGTCCTCGAGTTGGGTCCGGTAGGAGTAGATGATCCCCACCGTCACGAGGGCCACGAAGCCGTAGAACATGTGGAACTGATCGGCCTGGCGGCCCCCCGCCGACATGGCCGCCACCCCGAGGGCCACCTGGACGAAGATGGCGATCTGGGCCCCGGCGGTAAAGCGCCAGAGCGCCCGGGTCCCCAGCCGGGGCACCCAGTGGGCCGCCAGGGCCCAGAGCCCGGCGGCGGCGTTGGCCACGATGACCACCCAGGCGCCGGCCACGTGGAAGTCCAGCAGCGTCGAGGGCACCACCGGACCCTAGAGGGGCCCGATCACCCCTTCCCGGCGAGGTGCGGCTCGTCGAACAGGCTGGTCTCAAGGGTATCGACCGGCACCTGAGCGCCCCGGCGGATGAACCACTCGGTGCCGAAGACGGCGGCGAAGACGTCGTCGTCCATGGCCAGGAAGAAGGACTGCTCGCTGATCTGGCTGGCGTGGGCCCGCATGGCGGCCCGCTTGGCATCCAGCCACGGCCGCACGTCCACCGCCGTGGTCAGCCGCTCGGCCGACACTCCGAGGTCCATCTCGTCGACGTCGGGGGCGTCGATCATGCCCGGGTTCTGGTCGGCCAGCGCCCGCAGATCGTCCCGGTTGACGGTGGCCTCGTAGACCCGCCCGGTGCCGGCCAACTCGGCCGCTCGCACCCCCACCCGGTGGACCTGGACGTGGTCGGGGTGCCCGTAGGTCCCGTGATCGTCGTAGACGGTCAAGACGTCCGCCGCCTCCTCGTCGAGGATCGCCGCCAGCCGCTCGGCGGCCCGGTCGACGCCGGCCCGCCAGAAGCAGCCGGCGGCATCGTTGGACGGCCGGCCCATCATGCCCGAGTCCCGGTAGCCGAGGAAGGCCACCCGGCTGGTCCCGAGGATGGCCGCCGCCGCTTCGGTCTCGGCGGCCCGCCGTTCGGCCAGGGCCTCGCCCGGGGCGAGGAACCCCTCGGGGACCTCACCCTCCTCCCCGCCGGTGGCGACCACGAGCACGACCCGGTGACCGGCGGCCGCAGCCGACGCCATGACGCCTGCCGTGGCGATGGCCTCGTCGTCCGGGTGGGCGTGGAAGCACACGAGGGTGGACACGCCCCGATGTTGCCACCCCCCGGCCCGGCGGGCACGGTGACGGTTCATGCGCCCGGCGAGCGGGTACAACTGACGGGCGGCGGTCCCGTCAATCGCTGGGTCGAAATCTCTTCGGCCCAAGAGGAGGTAGTCCACCATGGGTATCGGAGTCAGTGTCTTCCTGTTGGCCGTCGGGGCCATCCTGGCCTTCGCCGTCGACGTCACCGTCTCCGGGCTCGACTTGAACACCGTCGGGGTCATCCTGATGATCGTGGGGGCCCTGGGCCTGCTCATCTCCGCCCTGTTCCTGAGCAGCTTCTCCCCGTACGGCCGGGGCGGCGGGACCGACACGGTGGTGCGCGAGGAGCGCTACCCCCGCTAGCGCCGGTGGGGCGTGGCGGTCAGCGCCCGGGCGGGCGGGCGAGGAGGCGGGCCTTTTCGGCCTCGAACTCCACCTGGCTGACCACGCCCCGCAGGCGCAGTCCGTCGAGGCGCTCCAGCTGCTCCACCAGGGACAGTTCGGCGGGCCCCTTGCTCCCCCCGTACATGCGCTCGTGGTTGTCCTCGATCTGGCGGTAGATCTCGTTCTGCACGAGCGATGGTCGGGGGATGTCGCTGAAGGCCTGACGGCCCCGCTCGCCGCCCGACTCGATGACCAGGTCGCCGGTGCGCAGCAACCGCTCCAGCAGCGTCTGGCGGAAGAAGACGGTGTTCACCCGCTCCAGCGGGATCTCGATGCCCTGCTTGGACACCACCCCCCGGCGGTGGATCAGGCGGTCGGTGGTCACCACGAAGTTGGTGGCCGCCCAGCGGGCGTAGCGCACGGCGAAGCGGCCCAGGGCGGCCAGCGTCAGCACCGCCGACACCATCTGGAGCCACTCCGGCCATCCCCAGGCGCTGAGGGCCACCAGCAGCCCCACGGCCGCCACCAGGGCCAGGGCGGGAAGGGCGAATACCGACCAGTGGGGCCGGAGATCGAGGACGATCTCCTCCCCCTCGTTGAGCAGCCTCGCCGGGAAGGCCATCGCCGCGATGGTACCCAGGCGAGGGGGGCCGCCCGGGACGGGTCAGCGGTACACCCGGCGGCGAAAGAGGCGCTCGGCCGACACCAGGCGATCGAGGAACAACAGCCCGTCGAGGTGGTCGAGCTCGTGCTGGGCGGCCCGGGCCTCGAAGGCGTCCATCTCCAGCTCCCGCCGCTCACCCTCGGGGGTCGTTCCCCGCAGCACCACCGCGCTGATCCGGCCCACGTCGCCAGTCAGATCGGGCACGCTCATGCACCCCTCCCGGCCGACCAGGAGCGGCGAGCCCTCGACCGCCACCAGGTCGGGATCGAAGAGCACCACCTCGCCGTGGCACGACCGGGCCTTGGGGTGACCGGTCACGTCGAGGCAGAAGGCTCGCCGCGACACGCCGATCTGGGGTGCCGCCACCCCCACGCTGTGCGGCGTCGCCCGCATGGTGTCGAGCAGGTCGGCGGCGAGGGCTCGGGCACCGTCGTCGATCTCGCCGACCGGGAGGCACGGGCGGGCGAGCAGGGCATCGGGGAGGAGCCGGACGGGCCGGATCACCGGCGGGCTAGAGGATGTCGGCGTCGTCGGGCCGGGTGTGGACCTCGACGCCGAGCTCGGCGGCCAGGTCCTCCAGACCGGCGCTGAGGGCGGCCTGGTCGGTGCCGGGACCCAACCCCACCCGCACGAGCAGCACGTAGGCCGGCTGATCCGGCGTCCCGATGACCCGTGTGGACAGATCGACCACGTTGGCCCCGTGGTCGGCCAGCAGCCGGGTCACGTGGTACACGATCCCGGGCCGGTCGGCGCCGTGGACCGACACCGACCAGATGGGCGGCTCGGGAGTGCCCTGGTCCGGGCCGGCCGCCTCCCCGGTGGGGCCCGGGTCGCCGTCGGCCACCGGTCGCACGGCGACGGTGAGCCCGAGCTCGGAGACCCCGGCGGCCAGTTCGGCCTCGAGCCCGGCCACGGGCTGGTCGTCGGGGATGTGCACGACCAGCATCATGGCGAAGTGGCCCCCGAGGATGGTCATGGCGCTGTCCTCGATGTTGCCGCCGTGGTCCATGAGCACCCCGGTGACGGCAGCCACCATACCCGGGCGGTCCACGCCGAAGGCGGTGACGGCGACGCGCGCCATCGATCGTCCCTCAGGCCCAGCCCAGCTCGTCGAGGCGGGCGTCGTCGATGCCGAAGTGGTGCGCCACCTCGTGGATCACCGTCACCCGCACCTCCTCGACCACCTGGGCCTCGCTCGCGCATCGCCTGCAGATGGGCCGACGATAGACGGTGATGCGATCCGGCATGGCCAGTCCGCCGTAGTCCTGGCGCTCGGTGAGGGGGATGCCCTCGTAGAGACCGAGGAGCCCGAGCGGCGAGCCCTCCCGCACCTGGACGACGACGTTGTCCATCAACCGGCCCAGCTCCTCGGGGATCCCGTCCAGCGCCTCGCCCACCAGCTCCTCGAAGCGCTCCGGCCCCACCTCGACCATCGCGGCGACCCTATCCGCCGCCCGGAGGGCCCGGCCGGTGACCGTGAGCCTCCTGGCTACGGCAGCACCAGGTGGAAGTCGCCGAACTCGTGGCCGCGGTAGCCGGCGGCATGGGCGGCGGCGTAGCTGGCCCGGACGAGGTCAGGACCGCCCACCGCCTCCAGCAGCTGGAGGTGGGAGGCCTCGGGGTCGTGCCAGCCGGTGAGCAGGGCGTCGACCACCTGCACGCCCCGCTCCGGGGTCACCACCACATCGGTCCACCCCCGGGCCGCCGCCACCACGCCGCCGGCGCCGGCCGCCGACTCCAGGGCCCGGGTGACCGTCGTGCCCACCGCCACCACGGTGGCGCAGCGGCGCCGGCCGGCGTTGACCGCCTCGGCTGTGGCCGCCGGCACGGCGAAGCGCTCGGGGTAGGGCCGCTCCCCCCGCTCCTGGCTCGATACGCCGGTGTGCAGGGTCACGGGCACCACCACCACCCCCCGGGCCACCAGCTCGGTCACCAGCGCGGGAGTGAAGCCCCCGGCGGCGCTGGGCATCTCGGCGCTGCCGGGATGCCAGGAGAACACGCTCTGGTAGGCCGACAGGGGCCACGACCGCTCCGGGCACCCGTAGCGGATGGGCCGGCCCGCCGCGGCCAGGTAGGCCCGGAGGCCGCCCGGCACCTCCAGCGTCGCCACCCAGAGCCGGGACGGCACCGATGCGGGCTGGGGGTAGGCCTCTTCCAGCACGGCCACCCCCCCGCCGGCCAGATCCAGGCGCCGTCCGACCCGCCCGCCGTGGTGGCGCCTGCTCCCGGCCCGGCACTGCCGGCGGACCTCGACCACCCAGCGGCCGTCGTCGAGCTCAGTGGACAGGTGCAGGAGGAGGCCACCGCTGGCGGGGACGGCGGCGGGCAGGGTCGCCGAGGTGTTGACCACCACCACGTCGCCGGGTTCCAGGTAGGCACCCAGGCGCTCCATGGTGGTGTGCTCGAGCCCCGGTCCCGAGCGCCGGGCCACGAGCAGCCGGCGGCCGGCGGCCGGGGGTCCCTCGGCGGGCTCGAGGGACGCCAGCCGGCCCCGGGGGGGAGCGACGGCGGCCGGGATCACGGTCCCACCGGGGCCAGCCGGCGGGCGTGGTAGCGGCCGCTCGGGAGGTTCCCGTCGAGCAGGGCCCGCAGGCCGGGCACGCTGTCTTCCGGTGGCGGCCGGTCCGAGAGGTCCTCGCCGGGAAAGGCCTCGGCCTGCATCCGGGTGCGCATGTCGCCGGGGTCGACCTGGTAGACGCCCAGTTCCGGGTGCTCGGCCGCCAGCGTCCGCGACAGGTGCTCGAGGGCGGCCTTGGACGACCCGTAGCCGCCCCAGCCGGGGTATGCCTCCACGCCGGCGTCGGAGGTGACCATCACCACCCGGGCACCGCGGCCCAGGCGGGGCAGAACCAGCTGGGTGAGGGCAAGGGGGGCGACCACGTTGACGGCGTAGACCCGCTCCAGCGCCTCGGGAGGGTAGCGGTCGAGGCCGGGCCGGGGACTGGGACCGAGGGTGCTGGCGTTGTGCACCAGGGCCTGCAGCGACGACGGCCCGGCCAGGGAGTCCACCGCCTCCACCAGCTTTCGCCGATGGGCCGGATCGGCGATGTCGCCGGCGACGGCCAGCACCGTCGTGCGCCGGCGCAACTCGGCGGCCACGGCAGCCAGCGGTTCGGGATCCCGGGCGTCGATGACGAGCGACCAGCCGTCGCCGGCCAGGCTCCGGGCCAGGGCGGCGCCGAGGCCGCGGGAGGCGCCGGTGATGAGGGCGAGCGGGGCATCGGGCATGGCCCCGACGGTAGGTACGCCGCCGTTGGTCCACGCCGGTCGGGCGACCGATTCACCCTCGGCCATTGGCCCTAGTGCTTTGGCGCACCGGCTTCCGTTCTGGCGTCAGAAATCGACCTATCCTGTCGATTTCTGACGCCAGAACGTGGTGGGCTCGGCCGGCCGGTTCAGCGCCGCCGCTCGTCGTCGGGGGCCAGCCCATGGCGCACCGCCCACAGGGCCGCCTGGGTCCGGTCGTCCAGGCGGAGCTTGGCCAGGATGTTGGAGACGTGGGTCTTGACGGTCCGCTCGGACACGAACAGTTCGGCGGCGAGCATTCGGTTGGAGCGTCCGGCAGCCAGGAGCCGGATCACGTCGCGCTCCCGGGGCGTGAGCTGCGCCACTTCGGCCGCCGCCTCCGAGCCCCGGGCCACCTCGGCCATGACATGGGTCGCCGCCCCCGGGCTGAGGGTGGCCTCCCGGCGGTGGACAGCCCGCACCGCCGCCTCCAACTCGGCCGGAGCCACGTCCTTGAGCAGGTAGCCGGCGGCCCCGGCGGCCACGGCCGGGATGACGTCGTCCTCGGACGAGAAGCTGGTGAGCACCAGGGTGCGCACGCCGGGATGCTCGGCTCGGAGCCGGCGGATGGCCGCCACCCCGCCCTCGCCGGGCATGACCAGGTCCATGACCACCACATCGGGATGGAGCCGGCCCACCTCGACCAGCGCCTCCTCGCCGTCGGCGGCCTCGCCGACCACCTCCATCCCCTCCCGGGACGACAGGTAGGTGCGCAGGCCGTGGCGGACCATGGGGTGGTCGTCGACCACCAGGATGCGGATGCCGCCGCTCACCGACGCCTCGGCACCGAGACCCGTACGGTGGTGCCCCGGCCGGGAGAGGATTCCACGGCGAGGGTCCCCTCGAGGGCCGACGCCCGCTCACGCATCGAGGTCAGCCCCAGGCGCCGGGCCCGGATGGCCCGGGCCTCGGGCTCGAAGCCGGTGCCGTCGTCGGTGACGGTGACGTCGACCGCGTGGTCGCCGACGCCGACCACGACCTCCACCCTCCGGGCGGCGGCGTGGCGGCCCACGTTGGTGAGGGCCTCCTGCACGATCCGGATCAACCCGGTCTCGGTCTCCGGATCGAGCGATGGTGACGGCGGGGCCACCAGGGACACCTCCAGCCCGTGGGTCCGGCTCAGCACCTCCAGGCGCTTGCCCAGGGTGGCCACCAGGCCGTCATCGAGGGCAGGGGGGCGCAGCTCGAAGACCAGCGTGCGCAGCTCGCCGACCGCCGCCTGGGACAGCTCCCGGATGCGGCCCAGCTCGGCCGCCGCCCCGGCCGGGTCGTCCTCCAGGAGCGACGCCGCCACCTCGGCCGAGAGCGAGAGGCTGAACAGCGTCTGGACGGTGGCGTCGTGCAGCTCCCGGGCCAGGCGGGCCCGCTCCTCGAGGATGGACAGCTCCCGGCTGGCCTCCACCAGCCGGGCCTGCTCGATGGCCACCGCGGCATGGGCCGCCAGCAGCCCCATCAGGCGCTCGTCGGCCTCGTCGAAGGAGCCGCCGCCGTCCTTGTCGGCGAGGTAGAGGGCACCGATCACGTCGCCCTTGAACAGCAGGGGCATGCCGAGGAAGGCCCCCATGCGGGGGTGGGCCTCCGGCCACCAGGTGAAGCGGGGGTCGGCGGCGACGTCGTCACTGCGGTAGGGCGTGGGATCGACCAGCAGCGATCCGAGCAGCCCGTGGGTGCGGGGCAGTGGCCCGATGGCGTCGATGAGCTCGTCGTCCATGCCGGCGGTGAGGAACTGGGCGAAGCCGTCCCCCTCCTCGTCGGGGATGCCGAGGGCGGCGTAACGGGCACCGGCCAGCTCCCGTGCCGCCACCACCAGGCGCTGGAGCACCGCCTCCACCGACCGCTCCCCGGCCACCCCCAGGATGGCGTCGCTCACTGCGGCCAGGGCGGCCTCGGTGGGGGTGGAGACCGGGACCACGACTCCCAGCATGGCAGGCTGGACCCATGGGAATCATCGGTCCCGAGTTGGCCCTGGTTGCCGTGCTCATCGTGATCAACGCCGCCTTCGCCGGCAGCGAGATCGCCCTGGTGTCGCTGCGGGAGGGCCAGCTGCGCCGGCTCGCCGAGTCCGGCCCCCGGGGTGAGGCCCTGGCCCGCCTGGCGGCCGACCCCAACCAGTTCCTGGCCACCATCCAGATCTACATCACCCTGGCCGGGTTCCTGGCCTCGGCCGCCGCCGCCGCGTCGTTCGCCGAGTCCCTGGAACGGCCGCTGTCGTTCCTCGGCGCCGCCGCCCAGCCGGTGGCACTGGTCCTCGTCACCCTCGTCCTCACCTACTTCAGCCTGGTGCTGGGTGAGCTGGCCCCCAAGCGGGTGGCCCTGCAGCGCTCCGAGGGCTGGGGCCTGGCCGTGGCCCGGCCGCTGGCCGCCCTGTCGGTCCTCTCCCGCCCGGCGGTGTGGGTGCTCAGCCGCTCGACCGACCTGGCCGTGCGGGCCATGGGCGGCGACCCCGGGGCCCAGCGGGAGGAGATCTCCGGCGACGAGGTCCGCGACATGGTGGCGACCCAGTCCGCCTTCACGCCCGACCAGCGGGGCCTGCTCGAAGGGGTCTTCGAGCTCGACGACCGCAGCCTCAGCCAAGTGTTCGTCCCCCGCCCGGACGTGGTGGCCTTCGACCGGTCCCAGCCCGCCCCCGAGGTCCTCGACGCCATGGTGGCCACCGGCCACTCCCGGGCCCCCATCCACGAGGGCGACCTGGACCGGGTGGTGGGCATCGTCCACCTCCGGGACCTGGTGGGCGCCGGGGGTCCGGTGGGGGCGGTGGCCCGCCCCGCCCTGGTGCTGCCCGAGACGTCCCGCGTCCTCGACGCCTTGCGGCGGCTCCAGGCCGATCGCCAGCAGATCGCCGTGGTCATCAGCGAGCACGGCGGGGTGGAAGGCATCGTCACCATGGAGGACCTGGTGGAGGAGATCGTGGGCGAGATCTACGACGAGTTCGACCCCGACCTGGCCAGCGCCCACCACGACGAGCGCGGGGAGCTGGTGCTTCCCGGCTCGTTCCCGATCCACGATCTCACCGACTTGGACGTGGAGCTGCCCGAGGGTGACTACGCCACCGTGGCCGGACTGGTGCTGGCCCACCTCGGTCACCTGCCCGAGGTGGGAGAGGTGGCCGAGGTGGGGGGCTGGCGCATCGAGGTGGCGGCCATGAACCGGCGGGCCATCGCCCAGGTGCGGCTCCGACCTGCAGGATGAGGGCCCCCGCGGCTCCCCCCACGCTGACACCTCGCTGACACCGCGTCGCATCTAGCACATTAGACGACTCGTTGCACTAGGTGTTTGTCTTGTATAGCGCAGCTACTACTGGCTCGATGACTCTAGTGCACACGCACTATCGGGGTGGCTCACGCACTTCATAAGATTCCGGGAACGACCGTGACCAGATGACGATTGGAGGCGTGTTTTGACGCTCTGGTGGATAGGCAACCTCGTGTTCTTGGCGGTGGTGATCCCGGTGGTGCTGCTCTTGCTCAACCGGGTGGTCCGACCGATCCTGGAGATCAAGCACTACGCCGACGACGTGCTCGACCACGGCGTCAAGCTCACCGGCACGCTCGACTGCGTGCCGGTCCTGGCCACGACCTGCGAGCTCACCGCGGCAGCCCGCCTGAACGTGACTCGCTACGGCCTGGCCCTGGCCCGCATGCTCGAGTCGGGCACCGGGCGCGAACCGTCGGCGCGACGAGGAAAGTTGAGGGCACGCTGATGGGCGCAGCAACGATCGTGACGCTGATCGGCGTCTTCCTCACCGTGGCCGCCCTGGCCGGCTACCTCATCACCATCTCCCTGCTGCTGCGCGACATCAGCTTCACGCTCGGCACCGTCATCATCGGCGTGCGGGCCATCGTGAACCAGACCAACCCGGTGCCCCAATACGTCGGCACCATCTTGAGCGACGTGGTGGCCATCGACCAGGCGGCTGACCAACTGCTGGCCTGGGGCAAGCCGACGGTGGGTGCGGGCAGCCGGCCGGAGCTGACCCGATGAGGCTCAAGCGGCGCTCCGGCGCCCACCTCGACGAGGACGGCTCCACCCCCCGCCTGGAACCCGAGGCGAACGGGGCTTCCCCCGAGCCGGCGCCCGCCAGCCGGCGGGTCCTGCGGGCCACCCGGGTGGAGGACGACCGCACCGGTGAGGAACCGGCGGTCGCCGCCGGCGGCGGCGATCCCCCCGCGGCGCCGGGGGCGAGTCCGCCGGACCGGCCCCGCAAGGGACGGCTGCGGGCCCTGCTGGACGAGCAGGTCAGCCAGTCCCGGGAGGAGTCCCTGCGCCAGGCGGCCGAGGAGCTGCGCCAGTTCATGGAGCCCGCCCGCCAGCAGCTGGTCCTCAACGTGCCGGGGTCGTCCTCACCCGAGGAGGCTGAGGCCACGCTCAACCACCAGGCCGCCGGGGTGCTGGCATCGCCGGTCCCGGCCCGTCCCGAGGCGGTCATCGACCTGCGCAACCCGTCGTCGATGCGGGCCTACCCTCCCGAGGAGAAGCTCTCCAACCGGGTGCTGCGCCTGGCCGACCGGCACTGGACCCGGCCCAAGCCCCGGAGCTCGGCCGACATCGTGGCCGAGAAGTCAGCCATCGCCGAGCGGGAGTTCGCCCGCAAACCGGCCGGGACCCAGCGCTGCCAGGCCCTGAGGGGCTCCCTGCGCTGCCGGGGGGTGTTCGCCTTCCGCCACGAGGAGCAGGAGGACGGCAGCATCCTGGCCTGCCCCACCTGCGGGTCGGCCCACGTGTGGAACCCCGAGGCCGGCCAGTGGACCCTGGCATCGGAGGGGGCGCTGGCGACGGCTGCGCCGAGGAGCTCGCTGCCGAGCGGCGACTGAGGACGGCTCACCCACCGGCCGGCCCGCGGGTCGGCCGGTGGGTGGAGCGGCGCGGTAGGGTCAGGCGATGACTGGCGCCTCTGCTCCTGAGCCCACCCTCGACGCCGACCGGCTGGCCCTGCACCTGCTCACCAGCACCCAGGCGGCGGCCATGGCCTGCGTGCCCTGGGTGGGGCGGGGCGACAAGGTGGCGGCCGACCAGGCGGCGGTGGCGGCGCTACGCACGGAGTTGGCCAGCGTGCCCGGCCAGGGCCGGGTGGTGATCGGCGAGGGGGAGAAGGACGACGCCCCCATGCTCTACCAGGGCGAGGAGCTGGGCACGGGCGAGGGAGCGGGCTGGGACCTCGCCGTCGACCCCCTGGAAGGGACGAACTACTGCGCCCGGGGTGCTGAAGGGGCGATCGCCGTGCTGTCGGTGGCGCCCCGGGGAGCGATGTGGGGGACGTCGGGCTGGTACATGGACAAGCTGATCGTGGGCTCGGCCGCCGCCGGGTCCATCGACATCGCCGCTCCGGTGGAGGACAACCTGCGCCGGGTGGCTGCCGCCCTGGGCAAGGAGATCGGCGAGCTGGTCACCATCGTGTTGGACAAGCCCCGCCACCAGGAGCTCATGGGCCGCATCCGCACCGCCGGCGCCAAGGTGATCCAGATCCCCGACGGCGACGTCATGGGATCGCTGCTGGCCCTGGTGCCGGGCGGCGGCGTGGACGTCGCCCTGGGCGTCGGCGGTGCCCCTGAAGGGGTGCTCACCGCCACCGCCGCCCGCCTGCTGGGCGGGGAGATGCAGGGCCGCCTGGCCCCCCAGAGCGACGAAGAGCGCCAGCTGCTGGCCGGCGACGGCGCCGACGTCGACGCCGTGCTGGGTCTCGACGACCTGGTGCGGGACGACGACTGCGCCTTCGTGGCCACGGCCGTCACCAACAGCGCCCTCCTGGCCGCACCGACGCCCACCCTGTCGGGCTGGCGGACATCGTCAGTGGTCATCACCCCCCGGCATCGACCGCTGTTCGTCGAGGCGCTTATGACGTCGGGCCCTCCGTCGGCCTAGCATGCCAGGTCCCAGCACCGCGCATCCCGAGTAGAGGTAGGACATGCCCGACAAGCAGATGGCGATCCAGCGAGCGGCTCCGAGCAACGGTGGCGAACGCCCCACCATGCTGGCCATCGCCGGGGACAGCGCCGCCGGCAAGACCACCTTGACCAAGGGCCTGGTCAACGCCCTGGGGTCGGAGCGGATCACCGCCATGTGCACCGACGACTACCACCGCTACGACCGCGTGGAGCGCAAGGACAAGCCGTTCACGCCCCTGCACCCCGACTGCAACTACCTCGACATCATGGAGCAGCACCTCCAGCTGCTGTCCATGGGTGAGCCCATCCTCAAGCCCGTCTACAACCACAAGGACGGCACCCTGGACCGCCCGGAGCTGATCGAGCCCCGGGAGTTCGTGGTCATCGAGGGCCTGTTCCCGCTGTGGAGCCGCCGGTCGCGGACCTGCTTCGACGCCACCGTCTACCTCGACCCGCCCGAGGAGATCCGCCGGGCCTGGAAGGTCCAGCGCGACACGGCCAAGCGGGGCTACACCGAGGAGCAGGTGCTGGCCGACCTCGACAAGCGCGAGCCGGAGTCGGCGGCCTACATCCGCCCCCAGCGGGCCAACGCCGACATCGTGGTGCAGTTCTCCCCCATCCTCTCCCGGGGCGAGACGGCGGCCGACCCGCTCAGCGCCACGCTGCTGCTACGCCCCACCATCCCCCATCCCGATCTCCACTCGGTGGTGGGCGACAACGTCGAGGACGCCATGCACCTCAAGCTGCTGCGCGACGACGACGGCAAGCCGGTCGACGCCCTCCACGTCCACTCCTACGCCTCGGAGGAGGCCACCCTCAAGGCCGAGGAGGAGCTGTGGAACCTCATGGGCGTCCCCGAGCCCCTCTCCGACCAGCTCGGCCTCATCGACGGCAAGCGCGACGGCCCCCTGGCCATCACCCAGCTCATCCTCCTCTACCATCTCATCCAGGCCAAGCACCACTGACGTGCCCCCCGACGTTCTGGTGGTCCGATCGCTGCGCCGGCGCCCTCGGTCGACCACCAAGATGGCGGGTTCCCTGGCCCGGGCGCTCGCCGCCACCGCGTTAGCCGTCGCCTTGGGGGCGTGCTCGCCCTCCGACGAGGGGACCCAGCCCAGTCCCGACGTCACCACCTTCGAGCAGGGCGACTTCGGCGACATCCCCCTGCTGGCCGGCTCCGAAGCGCTGTCTCCCCTCAACGAGGAGGAGGGCGTGGTGGCCCGCTCCTTCGCCATCCGCAACACCACCCCCGAGGAGGTGCTCGACTTCTACACCGAGCAGCTGGCGGGCGACGAGGAGCTCGAGGCCCCCTCCGCCATCGGGGTCGACACCTTCCGGGGCCGCTGGCAGCTCGAGAACGACCGCGTCCTCACCGTCAGCGCCACCTTGTCCACCAACCTCCGGGAAACCGGTGAGCTGGCCGACACCGAGGTCATCACCCAGTACAGCCTCAGCCTCTCGCCCGAGCCGGAGTAGCCGATCAGGCCGCTTGCCCGAGGGCGGCGATGGCGTCCTCGACGGTCTCGACCGGGACGACCTCGATGTCGTCGCCGGCCGCCTCCCGGGCCAGGTCGATCTCCTCGGCGGGAACGAGGAACACCGTCGCCCCCGCTGCCCGGGCCGCCACCACCTTGGCATCGACGCCGCCCACCGGGCCCACGTCGCCGTCGAGCTCGATGGTGCCGGTGCCGGCGATGGCCCGGCCGGCCGCCAGGTCGCCCGGATCGGCCAGGTCGTAGACGGTCAAGGCGATGAGCAGGCCCGCCGAGGGCCCGCCGATGCCTCCCTGGTCGACCTCGACGGGAAAGGGCAGGTCGATGTCGAGGGCTTCGGTGGTGACGGCGATGCCGATGGCCGGCGTGTCGATGCCTTCGACGGTCGCCAGACGCAGCCGGACCTCCTGCTCGGCACCGTCGCGCCGCACCCGCAGGGTGATCTCCTCGCCGGTGGCCCGGGTGGCCAGGGCGGCGATGAGGTCCGAAGCCACGGCCACACCAGCGCCGTCGACGGCGGTGATGACGTCGCCCTCGGCCAGCACTCCCTGGGCCGGCGAGTCGGGCAGTAGCCCCGCCACCAGCGCCCCGTCGCCGGTGATG
>DATMJI010000094.1:0-40126 GCA_035553895.1 Acidimicrobiales bacterium | reverse complement strand
ATCGACAGCCCGGCCTGTTCGCCCACTGGAAATGGGTCCGCTCGTACGGGACGCCCGGCGGATGAGAAGAGCCCGGTGACGGGAGACTGTCACGCCGGGATCTGTGGGAGCCGGGGGCTGAGATGCCCCCGGCTACCCGACCGCCTCGGTGCAGCGTCGGGTCGCGGGCAGCATCTCCGTTGCGCCTCCGAGGGCCCGTCCGCGGATGGTCGACGCCGAGCGAGGAAGCACGGACGGCGTCGGCTGCCCACGGCTCGGCCGCATCAACCATGGACGGCGATGCCCGTGGCAATTCAGTCGCCGAGTGCTCTCGGGCGATGCAAGGGTGCACTCGTGCCGAACAGTTACCTCAACGAACAGATCGCCGCCCGTTACGACTCGACATCGGCGGGAATGTTCGACCCAGCGGTCGTCGAGCCTGCAATCGACTTCCTCGCCGATCTCGCGGCAGGAGGCGCCGCTCTCGAGCTCGGGATTGGCACCGGGCGCATTGCTATGCCGCTCAGCGAACGTGGTGTTGCCGTGCATGGGATCGACGTGTCACCGGCCATGGTCGAACGGCTGCAGGCCAAGCCCGGCGCTGAGGTCATAACTGTGACGATCGGCGACTTCGCCACCACCCGCGTCGAGGGCGCGTTTAAGCTCGCGTACCTCGTCTACAACACGATCATGAACCTGACGACCCAGGACGAGCAGGTTGCGTGCTTCCGCAACGTCGCCGAGCATCTCGAGCCCGGCGGGCGGTTCGCCATCGAGGTCATCGTGCCTCCGCTGCGTAGGCTGCCACCTGGCGAGACCGTCCGGGCCTTCGCCCTGAGCCCCGCCCACCTCGGCTTCGACGAGTTCACCGACCTGACCGCCGCGCAGCTCTGCTACTCCCACCACTACTGGCTCGCCGGCGACGGCGCGGTCGAGGTCTTCTCCGTGCCATTCCGCTACGTGTGGCCGTCCGAGCTCGATCTGATGGCTCGCATCGCCGGCATGACGCTGCGCGAACGCTGGAGCGGGTGGACACGCGAGCCGTTCACGAGCGAGAGCACGTCCCACGTGTCGGTGTGGGAAACGAAGGCGTAGTGGTCCGGATGGTCAAACACGTCCGGGTCCCCGTCGACCGGTGATTGGTCACGGCCCTGGCGGGCCGATGAGGCGAATGCTGTGGGCGGAGCGTTGCGCCCGTACGTGCCACCGACGAGCGGGCGTTCGCTGCGAGGACAGCTGCGATCTGGGCGCAGGAACTGCCAGCCGCTCCTCGCCTGCGTGCCAGTATCGACACATGCCGGCGTTCGAGACTCGCGCGGCGACACCCGCTGACGCCGACGCGGTCGCGGACTATCACCACCGCTGCTTCACGAAGACGTACGCGTCGCAGCTCCTCGCCGAGGAGCTTGAAGCCCCCAATCCAGCTGGCATCAGACAGCAACTCCACGATTGGTTCCTGCCCGGATCCGAGTTCGAGACGCTGGTGGCCGTCGTCGATGGTGCGCCGATCGGTCATGTCACGGTTAGCGGCCACCATCTCGTCCACCTGTTCGTCGAGCCAAACCACCAGAACATGGGCCTCGGCAGACACCTCCTTGCTCAGGGAGAGGCGATGATCGCCGCCGGCGGCCACACGGACTTCGAGTTGCACGCGAGGGTCGACAACTTCGCTGCGATTGCCTTCTACGAGAAGGCGGGGTGGACCGTGACCGACCGCTTGATTCACACCGTCGAGCACGGCATCAGCTACGACGAGCGGGTCCTCATCAAGCACAGCGCGTAGCGGCTGGGTCTTCTCCGGACCTGTGCGCACGATGCCTCGCCTTGGCCCATCGTGCGTTCGGTGCGGCCCCGACGCGTGCGTCCCACAACGCGCAGCGAGGTCCATCGCCGAGACCCATCGCCGGAGTGCCGGGGCGGAGCCACCTTCCCCATCGGAGCTGACTCCGTGACCTTGGCGGGCCCCGACGGGTGAGGCCGCCGCCGGCCCTGCCCGTCGCTCGCTCGCCACTCCCGAGTTCCAGAAAGGTGTCCCGCCTACCCACTGTTTCGGGATTTGACCGGCGTTATTTGGGGGCCACCTTCGCCGCCGTGATGAGGGATCATCGGATGGTCGCTGCCGTTGGATCAGTCGTGTCGTTGTACCGCTCGAGCCGCCATGTGCCAACCCGGCGAATGTCGCCCTGGATGAGACATGACCACTCCGTGATCGAGGCGGGGGCGGTCATGATCACCTCGGCCGCAGACACCGGCATCCCACTGAAGGCAATGAATGACGCCTTCACGACAGCGCTCTCGGTCACCCCGATCACCGTGCGCCCGGAGTGACTCCGGGCGAGCCGCTCCAGCGCCTCGGAGCCCCGCGGCACGAACTCCGACCAGGACTCTGCGCCGGGCACGAAGGCGTAGTTGGGCCCGAAGCGCTCGGCCATCTCCTGCTGGGTCAGGCCTTCCGCCGCGCCAGGGTGCATCTCGCAGAGGTCGCAGGTCGGCTCGCCACGGGGAATCCCGAGCACGGAGGAGATCACCTCTGCGGTCTCCACGCTCCGTGGGCGCCGAGAGCTGAGGACGGTGGCGCCGTCGTTCACCATCTCCGCGAGGCGATCCGCAACACGCCTCGCCTGCGCTCGCCCGACCTCATCGAGACCAGGACCATTGTGCTGGTTGAATCGGCCCTGAGCCTCACCCTGGCCGCTTCGGACCAGAACCAGACGAGTGCGGAGCTCCCGCCGCTCAGGGTCTTGACGGGCCGCCTTCACCGCTCGGACCAAGGCCGGCCAGCTGGAGAAGCCGACGGCCTTCGCCACGGCGTACTGGGCGTCGGCCAGCTGCGGAGAGCGGTCAGTTCGGGGAAAGAGGCGAAGCGCCCTCGGGTCACCTTCCTTCGCTTGGCGCAGCAGACGCTTCGCCTGGCGGCGGAGTTGATCGAGGTCGGGATACCAACCGGGCATGAGACGATCTCCTTCCACGAGTCCTGAGGTCCGCACCTTCAGGTCGGAAGCGAGATCGCTTGCCATCGCCACAGCTCGTCGAGGTGGTCAGACCTTCCCGCGGACTGGCGGCGCCCTCGATCGCCGCCGTCATCGTACCCTAAATACGCGCAAAGTCGACGGGTTGGGCCGAGATGGTGGTCGACCCGCATGCAGCTCGCTGACCGGCAGCCGGTGATTGTGGGCACCCACGGCGCCTGCGATTCGCTCAGGGACACCGGCTCGGACCGATCCACGACGCCCCTGATCAGTCGGCGGCTATGCCAGATGTGTCCGTGTCAACCAGGAGCCCGGCAGCGTCGAGCACCTTCATCGTCACGAGCACCGGGTTGTTCCGGTAGGTCTTCGACCCGGAGACCTGTCGCACGACCTGGATCACGTCCGGGAGGCCATAGACCTCGATCGGCCCGCCGCCCACGATCTGTGTCGACGCCCACTCTCGAATCGCCGGTTCGTGGGTGCGTTTCACGGGCGCGGCGAATCGGCCGACATACAGCCGCACCCTTACCTGGTGTTCGGCATAGCCGTACCGCTCGGCGGCGGACCTGACGACTCCGGAACGGATCACCGGATCATTCAGCAGCAGGTAAAGGGCCCTGAACCGGCGATTGCCGCCGGTTCCCATTACGTGCTCCGCGACGACACCTCGAGAACCGAGGAAGGACTTGACCGTCGCCAACACCAGGCGGTCCGCTCGGGCGCCCACGAGATCGACTTCATAGCCGTGGGTCTGCACCTCGTCGTGTGCGACCTTGCGGGTTTGTCGCCGGACGGGGAACTTCACAGCCTCTGAGACGATCAGCCCCTCGGCCTCCATGGCTACCGCCACGAACTGCTCGAAGCTCTCCATCGTTTGCCCCCTGGCGGTCGACCTGGCCAGCCTCTAGGCTCCCAGGGCTCGGCGTGCCTAGGGGACTTGTGATCCGGACCCGCTGTTGCGGGGCACCTGGCGGAGCCGTACCGGCGAGGGACTAAGGGGCACCCCTGTCGGCGGATCTGCCCAGCCGATGCCCGAGCCCCCAAATCCGCTGCACTCCGGGTGGGACCGGCATGCCTCGTCCGTGCCCAGCCCGCGCGACCTGCCCGGGGCCGAGACCTCGCTTCCGGAACTGGGTGTTGCAGTGGACGCAGGGTTCCCCTCCCGCATGGAGAATGGAGCGCCTCGGTTCGACGGCGGTGATATAGACGCTGCAGAGCGCTCGCACCGCACCGTCGTCCGTCTCAAGGGGAAGCCCGTCAACGTCGGACCCCGCGTATCAATGGCGTCTCCGTCGCCGCCCTCTCATCCCGCAGAAGGACCACTCGGTGGGCGCAGAGCCGGCGTTGGGGGCTGGCGTCGAGCCACCGCTCGGGACGGTTTATGGGATAGCGCTCCACCGGAATCGGTCACACGGGCACGATGCGGACACTTCGGTGATCGGCAGCGAGTAGCTCAAGGTCCCCGGGATCGTGCGTGAGAACGAGTCCGCCGCCGAGCCGAATCGCGGTGGCGACCACCAGAGCATCGACCGCCATTTCGCTGTCCCGACCTGCCGCGGCCAGAAGGTGGCCTGCGATCCTTGCTATCCGCACCCCCGTCGTAACCACCCGAGCGAACCCGCGTCCGAGAACATGGTCGATCGCCTCGTCCGTTCCCGAGCCTCGGTAGAGCTCGACGAGAACGGCCGACGGGACGCGCACCGGGACATTCCGGCGCTCGGCACTCCGCAACGCCGCCCTGACCCGCTCGTGACGGCGGGGATCGTTTCTGGGACGGGCCAGTGCCGACAGCGCCTCGGTGTCGAGGATCAGGACGGCCAAAGCGCGTCGTAATGCTCGATGAGCTCGTCGGGGACCGTGCCGAACTCGTCGTCGAGCCCGTCGAGATAGCCGGTGAGGGCATCGCGTTCGAGCTCGTGCTCAACGGCCCGTGCGACGAATCCGCTCAGGCCCCGGTTGCCGACGTGCTCCTCGACGCGTGCCGCCAGCTCTTCATCGACGCTTACTGACCACTTGCGGACAACCATGCCCCGATCCTACCAAAGTAGGAATTGCTGGATCCGGGCGTCCACCGTCCCCCGGTCTACCCGCCTGGAGGGCACCGACGATCTACGGTGGTCGGGGGTTCGACGGGTGGAGCAGCAGGGATGACCACGGCGAGCATCGTCACCGGGGGCGGGCGGGGCATCGGCCGTGCCGTCGCGCTGGCCCTCGGCGCCCAGGGCCAGGCGGTCTGTGTCAACGACACCGGGGTCGACGTGCACGGGCGGGGGCCCGACCCTGCGGTCGCCGAGGCGGTGGCGGCGGAGATCCGGGCCGCCGGCGGCCGGGCCCTTGCCGCGGCGGTCGACGCCCGGACGCCCGCCGGCGCCGCGGCGGTGGTCCGGGAGGCCGAGGCGTGGGCCGGCGCGGCCCCGCTGGTGCTCGTGCACGCGGCCGGCACCCTGCGCGACGCCATGGTGCACAAGGCCACCGACGACGACTGGGCCGAGGTCCTGGGCGCCCACCTGTCGGTGGCGGTGGAGCTGACCCGCGCCCTGGCCGGCGGCATGCGCCGCGATGGCTACGGGCGGGTCGTCTACGTCGGAGGCGCGGCCGGGCTGGTGGGCAGCGTGGGCCAGGCCGCCTACGCGGTGGCCAAGGCCGGGCTGTTCGGGCTGACCCGGGCCGTCGCCCTGGAGCTGGCCGGGCGCGACGTCTGCGTGAACTACGTCGCCCCCTTCGCCTTCACCCGGATGACCGAGACCATCCCGCCGGCCACCGACCGGCTGCGGGCGTACCTACGGGCCGCGCCCGGGGGCCGTGCGGGCGACGTGGCTCCGCTCGTGGCATGGCTGTGCTCGCCGGGGGCGGCCGGCGTGTCCGGCCAGGTCTTCGGCGCCCGGGGGGCCGAGGTCACGGTGTGGTCGCAGCCCCGCCCGGCGGTGACGCTCGCCGAGCCGGCGGGATGGACCACGGACGCGCTGGGCCGGGCCCTCGCCGGCGAAGCCGCCCAGGCCGGCCTGGTGCCGCTGGAGTCGGAGTTCGACCTGTTCGGCGGCCCGCCGGTGGCGGTCGCCCGATGACGCCGTTCGACGGCGAGGTGGCCGACGCCACGGCGGCCCGGGCCCTGGGCCCGGAGTACGTAGCCGCCGTCGGGAAGGTGATCGCCAGCCACGTGCGCAACGAGCTGGCCGGGGCCACCGCCTTCGACGAGCCGGCGATCGCCCTGGCCCCCACCCCCCGGGACAAGTGGCTGGCCTGCCGGATCGCCATGGAGGAGTACGGCCACCACCTCAAGTTCGCCCGCCTGGCCTCCGAGCTGGGGCTGGAGGACGCCTCCACCGGCCGGGCCCTGTCGGTGTTCGACTACCGGCTCACCTCCTGGACCGAGTTCGTGGTGCTGAAGGCCCTCGTCGACCTGGCCGAGGTCGTGCTCATGGACGAGCTGCTGGCCACGTCGTACCTGCCGCTGCGGCGCCTGGTGGGCAAGCTCCTCCCCGAGGAGCACTTCCACGTGGCCTTCGGCAAGGCCGGCACCCGGGAGCTGGCCGCCGACCCCCAGGCCGTTTCGGCTATCCAGCAGGCCGTCGACGACCTGATCGGGTTCACCGTCCCGTTCTTCGGCCGCAGCGTGTCGGCCAACAACGAGGCCTTCCGGCAATGGGGCGTGAAGCAGCGGACCAACGACGAGGCCCGGGGGGAGTGGGCCGCCCGGTGCCGGCAGTTCGTGGAGGGCGAGCTCGGCCTGCGGTTCCCCGAGGTGGACCTCACCTGGAACGGGTGACGGGCCGCTGGCACGCGGTCGACGGCCGCGGGCTGGACCTGGCCACCGGCCGCCCGCCCGAGGCGCCCGGGTGGGCGTCGCCCGCCGCCGCGGTGGCGGCCGCGCCGGTCGTCACCTGGCCGCTGGCCGTGGTCGACGGGTCGGGCGCCCGGGGCGGCCTGGCCGCGGCCCTCGGGCCGGGCGGCGCCGCGGTCGAGCGGCTGCTCGACGGGCTGGCCGGGGCGCCGGCCGCGGACGTCGAGGCCCTCGCCCCGTCGACCCCTGCCGGGCCGGTCGCCCTCCCGCTCGACGTGGAGGGCCTGCCGGTCGCGGTCGCGGCCCAGGACCGGCTCGACCCGGCCTGGCTGGCCGAGGTCGAGCGCCGGCGGGACACCGCCCGGGCCGTGCTGGTGGCCGCCGGCCGGGAGGCCGAGCTGGAGGCCGCCCTGCACGTGGCCATGCTGCTCGCAACCGAGCGCTTCGACCCCGCCGATGACACCGACGTCGACGCCCACGTGGCCTCGGGCGCCCGGCTGTGGCTGCTCACGGCAGCGGTGGCCTCCGCCCTCGCCGGCGCCGACCCCGACCCGTTCGCGGCCTGGGCCCGGCTCGTGGTCGCCGGCTGGTGGCCGGTGGGGCCGTGCGGCGACCGCCTGGTGCTCGCCCACGCCGGCCGGTGACGGCGAACCTGGCCGGCGTCCTCGAGGCCCGGGCCGTCGCGGGGGGCTGGGGCGGCGACGTGGCGTACCTGGCCGGCGACCGGGTGTTCACCCACGCCGAGGTCCACGAAGGAGCGGCCCGGACGGCCTCGCTGCTGGCCAGCACGGGCGTCGGCCCCGGCGACCGGGTCCTGCTGGCCCTGCCCGACGGCCTCGCGTTCGCCTGGGCCTTCCTCGGCGCCGTCCGCCTCGGCGCCATCGCCGTGCCGGTGAACCCCCGGCTGACGCCCGCCGACCACGGGGCGGCGGCCGAGGGCGCCGAGGCCCGGTTGGTCGTCTGTGCCGCCGCCCTGGCCGGGCGGTTCGCCGACCGGCCGGTGGTGGCCGGCGAGGACCTCGAGGCGGCCATCGCCGGGCGCCCGCCGTCGCCGCCCGCCGAGGTGGGCGCCGCCGACCCCGCCTACGCCCAGTACACCTCGGGGACCACGGGCGCGCCCAAGGCGGCCGTGCACGCCCACGGCCACCCTCTCGTGTACTTCGAGGCCTTCGCCCGCCAGGCGATCCTGCTGCGGCCGGCCGACGTCGTGCTCTCGGTCTCCAAGCTGTACTTCGCCTACGGCCTCGGCAACTCGCTGTTCTTTCCGCTGCTGGCCGGGTGCCGCGCCGTCCTCCACGCCGACCACCCCCGCCCCGACGACATCGCCGCCCTGGTGCGCGGCCACGGGGTCACCGTGCTGTTCGGCGTCCCCACCTTCTACGCCCACCTGGTGGCCGGTGGGCAGGCCGACGCCTTCGGGTCGCTGCGGGTGGCGGTGTCGGCCGGCGAGGCGCTGGGCGTGGCCCTGGCCGAGCGCTCCCGGGCCCTGCTCGGCTGCCCGATCCTCGACGGGATCGGCTCGACCGAGGTCGGGCAGACCTTCGCCAGCAACACCCTGGCCTGCTGGCGGGACGGCACCGTGGGCCAGGCCCTCCCTCCCTACCGGGTCCGCGTGTGCGACGAGGGGGGCGACGACCTGCCGCCCGGGGAGGTGGGGGCCCTGTGGGTCGCCGGCCCGACCCTGCTCCTGGGCTACCTGGGGGGCGGCCCCCGCCGCGACGACTGGCTCCGCACCGGCGATCGGGCCCTGCTCGACGCCGAGGGGTTCCTCCACCTGCGGGGCCGGATCGACGACATCGAGCAGGTCGGCGGCATCTCGGTGTCGCCCCTGGAGGTGGAGGCGGTGCTGGCCCGCCACCCGGGCGTGACCGAGGTGGCGGTGGCCGCCGTCCTCGACGCCGAGGGCGCCTCCCGCCTGCTGGCCTTCGTGGTGCCCGGCTCGGGCGCCCCCTCGGCCCCCGAGCTGGAGGCCGAGCTGCTGGCCCTGGCCCGCGACGAGCTGGCGCCGTTCAAGGTCCCCCGCTCGGTGCACCTGGTGGCGGCCCTGCCCCGCACGCCGACCGGCAAGCTGCGCCGCTACGTCCTGCGGACCGGCGGCTGGCCCGCTCAGCCGGCCAGCGGGCCGAACCGGGCCGTGTAGCGGGCGAAGGCGGCGTCGACCTCGCTCGCCACGAGGCCGAAGCCGGCCAGGTCGTAGCGGTGGGCCCCGTGCTTGTGCTGCGGGTTGGCGGCCACCCAGGCCCGCATACGCGCCTCGGCCTCGGCGGTGAGGGCCTCGCCCCGGTGGGCGTAGATCCGCCGCACGGCGGCCAGCGGGTCGGCCACCAGCTCCCGGTAGGCGATATCGACGAAGGCGGGGTCGGACGCGGCCCGCACGTCGAGGGCCCGCTCGACGGCGATCGCCGCCCGCTCCAGGGCCTGGCGCCCGACCGCGGCCGGCGACACCTCGTCGCTGTAGGCCCGCCGCAGGGTGTGGACCAGGCTGGCGTAGGAGGCCACCGCCTGGTGGGGGTGGCGGTGGCAGACGGCGACGGTGACGCCGGGGAGGGCGGCGAGCAGGGCGTCGAGGTGGCCGAGGTGGCTCGGCGACTTCAGGGCCCAGCGGTCGCCGGGCCGGGACAGCACCCGCAGCTGGAGGGCGTAGTGGCGGTACTCCTCGGCCAGCGGGGCCCGGGCCAGCCAGGCCGAGTAGGCGCGGGCGTCGAACATGTCGTCGAAGTGCTGGCTGGCGAAGGTGTTCTGGAGGAGGGCGTCGCACTCCTCGGGGCCGGTGGGCGTGGCCCCGTGGATGGCCTGGAAGCCGGGGACGAGGCGGTAGAAGGCCTCCAGCCAGCGCCCGGCCTGGGCCTGGAGGGCCTCGGCCGGCGGCCCCCCGTCGCCCGGCGGGACGGGGTGGAGCGCCTCCCAGAAGCGCATGGCGCGCTGCGCCGGGTCGCAGGCCAGGAGGTTGTGGAGCAGGGTGGTGCCCGTCCGGGGCAGCCCGGTGACGACCAGCGGCCGGTCGAGCGGGCGGGTCGCGGCCTCCGGGTGGGCCTCGACGTAGGCCTGGACGTGGCGGAGGTTGCGCAGGTGGCGCACCGCGGCCTTGTGGAGGACCTGGCGGCCGGTGCCGTTGAGGCGGGCCGTGCGCCGGCAGGCGTCGAGCAGCAGCTCAAGGGTGGGCAGGAACGGCACCGCACCCGGCCACGGGCCGGCCCGGGCCGCGGCCTCCTCGACCAGCTCGGCGGCGGAGACGTCGGTCATCCCACGAAGGCCAGGATGGAGGCGGCGACGGCGGCGGGGCGTTCCAGCGGGCCCAGGTGGCCCAGGCCGTCGAGCACCTCGCACCGGCCCTGGGGCAGCCGGGCGGCCAGGGCCCCGGCCTGCGCCGGGGGGCAGGCCTCGGACGCCGAGCCGCAGGCCACCAGCACCGGGCAGGCCACCTCGGGGAGCCGGCCGTAGGCGTCGTGGGCGGTGGCCGTCTCGTAGACCGCGGCCTCGTCCTCCGGGCGGCACTTGAGCTGCCCGGCGGCGGTGAGGCCGTGGTCGACGTAGGCCCCGAGCACCTCGGGGTCGAGGGCGCCGAAGGGCGGTCGGGACGAGAAGTGACGGACCGCCTCCGCCCGGGAGGCGAAGGAGGCCCGCCGCCTCCGGGCCGCCTCGGCCAGCCAGCTGCCCCGGTCGGGCCCGAGCGGCGGGTCGGCGGCCACCAGCACCGGCTCGTAGCAGGAGAGGGCGGCGAAGGTGCCCGGGCGGGCCTGCTCGGCCATGAGCACGGCGGTGCCCCCGCTGGAGTGGCCGAACCCGTACGGGCGCTCCGGGAGGCCGAGCCGGTCGACCACCTCCAGCACGTCGGCGGCCAGCCCGTGCCAGTCGAGGGCCTCGCCGGGCGGCAGGGGGGTGTCGCCGTGGCCCCGGTGGTCGAAGGAGACGCAGTGGAGCCGGCCGGCCAGCCGCCGGGCGAGGGGGCCCAGGACCAGGCCGTGCAGGCCGGCGGCGTGGGCCATGACCAGGATCGGCCCCGTCCCGCCCAGGTCGTGGACGGCGATCACCGGGCCCGCCACCGCTCCCGGGGGGCGGCGGCGACCGCGGCCCGCAGCGCGGCGCGGTCGACCTTGCCGATCTTGGTCCGGGGGATGGTCTCGACGACGGCCAGCTCGTCGGGGAGCTTGTGGCGGGCCAGGACGTCGCCCAGGAAGGCCCGCAGCCCGGCCAGGTCGGGCGGGGGCTCGGTGGCCGACGGCACCACGCAGGCGCAGACCGCCTCGCCCAGGACATCGTCGGGCGTGCCCACCACCGCGCAGTCGGCCACGCCGGGGTGCCGGCGGGCCGCGGTCTCCACCTCGGTGGGCGACACGTGCAGCCCGCCCCGGTTGACCAGCTCCTTGAGCCGCCCGAGCACGTGGACCGTGCCGTCGGGGTCGATGCGGCCGAGGTCGCCGGTGCGGTACCACCCGTCGGCCGCCGCGTCGGCGTCGTTCCAGTAGCGCACCGGGCAGGCGGCGCCGTAGGCCAGCTCCCCGACCTGGCCGGGCGCCAGGGCGGTGGTGCCGCCGGGATCGAGGACGGCGATCGTGCCGTCGGGCGGGGTGCCGGGCGGCCCCCGGAACACGGTCCGGCCCACGGAGCCCCGCCGGATCTCCTCGGGGTCGGTGGTCAGGACGGTGAAGTTCTCGCTGCACCCGTAGACGTAGAGGAGGTCGACGCCCAGCCGGCCGTAGATGCGGTCGACCAGGCCGCGGGGGAGGGTGGAGGCGGCCGAGATGGCCCACCGGAGGGTGCCCACCCGGTGCCGGCTCGGGTCGAGGGCGTCGAGCAGGAGGGTGAAGTGGGCGGGCATGCCGGGGAGGACCGTCACCTGCTCGGCCGTGACCAGCTCCAGGGCGCCGGTGGGCGAGAACCGCTCGGCCAGCACCAGCCGGCCACCGCTGAGCAGGGCCAGCAGGGCCAGGCGCATGCCGAAGACGTGGGCCACCGGCAGGTAGAGGAGGTGGACGTCGTCGGGCCGGGGGCCGAAGGCGTCGGCGAAGAACTGCATCTTGGCCCAGCACCCGGGCAGCGTCTCCATCACCATCTTCGGCCTGCCGGTGGTCCCCGAGGTGAGCCACAGGTGGCTGGTCTCCTCCCGCCCGTGGGGCGGCGACCAGTCGTCGCTCGCATCCGGCCCGGCCAGGAGGTCATCGAGCTCGCGGTCGGCGATCACCCTGGTGGACGGGCTGGCGGCCCGCACCGCCCGGATGGCCGCCTCCGGGTCGGCCGCGCCGGGGTGGGGCCGGTAGAGCAGGGCGGCGGCGCCGGTGCGCTCGGTCACCCAGGCCAGCTCCGGCCCGGTGAGGTCGTTGTCGGTCCCCACGTGGACGGCGCCGACCGCCCAGGCCGCGTTGACCGCCAGCAGGTGGGCGGGCGAGTTGGGCAGCTGGCAGACGACGCGGTCGCCCCGGCCGATCCCCAGGCTGCGGTAGGCGGCGGCCAGCCGGGCGACGGCCCGCCCGAGCTCGGCGTAGGTCGTGGTGCGCCCGGCGAAGGTCAGGGCGGGCCGGTGGGCCCAGCGCTCGCACGCGGCCCGCAGGGTGGGGGCCAGCGGCTCGCTCACGTGAACGACCACGGCGCCCGGGGGGCCAGCCCGGGGCCGGCCGGCTCGAACAGGCCGGCCAGCCGGGGGTCGGCCGCCACCGCGGCCAGGTCCTCGGCGACCGCCGCGGCCGGCACGCCCGCGCCGGTGAGCACGCCCTCCCAGTGGGCGGCGGTGTCCTCGCCCAGGCGGGCCACCAGGGCCTCGGGACCGGCGACCCGGCAGGCGGCACACGCCCGGCGGAGGCCGTCCTCGCCGTCGACGCTGACGGCCAGCAGGCCGGCGGCGGTGGGCACCGGCCGGTCGAGGGCCCCCCAGCGGGGACGCCCCGGGTGGCCGTCCAGCAGCGACCGGCCGCCGGCCTCCAGGGAGGAACCGACCTCGTAGGCGCCGCCTTCCCGCGCCCGCCGGTAGAGGGCGGCGAGGATGCCCTCGGCGGTGACCAGGGCCCCGAACAGGTCGCACAGGATCATGCGGGACGGGAAGGGCGGCTCGCCCTCGGGCCGCAGGCCGTGCCCGAGCCCCAGGTGGGCCTGGACCAGGAAGTCGGTGCCCAGCGCCTCCCGGGGGGCCGCCCACCCGGTGGCGTGGGCGTAGACGAGACCCGGGCGGGCCAGGTCGTCGAACTCCAGCCGCCACTCGGCCGCCTTGCCCGGGCGCCAGTTGTGGAGGAACACGTCGGCCCCGGCCACCAGGTCGACCAGCGCCCGCCGGCCGGCGGGGGAGCCCAGGTCGAGGGCGACGGCGTCCTTGCCCCGGTGCAGGGTCACCGCCGCCCGGCCGTAGTCGCCCTCCGGCGGCTGGACGCGGACCACCTCGGCTCCCAGCATCCGCAGCAGCATCCCGGCGAAGGGCCCCTGGATACGGCTGGTGGCCTCCACCACCCGGGTGCCGGCCAGCGGCAGGCCGGCCGCCGCGGCCGTCCCCGCCGTCCCGGCAGGCGCGCCGCCGCCGGGCCGGGCGCAGACCGAGGCCACCGGCGGCTCGGCCACCGGCGCCGGGCCGCCGGCCACCGGGACCAGGCTCAGGCCGGTCTCCGCCGCCACCCGGCGCAGGTCGTCGAGGCGGTGGCCGGCCGTGGCCTCGTGCAGGCCGGGCGGGAGCGAGCAGGCGGCCCGCTCGTACCGCCAGCGGAACACCGTCCACCCCCGCCCCAGGTCGGCGCCGCCCGCCCCCAGGCGGGTCCAGAACGCCTTCCACGCCTCCGGGTCGAGCGTCTCCACCTCGAACCACCGGCCCTCGGCGCTGCGGAACGGCGGTCCGGGCTCGGGCAGGGGCGGGCCGGGGACGGCGTCGCCCAGGCCGGTGGCCACCATGAAGTAGTGCGAGAGCAGGACCAGGGCGGCCTGCAGGACCGACGTCTGGACCGCGCCCGCGCCGCCCACCGCGGCGGCGAGCACGCCCTGGGCCGCCACCACGCCGGCGGCCACCGACGCCACCTCCAGGCCCAGGCGGCGCGGCCGGCCGTCGTCGCGCCCGTCGACCTGCATGAGCCCGGCCAGGGCCTGGACGCTCGCCTCGCTGCCCGGGCGGTCGGGCGCGAAGCCGGTCGGCCCGAACCAGCCGAGGGCCAGGGCGACCTCGTCGAGGGCGCCGGCCGCGCCGAGGGCCCGCAGCCGCCGGGCGCACGCGTCCGCTGCGACCGGGGCCTGACCCATGCCCGCCGTCAGCCCGCCGTCACGCCCAGCGCACGCCCCACGCCGACTGCGGCTGCCGGCTCGGGATCCCGTACGGGGACCCGCCGTCCCGTACCACGCCGGACGGCGCGGCCGTCTTGCCGATCATGCCGGCCAGCGCCGACGGCGGCCCCTCGCCCGCCGCGTTGTAGGCGGCCACCCGGTAGTAGAAGATGGCGGGGCCGGCGGTGGCGTCGTGGTAGCCCAGCACGTTGCCGGTGGTCGCCAGCAGCGTCTGCGAGTACGGCGACGTGCCCCGGTAGACCCGGTAGCCGGTCACCGGACCGGTGGTCGGCGCCTGCCAGGAGAGCACGATGCCGGCGCCCACGGCGGGCTGCCTGGCGCTGAGCGACCTCGGGGCCGAGGGCACGGCGCCGGCCGGCGGCTGGGTGGTGGTCGTGGTCGCCGGCGCCGCCGTCGTCGTGGTGGCCGGGGGGGCGGTCGTCGAGGTCGTGGTGGTGGGCTGGGGAAGGGTGGTGGTGGTCGTCGTTGTCGGTGGCGGGACGGTGGTGGTGGTCGTCGGTGTCCCGAGGGGCGCCTGGGCGCTCAGGAAGGCGCTGCTGGCCGTGTTCCAGTGGGTGGCCAGGTAGCTCCCGCGTGGTGGGGCGGTGGAGAAGTAGTCGTCGGAGTTGCAGTCGAAGAGCGCCTCATGGGCCGGCGGGCACACGTAGGTGAGCGGCTTCGTCGTGGAGTCGTCGTCGTAACAGAGTCGGTCGTACTCGTCGAGGCAGTGGAAGCCGGGGGTGGCGTGGGGCGCCGAGGCCTGCACGCCGCCGAGCATGTGCACCAGCTCGTGGGCCTCGACCATGTTGGTCAGGCCCCAGCACCCGTTGTCGACCCGGCCGATCGAGCCCTGGATGAACGGGTTCCCGTTGTTGTAGTTGCGGCCGGGCGTGGGGTCCTGGCTGTCGTCGACGTACAGCTCGGAGATGCCGCAGTACCTGTTGGCGTCGGCCCAGACCAGGTACTTGCGATCGCTGCGGGTGTAGCCCTGGCTGTGGAGGGCGTTGACCATGCCGGAGAAGCTCGACATGGCCGTCGAGCTCAGGGCGACCCTGGCGATGACCGGGTTGCAGGCCGCGTCGGTCACGAAGCGGACGTTGCGGGTGCCGCCGGTCTTGGCCGCGCTGTCCTTGACCACCTGGTTGAGGCGGGCCGCCCACGACCGGAACGACGCCTCGTAGGTGGCGAAGCGGTCGGACGCGGTGGTCGACCGGGCGTAGATCAGCTGGACGCGGTAGCCGTCAGTGCCCGTCCCGTAGCAGGGGACCGCGCCGCCCTCGGCCGGCGTCGCCGCCGAGGGCGCCGGGACGCCGGCCACCGGGTCGGGCCCGCGGTCGGCCAGCACGTCGACGCCCTCCGGCGCCGGGTCGGGACCGTGGGTGCACAGCACCTGCTTCATCGAGGGGTGGCGCTCGTCGAGCAGGGCCTCGAACGCCCCCCGGCAGAGGCCGTCGAGCGACGCCCGCCGCAGCCCGTCGTAGACCAGGCCCCGGCGAGGGTCGTCGGGCGGGAGCTGGGCGGTGGCCGGGCTGCCGAAGCCGAGGACCCACCCTCCGGCGAGGGCGGCGGCGAACGACAGCACGGCGGCAAGGAATCGATGCATCGTCTGGAACCCCCGGCGAGAACCTACACGGCTACCGTGGGCCCCATGAGGGTGGTTGCGGGCGTCGCCGGCGGTCGTCGGCTGCAGGCGCCCGCCGGGCGCAAGATCCGGCCCACCAGCGAGCGGGTGCGGGAGGCGCTGTTCAACGCCCTCGGCAGCCTCGACGCGGTGGCCGGGGCCACCGTGGTCGACCTCTTCGCCGGCACCGGCGCCCTGGGCATCGAGGCCCTCTCCCGGGGGGCGGAGTCGGCCACCTTCGTCGACGCCGACGCCCGCGCCGTCGCCGCCATCAGGGAGAACCTGCGGGTCACCGGGCTGGCGGAGCGGGGGCGCGTGGTCCACAGCGACGTGCTCCGGTTCCTCGGATCCGGCCCCCCCGTGTTCGACATCGCCTTCGCCGACCCGCCCTACGCCTTCGACGGCTGGGCGGCCCTGCTCGCCGTCGTCCCCGCCCGCCTGGTGGCCATCGAGGCCCGGGCCCACGTGCCCCTCGACGAGGCGGCGTGGCATCCCCTCCGGTCACGGCGCTACGGAGATACCGTGGTCACACTGGCTCGACGCGTCGAAGGGGAGTAGTTGCCGAGAGCGCTGATACCTGGCTCGTTCGACCCGGTCACCTTCGGGCACCTCGACGTGATCGAGCGCACGGCCAAGCTGTTCGACCACGTGGTCGTGGCGGCCGTCACCAACCCGGCCAAGGCGGCTCCGGTCTTCAGCCTCGACCAGCGCCAGGCCATGCTCGCCGAGGTCACCGCCCACCTGGCCAACGTGGAGATCGACGCCTTCGAGGGCCTCCTCGTCGACTTCGCCCTGGCCCGGGGCGTCGACGCCTTCGTCAAGGGACTCCGCGCCGTGTCGGATTTCGACGTCGAGCTGCAGATGGCCCAGATGAACGAGCGGATGTCCGGCATCCCCACCCTGTTCTTCCCCACCGCCCCCGAGCACTCGTTCCTGGCCTCGAGCCTGGTCCGGGAGGTGGCGCGCTACGGCGGCGACGTATCGTCCATGGTGCCTGCCCCCATCGCCCAGCGGCTGAAGGAGCGATTCAACCCGTGATAGTGCCGGAACGCCACAGCGAGGCCCATGACACCGAGGTGTTGCTCCGGCGGGTGCTCGACCTGGTGAACTCGGCGCCGAAGATGCCGCTCTCCTCGACGGTGCGGCTCGAGAAGGACGAGATCGTCGAGATGCTGGAGGAGGCCATCGGGCGCCTGCCCGAGGAGATGCGCCAGGCCCGCTGGCTCCTCAAGGAGCGCCAGGAGTACCTGGCCAAGGTGCAGCGGGAGGGCGACGAGATCCTCGCCGCGGCCCGGGAGCGGGCCGAGCGGATCGTCCAGCGCACCGAGCTGGTCCGGGAGGCCCAGCGGGTGGCCAACCGCACGCTGGAGGAGGCCAACGACGAGGCCCGCCGCCTGAAGCACGAGGCCGAGGACTACGTCGACCAGAAGCTGGCGAGCTTCGAGATCGTGCTCGAGCGGATCATGAAGACCGTCGTGGGCGGCCGCCAGAAGCTGCGGGTGGCCCCCCTGCCGGAGGCCAACGACGGCGACCAGATCGCAGCGAACGCCGAGCCGGACACGGGCGAGGTGTTCTTCGACCAGGACCAGTGGTGACCCGCCCGGGAGGCGGGGCCCATCGCTTCCACATGGTCGAGCGTCGGAAGACGCTCGACCAGTGATGAAATGAAGGGTCATGAAGCCGTTCGTCGTCCCGGTCGCCGACCTCGTCAACCGGCCGGGGGCCCGGCGGCGTGAGCGGGTCGAGGGCCGGCTCGGCGCGCCGGTCAAGGTGGTCGACACCCAGCTGAGCGCCGAGGTCCCCGCCGTGGTCGACGCCGTCTTCGAGTGGGTGTCCGACGGGCTGCTGGCCACGGGCACGGTCGAGGGGGGCTGGGAGGCCCCGTGCCGGCGCTGCCTCAAGCCGGCCCACGGCGACCTGCGGGTGGAGGTCCAGGAGCTGTTCGAGCCCCACCCCCGCGAGGGCGAGAGCTACCGGCTCGGCCACGACACCGTCGACCTCGAACCGCTGGCCCGCGAGGCCCTGACGCTCGACCTTCCGCTGGCGCCGCTGTGCCGGGAGGACTGCCGGGGACTGTGCCCCACCTGCGGGGCCGACCGCAACCTGGGCGGCTGCGACTGCCCGCCCGCCGAGGCCGATGCGCGCTGGGCCGCCCTGGATGTGCTCAAGACCCAGCCCGAGTAACATCGTCCGCTTATGGCTGTCCCGAAGAAGAAGACCTCCAAGGCCAAGAGCCGGAGCCGGCGGGCGTCGGCCTGGCGTCTGGGCAGCCCGCCCAGGAGCACCTGCCCTCAGTGCCGCCAGGTCAAGCTGCCCCACGTGGTGTGCGCCAACTGCGGCTGGTACGGCGGTCGCCAAGCCATCGAAGTTGAGTAGCCGCCCTCGGACGCGGCACGCCACGCCGCCACGATGAGACCGCCGCAACTGCCCATCGCCGTCGACGTCATGGGCGCCGACAAGGGGCCGGGCGAGATCGTGGCCGGCGCCCGGGAGGCCGCGGAGCGCTTCGGGGTGCCGGTCGTGCTGATCGGCCAGCCCGAGACCATGGGCGACACCGGCGGCCTGGAGGTGTGGCCGGCCACCGAGGTCATCGACATGGGCGACGACCCCCTCCAGGGCGTGCGCCGCAAGAAGGACGCCTCCATGGTGCGGGCCGCCGAGGCCGTGCGCGACGGGCGGGCGTCGGCCATGGTCAGCCCGGGCAACACCGGCGGGGTGATGGCCAGCGCCCTGCTGCGCATGGGCCGGATCTCCGGCGTGGCCCGGCCGGCCATCGCCACCGTGCTGCCCGTGCCGGGCTCCACGCCCACCGTGCTGCTCGACAGCGGGGCCAACGCCGAGTGCACCCCGCCCTGGCTCCTCCAGTTCGCCCAGATGGGCGCCACCTACTTCGCCCAGCGCTTCGGCCGGGCCGAGCCCCTGGTCGGCCTGCTGTCGATCGGCGAGGAGAAGAGCAAGGGCAACGAGCTGGTCAGGGAGGCCCATGCGCTCCTGGCCCAGCCGGGCGCCCTCTCCACCGGCCGGTTCATCGGCAACGTGGAGGGCCGCGACATCCTGACCGACGCGGCCGACGTGGTGGTGGCCGACGGCTTCACCGGCAACGTCGTGCTCAAGACCCTCGAGGGGTCGGTACGGGTAGTGGTCGACGCGCTGCTCCGCGTGATGACCGCCACCGACGAGGCCCGGGCCGCGGCCAAGGTGCTGCTGCCGGCCCTGCTCCCGCTCCAGGCCGAGCTGGACCCCGACAGCTACGGCGGGGCCATGCTCCTCGGCGTCGACGGGGTGTGCATCATCAGCCACGGGTCGTCCTCGGCCCGGGCCATCGTCAACGCCGTCGGGCTGGCGGCGGAGATGGTGACCGGCGACCTGGTGGGGAGCATCCGCCGGGCCGTCACCCCCCGTTCCTAGCCGCAACTGTTCACAAGCGCACAAGCGGCGGCGCCACTACACTTCCTTGCGGTTTCCTATCCCCCGGACGAGGAGTGTTTGCGGTCGTGCCTGCCGAAACCGATGTCGAGCAGGGCCCGCTGGACCGCCAGGAGGTCCTGCAGCTGGTCCGTGACCGCCTGGCGGACATCCTCGAGATCGATCCCTCCACGATCGCCGAGGGAGCGTCGTTCACCAACGATCTCGACGCCGATTCCCTGGCCATGATCCAGCTGGTCGAGGATCTCGAGAAGGAGCTGGGCGAGCGAGTCGGCGGTTTCCGGATCGAGGACGAAGACCTCGAGGACCTGAAGACCGTGCGCGACGCCGTCGACTACGTGCTGGGGCGCGTCGGCGGGACGTCGGCCAACTGAGCGACCTCGACGACACCGACGGCTTGCGTGAGCGGCTCGGTCGGCCGTTCGTCGACCGCGACCTGCTGGCCCAGGCCGTCGCCCACCGGTCCTGGTGCGCGGAGTTCCCCGGCAACCTGTCGAACGAGCGGTTGGAGTTCCTGGGCGACGCCGTGCTGGGCCTGGTCGTCACCGACTACCTGTACCGGAACTACCCCGAGCTGCCCGAGGGCCAGCTGGCCCAGGTCCGGGCGTCGGTGGTGAACGCCGAGGTCCTGGCCGACGTGGCCGAGGGTATCGACCTCGGCGCCGCCCTGCGCCTGGGCAAGGGCGAGGACGCCTCGGGCGGCCGGGAGAAGCCGTCGATCCTCTCCGACGCCATGGAGGCGGTGATCGGCGCGGTGTACCTCGACGGGGGCTGGGAGGCAGCGGAAGAGCTCGTGATGCGCCTGCTGGGGGAGCGCATCGTGGAGGGCGCCGCCGGCCCGGGCGGCCACGACTACAAGACCAGGCTGCAGGAGCTCTCGGCCCGGGCCTACGACGAGCTGCCGCGGTACCACCACGTCTCCGAGGGGCCCGACCACGCCAAGCGCTTCGCGGCCACGGTCACCGTCGACGGCGACGCCATCGGACACGGCCAAGGCCGGTCCAAGAAGCAGGCCGAGCAGGCCGCGGCCCGCATGGCCTGGGAGCACCTGGCCGCCGGCGGCCAGGTGCTCCCAGGCCATGCGGGCCGCGGCCTGCTCGGCCTGCTTCTTGGACCGGCCTTGGCCGTGTCCGATGGCGTCGCCGTCGACGGTGACCGTGGCCGCGAAGCGCTTGGCGTGGTCGGGCCCCTCGGAGACGTGGTGGTACCGCGGCAGCTCGTCGTAGGCCCGGGCCGAGAGCTCCTGCAGCCTGGTCTTGTAGTCGTGGCCGCCCGGGCCGGCGGCGCCCTCCACGATGCGCTCCCCCAGCAGGCGCATCACGAGCTCTTCCGCTGCCTCCCAGCCCCCGTCGAGGTACACCGCGCCGATCACCGCCTCCATGGCGTCGGAGAGGATCGACGGCTTCTCCCGGCCGCCCGAGGCGTCCTCGCCCTTGCCCAGGCGCAGGGCGGCGCCGAGGTCGATACCCTCGGCCACGTCGGCCAGGACCTCGGCGTTCACCACCGACGCCCGGACCTGGGCCAGCTGGCCCTCGGGCAGCTCGGGGTAGTTCCGGTACAGGTAGTCGGTGACGACCAGGCCCAGCACGGCGTCGCCCAGGAACTCCAACCGCTCGTTCGACAGGTTGCCGGGGAACTCCGCGCACCAGGACCGGTGGGCGACGGCCTGGGCCAGCAGGTCGCGGTCGACGAACGGCCGACCGAGCCGCTCACGCAAGCCGTCGGTGTCGTCGAGGTCGCTCAGTTGGCCGACGTCCCGCCGACGCGCCCCAGCACGTAGTCGACGGCGTCGCGCACGGTCTTCAGGTCCTCGAGGTCTTCGTCCTCGATCCGGAAACCGCCGACTCGCTCGCCCAGCTCCTTCTCGAGATCCTCGACCAGCTGGATCATGGCCAGGGAATCGGCGTCGAGATCGTTGGTGAACGACGCTCCCTCGGCGATCGTGGAGGGATCGATCTCGAGGATGTCCGCCAGGCGGTCACGGACCAGCTGCAGGACCTCCTGGCGGTCCAGCGGGCCCTGCTCGACATCGGTTTCGGCAGGCACGACCGCAAACACTCCTCGTCCGGGGGATAGGAAACCGCAAGGAAGTGTAGTGGCGCCGCCGCTTGTGCGCTTGTGAACAGTTGCGGCTAGGAACGGGGGGTGACGGCCCGGCGGATGCTCCCCACCAGGTCGCCGGTCACCATCTCCGCCGCCAGCCCGACGGCGTTGACGATGGCCCGGGCCGAGGACGACCCGTGGCTGATGATGCACACCCCGTCGACGCCGAGGAGCATGGCCCCGCCGTAGCTGTCGGGGTCCAGCTCGGCCTGGAGCGGGAGCAGGGCCGGCAGCAGCACCTTGGCCGCGGCCCGGGCCTCGTCGGTGGCGGTCATCACGCGGAGCAGCGCGTCGACCACTACCCGTACCGACCCCTCGAGGGTCTTGAGCACGACGTTGCCGGTGAAGCCGTCGGCCACCACCACGTCGGCCGCGTCGGTCAGGATGTCGCGGCCCTCCACGTTGCCGATGAACCGGCCGGTGGAGAGGGCGCCCGGCTGGGCCAGGAGCGCATGGGCCTCCCTGACCAGCTCGTTGCCCTTGCTCTTCTCCTCGCCGATCGACAGCAGGCCGACCAGGGGCTCGGCCCGGCCGAAGCGCTGGGCGAAGTAGGTGGCGCCCATCTGGGCGAACTGGAGGAGCCAGGGCGGGGTGCACTCGGCGTTGGCCCCGCTGTCGAGCAGCACGGTGGGCGTGGAGCCCGGCACGGGCAGCACGGTGGCGATGGCCGGCCGGGCCACGCCGGAGATCCGGCCCATGCGCAGCAGGGCGCTGGCCATCACCCCGCCGGTGTTGCCCGGGCTGACCATGGCCGACGCCCGCCCGTCGCGCACGGCCTCGGCGGCCCGCACCATGGAGGCGTCCTTCTTGCGGCGCACGCCCTGGAGGGGGTCGTCGCCCATGTCGATGACCTCGGTGGCCGGCCACACCTCCAGGCCGCCGGTGTCGCCCATGGTCTCGGGCTGGCCGATCAGCACGACCGGCACCCCGAAGCGCTCCGCGGCCTCCCGGGCGCCGGCCACGATCTCGCCCGGCCCCTTGTCGGCGCCCATGACGTCGACGGCGATGGGCAGTTGCGGCGGTCTCATCGTGGCGGCGTGGCGTGCCGCGTCCGAGGGCGGCTACTCAACTTCGATGGCTTGGCGACCGCCGTACCAGCCGCAGTTGGCGCACACCACGTGGGGCAGCTTGACCTGGCGGCACTGAGGGCAGGTGCTCCTGGGCGGGCTGCCCAGACGCCAGGCCGACGCCCGCCGGCTCCGGCTCTTGGCCTTGGAGGTCTTCTTCTTCGGGACAGCCATAAGCGGACGATGTTACTCGGGCTGGGTCTTGAGCACATCCAGGGCGGCCCAGCGCGCATCGGCCTCGGCGGGCGGGCAGTCGCAGCCGCCCAGGTTGCGGTCGGCCCCGCAGGTGGGGCACAGTCCCCGGCAGTCCTCCCGGCACAGCGGCGCCAGCGGAAGGTCGAGCGTCAGGGCCTCGCGGGCCAGCGGTTCGAGGTCGACGGTGTCGTGGCCGAGCCGGTAGCTCTCGCCCTCGCGGGGGTGGGGCTCGAACAGCTCCTGGACCTCCACCCGCAGGTCGCCGTGGGCCGGCTTGAGGCAGCGCCGGCACGGGGCCTCCCAGCCCCCCTCGACCGTGCCCGTGGCCAGCAGCCCGTCGGACACCCACTCGAAGACGGCGTCGACCACGGCGGGGACCTCGGCGCTCAGCTGGGTGTCGACCACCTTGACCGGCGCGCCGAGCCGGCCCTCGACCCGCTCACGCCGCCGGGCCCCCGGCCGGTTGACGAGGTCGGCGACCGGGACGACGAACGGCTTCATGACCCTTCATTTCATCACTGGTCGAGCGTCTTCCGACGCTCGACCATGTGGAAGCGATGGGCCCCGCCTCCCGGGCGGGTCACCACTGGTCCTGGTCGAAGAACACCTCGCCCGTGTCCGGCTCGGCGTTCGCTGCGATCTGGTCGCCGTCGTTGGCCTCCGGCAGGGGGGCCACCCGCAGCTTCTGGCGGCCGCCCACGACGGTCTTCATGATCCGCTCGAGCACGATCTCGAAGCTCGCCAGCTTCTGGTCGACGTAGTCCTCGGCCTCGTGCTTCAGGCGGCGGGCCTCGTCGTTGGCCTCCTCCAGCGTGCGGTTGGCCACCCGCTGGGCCTCCCGGACCAGCTCGGTGCGCTGGACGATCCGCTCGGCCCGCTCCCGGGCCGCGGCGAGGATCTCGTCGCCCTCCCGCTGCACCTTGGCCAGGTACTCCTGGCGCTCCTTGAGGAGCCAGCGGGCCTGGCGCATCTCCTCGGGCAGGCGCCCGATGGCCTCCTCCAGCATCTCGACGATCTCGTCCTTCTCGAGCCGCACCGTCGAGGAGAGCGGCATCTTCGGCGCCGAGTTCACCAGGTCGAGCACCCGCCGGAGCAACACCTCGGTGTCATGGGCCTCGCTGTGGCGTTCCGGCACTATCACGGGTTGAATCGCTCCTTCAGCCGCTGGGCGATGGGGGCAGGCACCATGGACGATACGTCGCCGCCGTAGCGCGCCACCTCCCGGACCAGGCTCGAGGCCAGGAACGAGTGCTCGGGGGCGGTGGGGAAGAACAGGGTGGGGATGCCGGACATCCGCTCGTTCATCTGGGCCATCTGCAGCTCGACGTCGAAATCCGACACGGCGCGGAGTCCCTTGACGAAGGCGTCGACGCCCCGGGCCAGGGCGAAGTCGACGAGGAGGCCCTCGAAGGCGTCGATCTCCACGTTGGCCAGGTGGGCGGTGACCTCGGCGAGCATGGCCTGGCGCTGGTCGAGGCTGAAGACCGGAGCCGCCTTGGCCGGGTTGGTGACGGCCGCCACGACCACGTGGTCGAACAGCTTGGCCGTGCGCTCGATCACGTCGAGGTGCCCGAAGGTGACCGGGTCGAACGAGCCAGGTATCAGCGCTCTCGGCAACTACTCCCCTTCGACGCGTCGAGCCAGTGTGACCACGGTATCTCCGTAGCGCCGTGACCGGAGGGGATGCCACGCCGCCTCGTCGAGGGGCACGTGGGCCCGGGCCTCGATGGCCACCAGGCGGGCGGGGACGACGGCGAGCAGGGCCGCCCAGCCGTCGAAGGCGTAGGGCGGGTCGGCGAAGGCGATGTCGAACACGGGGGGGCCGGATCCGAGGAACCGGAGCACGTCGCTGTGGACCACGCGCCCCCGCTCCGCCAGCCCGGTGACCCGCAGGTTCTCCCTGATGGCGGCGACGGCGCGGGCGTCGGCGTCGACGAAGGTGGCCGACTCCGCCCCCCGGGAGAGGGCCTCGATGCCCAGGGCGCCGGTGCCGGCGAAGAGGTCGACCACGGTGGCCCCGGCCACCGCGTCGAGGCTGCCGAGGGCGTTGAACAGCGCCTCCCGCACCCGCTCGCTGGTGGGCCGGATCTTGCGCCCGGCGGGCGCCTGCAGCCGACGACCGCCGGCGACGCCCGCAACCACCCTCATGGGGCCCACGGTAGCCGTGTAGGTTCTCGCCGGGGGTTCCAGACGATGCATCGATTCCTTGCCGCCGTGCTGTCGTTCGCCGCCGCCCTCGCCGGAGGGTGGGTCCTCGGCTTCGGCAGCCCGGCCACCGCCCAGCTCCCGCCCGACGACCCTCGCCGGGGCCTGGTCTACGACGGGCTGCGGCGGGCGTCGCTCGACGGCCTCTGCCGGGGGGCGTTCGAGGCCCTGCTCGACGAGCGCCACCCCTCGATGAAGCAGGTGCTGTGCACCCACGGTCCCGACCCGGCGCCGGAGGGCGTCGACGTGCTGGCCGACCGCGGGCCCGACCCGGTGGCCGGCGTCCCGGCGCCCTCGGCGGCGACGCCGGCCGAGGGCGGCGCGGTCCCCTGCTACGGGACGGGCACTGACGGCTACCGCGTCCAGCTGATCTACGCCCGGTCGACCACCGCGTCCGACCGCTTCGCCACCTACGAGGCGTCGTTCCGGTCGTGGGCGGCCCGCCTCAACCAGGTGGTCAAGGACAGCGCGGCCAAGACCGGCGGCACCCGCAACGTCCGCTTCGTGACCGACGCGGCCTGCAACCCGGTCATCGCCAGGGTCGCCCTGAGCTCGACGGCCATGTCGAGCTTCTCCGGCATGGTCAACGCCCTCCACAGCCAGGGCTACACCCGCAGCGATCGCAAGTACCTGGTCTGGGCCGACGCCAACAGGTACTGCGGCATCTCCGAGCTGTACGTCGACGACAGCCAGGACCCCACGCCCGGCCGCAACTACAACAACGGGAACCCGTTCATCCAGGGCTCGATCGGCCGGGTCGACAACGGGTGCTGGGGCCTGACCAACATGGTCGAGGCCCACGAGCTGGTGCACATGCTCGGCGGCGTGCAGGCCTCGGCGCCCCACGCCACCCCCGGCTTCCACTGCCTCGACGAGTACGACCGACTCTGTTACGACGACGACTCCACGACGAAGCCGCTCACCTACGTGTGCCCGCCGGCCCATGAGGCGCTCTTCGACTGCAACTCCGACGACTACTTCTCCACCGCCCCACCACGCGGGAGCTACCTGGCCACCCACTGGAACACGGCCAGCAGCGCCTTCCTGAGCGCCCAGGCGCCCCTCGGGACACCGACGACCACCACCACCGTCCCGCCACCGACAACGACGACCACCACCACCCTTCCCCAGCCCACCACCACGACCTCGACGACCGCCCCCCCGGCCACCACGACGACGGCGGCGCCGGCGACCACGACCACCACCCAGCCGCCGGCCGGCGCCGTGCCCTCGGCCCCGAGGTCGCTCAGCGCCAGGCAGCCCGCCGTGGGCGCCGGCATCGTGCTCTCCTGGCAGGCGCCGACCACCGGTCCGGTGACCGGCTACCGGGTCTACCGGGGCACGTCGCCGTACTCGCAGACGCTGCTGGCGACCACCGGCAACGTGCTGGGCTACCACGACGCCACCGCCGGCCCCGCCATCTTCTACTACCGGGTGGCCGCCTACAACGCGGCGGGCGAGGGGCCGCCGTCGGCGCTGGCCGGCATGATCGGCAAGACGGCCGCGCCGTCCGGCGTGGTACGGGACGGCGGGTCCCCGTACGGGATCCCGAGCCGGCAGCCGCAGTCGGCGTGGGGCGTGCGCTGGGCGTGACGGCGGGCTGACGGCGGGCATGGGTCAGGCCCCGGTCGCAGCGGACGCGTGCGCCCGGCGGCTGCGGGCCCTCGGCGCGGCCGGCGCCCTCGACGAGGTCGCCCTGGCCCTCGGCTGGTTCGGGCCGACCGGCTTCGCGCCCGACCGCCCGGGCAGCGAGGCGAGCGTCCAGGCCCTGGCCGGGCTCATGCAGGTCGACGGGCGCGACGACGGCCGGCCGCGCCGCCTGGGCCTGGAGGTGGCGTCGGTGGCCGCCGGCGTGGTGGCGGCCCAGGGCGTGCTCGCCGCCGCGGTGGGCGGCGCGGGCGCGGTCCAGACGTCGGTCCTGCAGGCCGCCCTGGTCCTGCTCTCGCACTACTTCATGGTGGCCACCGGCCTGGGCGACGCCGTCCCCGGCCCGCCCCTGCCCGAGCCCGGACCGCCGTTCCGCAGCGCCGAGGGCCGGTGGTTCGAGGTGGAGACGCTCGACCCGGAGGCGTGGAAGGCGTTCTGGACCCGCCTGGGGGCGGGCGGCGCCGACCTGGGGCGGGGGTGGACGGTGTTCCGCTGGCGGTACGAGCGGGCCGCCTGCTCGCTCCCGCCCGGCCTGCACGAGGCCACGGCCGGCCACCGCCTCGACGACCTGCGCCGGGTGGCGGCGGAGACCGGCCTGAGCCTGGTCCCGGTGGCCGGCGGCCCGGCGCCGGTGGCCGAGCCGCCGGTGGCCTCGGTCTGCGCCCGGCCCGGCGGCGGCGCGCCTGCCGGGACGGCGGGGACGGCCGCGGCGGCCGGCCTGCCGCTGGCCGGCACCCGGGTGGTGGAGGCCACCAGCCGTATCCAGGGGCCCTTCGCCGGGATGCTGCTGCGGATGCTGGGAGCCGAGGTGGTCCGCGTCCAGCCGCCGGAGGGCGACTACGGCCGGGCGGCGGTGACCCTGCACCGGGGCAAGGACGCCGTCGCCCTCGACCTGGGCTCCCCCGCCGGCCGGCGGGCGCTGGTCGACCTGGTGGCCGGGGCCGACGTGTTCCTCCACAACTGGCGCCCGGGCAAGGCGGCCGAGTGGCGGCTGGAGTTCGACGACCTGGCCCGCCCGGGTCTCGTCTACGCCCACGCCACCGGGTGGGCGGCCCCCCGGGAGGCGCTGGGCACCGACTTCCTGGTCCAGGCCCACCTGGGGCTCGGGCACGGCCTGCGGCCCGAGGGCGAGCCGCCCTTCCCGTCCCGCATGATCCTGTGCGACCTGTTCGGGGCCCTGGTCACCGCCGAGGGCATCCTCGCCGCCCTCTACCGGCGGGCGCGGGAAGGCGGCGCCTACGAGGTCGGTTCCTCCCTGGAGGCCGGCGGCCGGTCGCTGCTGGACGGCCACCCGGGGCGTCCCCGCTGGGGGGCCCTCGACCGGCCGGTGCCCACCGCCGCCGGCCTGCTGGCCGTCAGCGTCGACGGCGAGGACGGCCTCCGCCGGGCGTGTGCCGCCTGCCGGGTCGCCGGTCCCGAGGCCCTGGTGGCCCGCCTGGGCGAGGACACCGCCGCCCACTGGGAGGGCGTGCTCACCGGCGCGGGCGTGCCGGCCGCGGCGGTCGCCGAGGACCTGGCCGCGGTGGCGGCCGACCCCCGGCTGGCCGGCCTGTTCGAGCCGGCCGGCCCCGGGCTGGCCCCCCGGGCGCCGTGGTCGTTCACGTGAGCGAGCCGCTGGCCCCCACCCTGCGGGCCGCGTGCGAGCGCTGGGCCCACCGGCCCGCCCTGACCTTCGCCGGGCGCACCACGACCTACGCCGAGCTCGGGCGGGCCGTCGCCCGGCTGGCCGCCGCCTACCGCAGCCTGGGGATCGGCCGGGGCGACCGCGTCGTCTGCCAGCTGCCCAACTCGCCCGCCCACCTGCTGGCGGTCAACGCGGCCTGGGCGGTCGGCGCCGTCCACGTGGGGACCGACAACGACCTCACCGGGCCGGAGCTGGCCTGGGTGACCGAGCGCACCGGCGCCGCCGCCCTGCTCTACCGGCCCCACCCCGGCGCGGCCGACCCGGAGGCGGCCATCCGGGCGGTGCGGGCCGCCAGCCCGTCCACCAGGGTGATCGCCGACCGCGAGCTCGATGACCTCCTGGCCGGGCCGGATGCGAGCGACGACTGGTCGCCGCCCCACGGGCGGGAGGAGACCAGCCACCTGTGGCTCACCTCGGGGACCACCGGCAGGCCGAAGATGGTGATGGAGACGCTGCCCGGGTGCTGGGCCAAGATGCAGTTCTTCGCCGACGCCTTCGGCCCCCGGCCCGACGACGTCCACCTCCTCTACCTGCCGGTGGCCCACGTCTTCGGCATGCGCCTGGCCCTGCTGGCCCTGCTCAGCGGTGGCCGGCTGGTGCTGGCCGAGCGGTTCTCGCCCACCGGCGCCCTGGAGCTGGTCACGGCCGAGCAGGTGACGGTCCTCCCCGGCATGCCCGCCCACTTCACCCTCCTGCTCGACGCCCTCGACCCGAGCCGGCACCGGGTGGGCACCCTCCGGTGGGCCATCTCGGCCGCCTCCACCCTCCCCCGCGGCCTGGTCGACCGCATCTACGGCCGGCTGGGCGTCGACCTCCTCTACGTCTACGGGTGCAGCGAGAACTTCACCGTCCTGACCACCGACCCCGAGGAGATCCGGCGGGGCTCCGTGGGCCGGACCGTGTTCCGGGGGCCGCCCGGCACCCCGCCCGACGGCACGATCGCCGTCCTCGATCCCGGCGGCACCACCGCCCTGGCGCCCGGCCAGGTCGGGGAGCTGGCCTACGGCGCCGCCTGCCCGGTGCGCTACTGGAACGACGCCGACGCGGCGGCCGACGGGTGGTACCGCACCGGCGACCTCGGCCGCATCGACCCCGACGGCACGGTCCACGTGCTCGGGCGGCTCAAGGAGCTGGTCAACCGGGGCGGGCTGCACGTGTCGCCCACCGAGGTGGAGACCGCGGCCCGCCGGCACCCCGGCGTGGCCGACTGCGCGGTGGTGGGCACGCCCGACGATGTCCTGGGCGAGGCGGTCTGCGCCTGCGTGGTGCCGTCGGCCACCGAGCCCCCGCCCGACCTGGCCGGGCTGCGGGCCTTCCTGGGCGACGTCCTGGCCCGCCACAAGCTCCCCGACGAGCTGGCCGTCGTCGAGACCATCCCCCGGACCAAGATCGGCAAGGTCGACCGCGCCGCGCTGCGGGCCGCGGTCGCCGCCGCCCCCCGGGAGCGGTGGCGGGCCCGGTGATCGCCGTCCACGACCTGGGCGGGACGGGGCCGATCCTGGTCATGGCCCACGCCGCCGGCCTGCACGGCCTGGTCCTGGGCCCCCTCGCCCGGCGGCTGGCCGGCCGGCTCCACTGCGTCTCCTTCGACCACCGGGGCCACGGCGACACCCCCCTGCCGCCCGGCGAGGCCCTCGACTGGCACGGGCTGGCCGCCGACGTGCTGGAGGTGGTCGACCGGCTCGGCCTCCCGGAGCGCCCGTACGGGTTCGGCCACTCCAGCGGGGGCACCGCCGTGCTCATGGCCGAGCAGGCCCGCCCGGGCACCTTCGCCGCCCTCTCCTGCTACGAGCCGGTGCTGGTGGCCGCCGACCCGCCGCTCGGGCCCGACCGGGGCAGCTGGCTGGCCGAGGCGGCCCGGAGGCGGCGGGCCTCCTTCGCCTCCCGGGCGGAGGCGGTCCGTCACTTCTCGTCCCGACCGCCCTTCGGCGCCCTCGACCCCGAGGTGCTCGGGGCCTACGTCGACCACGGCCTCACCGCCGCCGGGCAGCTCAAGTGCCGCCCGGAGGACGAGGCCGCGGTCTACGAGACGGCCACCGCCCACGACGCCTACGGCCGGCTCCCCGAGGTGGCCTGCCCGGTGCTGGTGGCCTGCGGCTCGGCGTCCGAGGCCTGCCCCCCGGCGCAGGCCGGGGCCCTGGCCGCCCGGCTGCCCCAGGGCCGGTGCGAGGTGCTCGACGGCCTGGGCCACCTGGGCCCGCTGGAACGCCCCGCCGCCGTCGCCGCCTCCATCCTGGCCTTCGTGGGATGACCGACGTCTCCGCCGCCGAGCTGGTCGAGGAGGCCGCGGCCCGGGCCGGCCCGTGGCCGGGTGCGGTGCCGTTCCTGCCCACCCTTGAGCTGCTGCTCGACGCCTGCCGGCGCACGGCCCGCCTCAACGGCACCGGCCGCCAGGTCCTCCACAAGGCCGCGGTGCGCCACCTGCGCAACCTCCGCCACGTCCAGGCCTACGTCGAGGCCCACCCGGAGGCCGCGACCCGCCCGCTCGACCGGCCGCTGGTCGTCACCGGGCTGCCCCGGACGGGCACCACCCTGCTCCACAACCTCCTGGCCTGCGACCCGGCGCAGCGCGCCATGCGCTTCTGGGAGGCGCTCCACCCCGTCCCGCCGGGCGACGGGGGGCCGCCGGCCGAGGCCCTCCAGGCCCAGGCCGGGCGCTGGCTGGAGGCCTTCTACCGCCTCGTCCCCGGCTTCCAGGCCATCCACGGGGCCACGCCCACCGGCCCCGAGGAGTGCGACGCCCTCCTCCAGAACACCTTCGCCAGCCAGCACTTCGACGACATGTTCGACGCCCGCGCCTACTCGGCCTGGCTGGCCCGGGCCCCGCTGGCCGAGGAGTACCGCCACTACGCCCTCCAGCTGCGGGTGCTGTCCCGGCCCGGCGACCGCTGGGCCCTGAAGTCGCCGAGCCACCTCGGCCACCTCGACGCCCTGCTCGCCGCCCTCCCCGGCGTCACCGTCGCCGTCTGCCACCGCCACCCCCACCAGGCGGTGGCCTCCTACGCCAGCCTGGTCCACACCCTGCGGCGGGCCTACAGCGACGAGGTGTCGCCGGCCGCGGTCGGGCGCCAGGCCCTGGAGCGGGCGGCGATCGCCGTCGAGCGGGCCCTCGACGTGCGGGCCGCGTCCGACCCCGCCTTCGTCGATATCGCCTACCGGGAGCTGGTGGCCGACCCGCTGGCCGCCGTGCGGCGGATCTACGCCCACCGGGGCGAGGCCCTCACCGCCGAGGCCGAGGCGCGTATGCGGGCCTGGGTGGCCGCCAACCCGCAGCACAAGCACGGGGCCCACCGCTACGACCTGGCCGGCTTCGGCCTCGTGGCGAGCGAGGTCGACGCCGCCTTCGCCCGCTACACGGCCCGGTTCGGCCCGCTGGCCGGCTGAGCGGGCCAGCCGCCGGTCCGCAGGACGTAGCGGCGCAGCTTGCCGGTCGGCGTGCGGGGCAGGGCCGCCACCAGGTGCACCGAGCGGGGGACCTTGAACGGCGCCAGCTCGTCGCGGGCCAGGGCCAGCAGCTCGGCCTCCAGCTCGGGGGCCGAGGGGGCGCCCGAGCCGGGCACCACGAAGGCCAGCAGGCGGGAGGCGCCCTCGGCGTCGAGGACGGCGGCCACCGCCACCTCGGTCACGCCCGGGTGGCGGGCCAGCACCGCCTCCACCTCCAGGGGCGACACCGAGATGCCGCCGACCTGCTCGATGTCGTCGATCCGGCCCCGCAGGTGGAGGAACCCCTCGGCGTCGAGCAGGGCCCGATCGCCGGTGCGGAGCCAGTCGTCGCGGCGGGGGCCGCCCCCCAGGTAGCCCAGGAGCAGGGTCGGGCCGGCGACCCACAGGGCCCCCACCTCCCCGGGCGGCAGGTCGTCGCCCCCCTCGTCGCACACGCGGACCCGGTAGGGAGGGAGGGCCTGGCCCACGGTGCCGTCCCGCCAGCAGGCCAGGGTGTTGCTGGCGAAGGTCTGCCCGACCTCGGTCGAGCCGATCCCGTCGAGGATCGGGCAGCCGAGCAGGGCCCGGGAGCGCTCGGCCAGGGCCACGCCCAGCGCCTCGCCGGCCGACACCGCCACCCGCAGCGACCCGAAGGCGTCGGCCTGCCCACCGGCCACCAGGTGGGCGTAGAAGGTGGGGACGCCGAACAGCACGGTGACCCCGTGGCCGCGCACCAGGGCGGCGATGTCGTCGGGGCGGGGGTGGTCGGCGTGGAGGACGGCGCGGCACCCGGCCAGCAGCGGAAAGAACAGCGAGTTGCCGAGGCCGTAGGCGAAGTACAGCTTGGAGACCGAGAGCACGACGTCGGCCGGCCGCAGCAGGATCGCCTGGCGGGCGAAGGCCTCGAAGTACACGAGAGGGTGGCCGTGGGCGTGCACGGCCGCCTTGGGCGCGCCCGTGGTCCCCGAGGTGTACTGGGCGTAGGCGGGGTCGGCGGCGCCCACCTCGGCGGGCGGCGACGGCGGGCGCCCGGCGATGGCCGCCTCGAGGTCCTCGCCGGCCACCACCGGCCGGTCGGCGAACCGCCCGGCCAGGGCGGCGGCACAGACGACCAACCGGGCCTCGGCGCCCTCGGCCGCCGCCCCGTGGTCGGCGGGCGTCAGCCGGGGGTTCACCGGCACGGCGATGGCGCCGAGGCGGACGGCGCCGAGGAAGGCCCAGGCGAACGCGAGGCCGTCGGGCAGGGCCAGCAGGACCCGGTCGCCGGGGCCGACGCCCGTGCTGGCCAGCAGCGAGGCCGTCCGGGCCGCTCCTTCGTGGACCTCGGCGTGGGTGAACACCCGGTCGCCGGCCAGGTACGCCACGTCGCCGCCCCAGCCCCCCGCGACGGCCCGGGCCTCGAGGACGCCGGCCAGGTTCGCCGTCACCGGCCGGCGTGGGCGAGCACCAGGCGGTCGCCGCACGGCCCCACCGGCCACCAGCCGGCGACCACGAGCCGGGCCCAGGCCGCGAACGGGTCGGGGTCGGCGCCGGCGAGGGCGGAGGCCACCGCTGCCGTGAGCAGCCACAGCCGGGCGCCCGAGGCCACGTGGGCGTCGACGTCGGTGTCATCGGCGGGGTCGAAGCGCTCGGTTGCGAGCAGCATGGCCACGTGCAGGGCGGCCTCCAGCTCGGCCTCCCGGCCGGCGGCCACCAGCACGGCCCGGGCGGTGTCCCGCCGGCGCTCGACCTCGGCCAGCCAGGCCGGGTCGAGCCGGTCCTGGGCCGCGACCGCGACCGGCAGGCCCTCCACGTCGAGCGGGAGGGCGACCGGCCCGGCAGGGGTCGACGGGGCGAGGGCCTCGACGTCCGCGGCCGGCGCCCCGGCCAGCCCGTCGAGCAGCCGCTCGACCGCGGCGCCGCCCGGCCCGAGGGCCGCGGCCAGGCCGCCCCGGGCGCCCGACCCGTCGACCACGGCCAGCGGCCAGGTGACGACCGGCGCGGCCGCCACCGCGGCGGCGGGCGACGCCCACCCGGGCGCCTCGGGCGGGCGGCCGGTGGCCAGGTCCAGCCCGCGGCCGTCGACCGCGTGCCAGCGGCCCGTCACCCGTTCCAGGTGAGGTCCACCTCGGGGAACCGCAGGCCGAGCTCGCCCTCCACGAACTGCCGGCACCGGGCGGCCCACTCCCCCCGGGCCTCGTCGTTGGTCCGCTGCTTCACGCCCCATTGCCGGAAGGCCTCGTTGTTGGCCGACACGCTGCGGCCGAAGAACGGGACGGTGAACCCGATCAGGTCGTCGACGGCCTGCTGGATAGCCGAAACGGCCTGGGGGTCGGCGGCCAGCTCCCGGGTGCCGGCCTTGCCGAAGGCCACGTGGAAGTGCTCCTCGGGGAGGAGCTTGCCCACCAGGCGCCGCAGCGGCAGGTACGACGTGGCCAGCAGCTCGTCCATGAGCACGACCTCGGCCAGGTCGACGAGGGCCTTCAGCACCACGAACTCGGTCCAGGAGGTGAGCCGGTAGTCGAACACCGACAGGGCCCGGCCGGTGGAGGCGTCCTCCAGCCCCAGCTCGGAGGCCAGGCGGGCGAACTTGAGGTGGTGGCCGTACTCCTCCATGGCGATCCGGCAGGCCAGCCACTTGTCCCGGGGGGTGGGGGCCAGGGCGATCGCCGGCTCGTCGAAGGCGGTGGCCCCGGCCAGCTCGTTGCGCACGTGGCTGGCGATCACCTTCCCGACGGCGGCTACGTACTCCGGGCCCAGGGCCCGGGCCGCCGTGGCGTCGGCCACCTCGCCGTCGAACGGCGTCATCGGGCGACCGCCACCGGCGGGCCGCCGAACAGGTCGAACTCCGACTCCAGCGGCACCAGGCCGGCCTGGGCGGCTTCGCCGGCGAGGGCCCGGCCCAGCGCGTCCGTGGTCCATCCCGCCGGCTCGGCGAGCGTCACCGCCGGGCGGGGCTGCGACCACACCGTGACCTCGGCCCCCCGGGCGCCGAAGACCTGGCCGGACACGCCGGCCGCCCCCGGCGAGCACAGCCATGCCACGAGCGGAGCCACGTCGCCCGCACGGCCCCCGGGCGCGGCCCGTAGGTACGCCCGCAGCCGGTCGGTGGCCGGCGGGATGGTCTCGGTCATCCGGGTGAAGGCGAAGGGGGCGACGTAGTTCACGCAGACGTCGCGCCCGGCCAGCTCCAGGGCGACGGCCCGGGTCAGCCCGAACAGCCCGGCCTTGGCCACCGCGTAGGCGGCCTGGCCCACGCTGCCCACCAGCCCGGCCGCGCCTCCGACGTAGACGACCCGCCCGTAGCCATCGCGGCGCATGCCGCCGGCCAGGGCGCGGGTCAGCTCCACCGCCACCGACAGGTGGGCGCCCAGGACCTCGGCCCAGTCGTCGTCGGTGGCCTTGTGCACCATGGCGTCGCGCAGGGTGCCGGCCGCGTGCACGAGCACCAGCGGGGCCGCGCCGGCCCACGCCTCGGCCTCCCGGACCACCGCCGCGGCGCCGGCGGGCGTCCGGGCGTCGACCGCCGCGGCAAGGGCCCGGCCGCCGGCGGCCCGGATCTCCGCCGCCACCGCCTCGGCGACCGCAGGGTCGGGCCCCCGCCCGTGCACGTCGACCCCGGTGTCGTTGACACAGACCGCCTGGCCCTGGGCGCCGAGGGCCAGCGCGACGGCACGGCCGATGCCCCGCCCGCCCCCGGTGACGATGCTCGCCGTGGTCATCCCTGCTGCTCCACCCGTCGAACCCCCGACCACCGTAGATCGTCGGTGCCCTCCAGGCGGGTAGACCGGGGGACGGTGGACGCCCGGATCCAGCAATTCCTACTTTGGTAGGATCGGGGCATGGTTGTCCGCAAGTGGTCAGTAAGCGTCGATGAAGAGCTGGCGGCACGCGTCGAGGAGCACGTCGGCAACCGGGGCCTGAGCGGATTCGTCGCACGGGCCGTTGAGCACGAGCTCGAACGCGATGCCCTCACCGGCTATCTCGACGGGCTCGACGACGAGTTCGGCACGGTCCCCGACGAGCTCATCGAGCATTACGACGCGCTTTGGCCGTCCTGATCCTCGACACCGAGGCGCTGTCGGCACTGGCCCGTCCCAGAAACGATCCCCGCCGTCACGAGCGGGTCAGGGCGGCGTTGCGGAGTGCCGAGCGCCGGAATGTCCCGGTGCGCGTCCCGTCGGCCGTTCTCGTCGAGCTCTACCGAGGCTCGGGAACGGACGAGGCGATCGACCATGTTCTCGGACGCGGGTTCGCTCGGGTGGTTACGACGGGGGTGCGGATAGCAAGGATCGCAGGCCACCTTCTGGCCGCGGCAGGTCGGGACAGCGAAATGGCGGTCGATGCTCTGGTGGTCGCCACCGCGATTCGGCTCGGCGGCGGACTCGTTCTCACGCACGATCCCGGGGACCTTGAGCTACTCGCTGCCGATCACCGAAGTGTCCGCATCGTGCCCGTGTGACCGATTCCGGTGGAGCGCTATCCCATAAACCGTCCCGAGCGGTGGCTCGACGCCAGCCCCCAACGCCGGCTCTGCGCCCACCGAGTGGTCCTTCTGCGGGATGAGAGGGCGGCGACGGAGACGCCATTGATACGCGGGGTCCGACGTTGACGGGCTTCCCCTTGAGACGGACGACGGTGCGGTGCGAGCGCTCTGCAGCGTCTATATCACCGCCGTCGAACCGAGGCGCTCCATTCTCCATGCGGGAGGGGAACCCTGCGTCCACTGCAACACCCAGTTCCGGAAGCGAGGTCTCGGCCCCGGGCAGGTCGCGCGGGCTGGGCACGGACGAGGCATGCCGGTCCCACCCGGAGTGCAGCGGATTTGGGGGCTCGGGCATCGGCTGGGCAGATCCGCCGACAGGGGTGCCCCTTAGTCCCTCGCCGGTACGGCTCCGCCAGGTGCCCCGCAACAGCGGGTCCGGATCACAAGTCCCCTAGGCACGCCGAGCCCTGGGAGCCTAGAGGCTGGCCAGGTCGACCGCCAGGGGGCAAACGATGGAGAGCTTCGAGCAGTTCGTGGCGGTAGCCATGGAGGCCGAGGGGCTGATCGTCTCAGAGGCTGTGAAGTTCCCCGTCCGGCGACAAACCCGCAAGGTCGCACACGACGAGGTGCAGACCCACGGCTATGAAGTCGATCTCGTGGGCGCCCGAGCGGACCGCCTGGTGTTGGCGACGGTCAAGTCCTTCCTCGGTTCTCGAGGTGTCGTCGCGGAGCACGTAATGGGAACCGGCGGCAATCGCCGGTTCAGGGCCCTTTACCTGCTGCTGAATGATCCGGTGATCCGTTCCGGAGTCGTCAGGTCCGCCGCCGAGCGGTACGGCTATGCCGAACACCAGGTAAGGGTGCGGCTGTATGTCGGCCGATTCGCCGCGCCCGTGAAACGCACCCACGAACCGGCGATTCGAGAGTGGGCGTCGACACAGATCGTGGGCGGCGGGCCGATCGAGGTCTATGGCCTCCCGGACGTGATCCAGGTCGTGCGACAGGTCTCCGGGTCGAAGACCTACCGGAACAACCCGGTGCTCGTGACGATGAAGGTGCTCGACGCTGCCGGGCTCCTGGTTGACACGGACACATCTGGCATAGCCGCCGACTGATCAGGGGCGTCGTGGATCGGTCCGAGCCGGTGTCCCTGAGCGAATCGCAGGCGCCGTGGGTGCCCACAATCACCGGCTGCCGGTCAGCGAGCTGCATGCGGGTCGACCACCATCTCGGCCCAACCCGTCGACTTTGCGCGTATTTAGGGTACGATGACGGCGGCGATCGAGGGCGCCGCCAGTCCGCGGGAAGGTCTGACCACCTCGACGAGCTGTGGCGATGGCAAGCGATCTCGCTTCCGACCTGAAGGTGCGGACCTCAGGACTCGTGGAAGGAGATCGTCTCATGCCCGGTTGGTATCCCGACCTCGATCAACTCCGCCGCCAGGCGAAGCGTCTGCTGCGCCAAGCGAAGGAAGGTGACCCGAGGGCGCTTCGCCTCTTTCCCCGAACTGACCGCTCTCCGCAGCTGGCCGACGCCCAGTACGCCGTGGCGAAGGCCGTCGGCTTCTCCAGCTGGCCGGCCTTGGTCCGAGCGGTGAAGGCGGCCCGTCAAGACCCTGAGCGGCGGGAGCTCCGCACTCGTCTGGTTCTGGTCCGAAGCGGCCAGGGTGAGGCTCAGGGCCGATTCAACCAGCACAATGGTCCTGGTCTCGATGAGGTCGGGCGAGCGCAGGCGAGGCGTGTTGCGGATCGCCTCGCGGAGATGGTGAACGACGGCGCCACCGTCCTCAGCTCTCGGCGCCCACGGAGCGTGGAGACCGCAGAGGTGATCTCCTCCGTGCTCGGGATTCCCCGTGGCGAGCCGACCTGCGACCTCTGCGAGATGCACCCTGGCGCGGCGGAAGGCCTGACCCAGCAGGAGATGGCCGAGCGCTTCGGGCCCAACTACGCCTTCGTGCCCGGCGCAGAGTCCTGGTCGGAGTTCGTGCCGCGGGGCTCCGAGGCGCTGGAGCGGCTCGCCCGGAGTCACTCCGGGCGCACGGTGATCGGGGTGACCGAGAGCGCTGTCGTGAAGGCGTCATTCATTGCCTTCAGTGGGATGCCGGTGTCTGCGGCCGAGGTGATCATGACCGCCCCCGCCTCGATCACGGAGTGGTCATGTCTCATCCAGGGCGACATTCGCCGGGTTGGCACATGGCGGCTCGAGCGGTACAACGACACGACTGATCCAACGGCAGCGACCATCCGATGATCCCTCATCACGGCGGCGAAGGTGGCCCCCAAATAACGCCGGTCAAATCCCGAAACAGTGGGTAGGCGGGACACCTTTCTGGAACTCGGGAGTGGCGAGCGAGCGACGGGCAGGGCCGGCGGCGGCCTCACCCGTCGGGGCCCGCCAAGGTCACGGAGTCAGCTCCGATGGGGAAGGTGGCTCCGCCCCGGCACTCCGGCGATGGGTCTCGGCGATGGACCTCGCTGCGCGTTGTGGGACGCACGCGTCGGGGCCGCACCGAACGCACGATGGGCCAAGGCGAGGCATCGTGCGCACAGGTCCGGAGAAGACCCAGCCGCTACGCGCTGTGCTTGATGAGGACCCGCTCGTCGTAGCTGATGCCGTGCTCGACGGTGTGAATCAAGCGGTCGGTCACGGTCCACCCCGCCTTCTCGTAGAAGGCAATCGCAGCGAAGTTGTCGACCCTCGCGTGCAACTCGAAGTCCGTGTGGCCGCCGGCGGCGATCATCGCCTCTCCCTGAGCAAGGAGGTGTCTGCCGAGGCCCATGTTCTGGTGGTTTGGCTCGACGAACAGGTGGACGAGATGGTGGCCGCTAACCGTGACATGACCGATCGGCGCACCATCGACGACGGCCACCAGCGTCTCGAACTCGGATCCGGGCAGGAACCAATCGTGGAGTTGCTGTCTGATGCCAGCTGGATTGGGGGCTTCAAGCTCCTCGGCGAGGAGCTGCGACGCGTACGTCTTCGTGAAGCAGCGGTGGTGATAGTCCGCGACCGCGTCGGCGTCAGCGGGTGTCGCCGCGCGAGTCTCGAACGCCGGCATGTGTCGATACTGGCACGCAGGCGAGGAGCGGCTGGCAGTTCCTGCGCCCAGATCGCAGCTGTCCTCGCAGCGAACGCCCGCTCGTCGGTGGCACGTACGGGCGCAACGCTCCGCCCACAGCATTCGCCTCATCGGCCCGCCAGGGCCGTGACCAATCACCGGTCGACGGGGACCCGGACGTGTTTGACCATCCGGACCACTACGCCTTCGTTTCCCACACCGACACGTGGGACGTGCTCTCGCTCGTGAACGGCTCGCGTGTCCACCCGCTCCAGCGTTCGCGCAGCGTCATGCCGGCGATGCGAGCCATCAGATCGAGCTCGGACGGCCACACGTAGCGGAATGGCACGGAGAAGACCTCGACCGCGCCGTCGCCGGCGAGCCAGTAGTGGTGGGAGTAGCAGAGCTGCGCGGCGGTCAGGTCGGTGAACTCGTCGAAGCCGAGGTGGGCGGGGCTCAGGGCGAAGGCCCGGACGGTCTCGCCAGGTGGCAGCCTACGCAGCGGAGGCACGATGACCTCGATGGCGAACCGCCCGCCGGGCTCGAGATGCTCGGCGACGTTGCGGAAGCACGCAACCTGCTCGTCCTGGGTCGTCAGGTTCATGATCGTGTTGTAGACGAGGTACGCGAGCTTAAACGCGCCCTCGACGCGGGTGGTGGCGAAGTCGCCGATCGTCACAGTTATGACCTCAGCGCCGGGCTTGGCCTGCAGCCGTTCGACCATGGCCGGTGACACGTCGATCCCATGCACGGCAACACCACGTTCGCTGAGCGGCATAGCAATGCGCCCGGTGCCAATCCCGAGCTCGAGAGCGGCGCCTCCTGCCGCGAGATCGGCGAGGAAGTCGATTGCAGGCTCGACGACCGCTGGGTCGAACATTCCCGCCGATGTCGAGTCGTAACGGGCGGCGATCTGTTCGTTGAGGTAACTGTTCGGCACGAGTGCACCCTTGCATCGCCCGAGAGCACTCGGCGACTGAATTGCCACGGGCATCGCCGTCCATGGTTGATGCGGCCGAGCCGTGGGCAGCCGACGCCGTCCGTGCTTCCTCGCTCGGCGTCGACCATCCGCGGACGGGCCCTCGGAGGCGCAACGGAGATGCTGCCCGCGACCCGACGCTGCACCGAGGCGGTCGGGTAGCCGGGGGCATCTCAGCCCCCGGCTCCCACAGATCCCGGCGTGACAGTCTCCCGTCACCGGGCTCTTCTCATCCGCCGGGCGTCCCGTACGAGCGGACCCATTTCCAGTGGGCGAACAGGCCGGGCTGTCGAT
>DATMJI010000093.1:0-7136 GCA_035553895.1 Acidimicrobiales bacterium | reverse complement strand
GCGCTGGTCCTCGGGCGAGCCCGGCAGTCCGAGCCGCCGCCACACCTCGCCCGTCGCCGCCGGCATGGCCGGCGAGGCCAGGATGGCGACGATGCGCAGGGCCTCGACGCCGGCGCCCAGCACGGCGTCGACCTCGGGCCCGGGCTCGGACTTCCACGGCTCGTTGTCCTCCAGGTGGGCGTTGGCCTCCCGGATCAGCTGCCACGTGGCCTCCAGCGCGTCCGACGGCGACAGCCGGTCCCACGCCGCCGCCGCGGTCGCGTAGACCCGCTCCGCCACCGCGGCGAGCGGGCTGTCGGCCACGGGCGCAGGACCGATCCCGCCGCACTTGCTCCCCACCAGGGTGGCGACGCGCGACAGCAGGTTGCCCAGGTTGTTGGCCAGGTCGGCGTTGTAGCGGGCGGTCATGCCCTCGTAGGAGAAGTCGCCGTCGGCCCCGAGGGGCACGTCGCGCAGGAAGTGGTAGCGGTAGCCGTCGACGCCGAAGTCGGCCACCAGGTCGGCCGGGGCGATCTGGTTGAGCCGGGTCTTGCTCATCTTCTCTCCCCCCACCAGCAGCCAGCCGTGCACGAACACCTGGGCCGGGGGATCGATACCCGCCGCCATACACATGGCCGGCCACCACACGCAGTGGAAGCGCAGGATCTCCTTGCCGATGAGGTGGTGCACCTCCGGCCACCACCGCTCGAAGGTGCCGTCGCCCTCGCCGTAGCCGATGGCGGTGATGTAGTTGACCAGGGCGTCGTACCACACGTAGAACACGTGATCGGGGTCCCAGGGGACGGGGACGCCCCAGCGCAGGGAGGTGCGGGTGATGGAGATGTCGCTCAGGCCCGAGCGGATGAAGCCCAGGGCCTCGTTGCGCTTGGTGGCGGGGCGCACGGCGTCGGGGTTGGCCTCGTACCACTCGAGCAGGCGGTCGGTGTAGCGGCTCAGGCGGAAGAAGTAGTTCTCCTCCTTGAGGACGGTCACCGGGCGCAGGTGCACGGGGCAGTTGCCGTCGACGAGTTGGGCCTCGCTGTAGTAGTCCTCGCAGGCCACGCAGTAGGGCCCCTCGTAGGTGCCGAGTTCGATGTCGCCCCGCTCGTAGATGGTCCCGAGGAAGCGCTGCACGGTGGCGTAGTGGCGGGGCTCGGTGGTGCGGATGAAGTCGTCGTGGTCGATGCCCAACTGGCGCCACGCCGCCCGGAAGCGCTCGCTGGTGCGGTCGGTCCACTCCTGGGGCGAGACCCCGTTGGCCTCGGCCGCCTGGGCCACCTTGAGCCCGTGCTCGTCGGTGCCGGTGAGAAAGCGCACGTCGTCGCCGAGCAGGCGGTGCCAGCGGCACACGGCGTCGGCCACCACCGTGGTGTAGGCGTGGCCGATGTGGGGGGCGTCGTTGACGTAGTAGATCGGCGTGGTGAGGTAGAACGGGCGCGCCACCGGGCCAGGCTAGTGCTCCAGCAGGCAGGGGTCGCCGGCGATCTCCGGTGGCCGTCGCCCGTCGTCGCCGGCCAGGTCGGCCACCGGGAGCCCGCCTTCGCGCCGCAGCTCCTCCACCCGCCGCAGGGGCCGCTCCAGGGCCCGGCGGCGGGTGCCGGCCAGCTCCCGGTAGGCCCGGTCGGCCCCGTCGAGGGCTCGGCCCACCTTGTCGAGCGCGCTGCAGAACTGGCCCCACTGGCAATCGAAGGCGCCGAGGGCGGACAGGATCTCCCCCGACGTTCGCTCCACCGCCGCCGACTCGGCCGCCTGGCGGACCACGGCCAGCACGGCGAAGAGGCTCAGCGGCGAGCACAGCACCACCCCCCGGCGCAGGGCGGTGTCGACCACCGTGGGGTCACGCTCGTGGATGAAGGCGTAGATGCTCTCGTTGGGGATGAAGGCGAGGACGTACTCGAGGGTGCCGGCCCCGGGATCGACGTAGCCCCGGCTCCCGAGCTCGTGGATCCGGGCCCGCACGTCGCGCAGGAAGGCGGTGGCGTAGCCGGCCCGGTCGTGCTCGCCCCGGGCCTCGAGAAAGCGGGCGTAGTTGGCCACCGGGAACTTGGCGTCCATGTGCAGGCACCGGTCGTTGGGCAGCCAGAAGGTGAAGTCGGGGACGGTGCCGCCGGGAAGGGCCCGCTGGCGGGCGTAGCTGACCCCCTCGACCAGGCCGGCCACCGCCAGGATGTCCTCGGCCATGCGCTCACCCCACTGGCCCCGGGCCTGGGGGTTGGCCAGGACGTCGCGCAGGGCACCGGCGGTGGCCGTGAGCTGGGCCGTCTGGTCGACCGTGGCCCGCAGCTGGGCGGTGAGCTCCCCGTGCTGGCGCCCCCGGTCGGCCTCCAGGCGGGTGACCGTCTCGCTCATGCGCCGCAGCTCCCCGGACAGGCCCCGGAGCTGGAGGTCGATCACCTCCCGGGTGGCACCGAGGCGCTCGTCGGCCACTGCCACCACGGTGTCGACGACGCCCGGCGGGGCGGGCCCGCTCCGGCTCCGGGCGACCGCCGCCGACCACCCGGCGACCAGGCCCAAGGCGCCGGCCAGGGTCGCCACCAGCACCGCGGCCGAGAGCTCCATGCCAACCAGCATGACCACCACCTGAGACAAGAACGCGGACCGCTGCCGCCGTCGCTCTGCCCGCACCCTCGGGATCGTCCAGCTTCCCGGTAGCGTCGGGGGGGTGGCCGATCCGCCCACCGCCCGTGTCGACGGCGACCTGGCCGGGCGCCTGCGGACCTCGGGGCTGCGGGTCACGGCATCGCGCCTGGCCGTGCTCGAGGCCGTGGCCGAGCACCCCCACAGCGATGCCGAGCGCATCGCCGGTGCCGCCCGCCGCCGCCTGGGCAGCCTCTCCACCCAGGCCGTCTACAACAACCTGCACGCCCTCAACGGGGCCGGCCTGCTGCGGCGCATCGAACCGTCCGGGGGCCCGGCCCGCTACGAGACCAGGGTGGGCGACAACCACCACCACGTGGTGTGCCGCACCTGCGCCGCCACCGCCGACGTCGACTGCGCTCGGAACCTGGCCCCGTGCCTGGACGCCTCCGACACCCACGGCTTCGCCATCGACGAAGCCGAGGTCACCTACTGGGGCATCTGCCCCTCGTGCCAGACCACCTCCATACCCCCCGACTGAGGACCAGGACAAGCCCTGCTCGCCCTGGGGCCTCCAGCCAGGACGGGGGCCGGCGAGCTCGTTCTGGCAGCAGGAGTGGTTGGGAATCCAGCCGATCCTGCTGCCAGATCGGAGGTTTGGGGTCAGAGGATGCGCAGGAGGGCGGCGACGGTCAGTGGGGGGGCGTCGGCGGCCCGGCCCAGGACCTCGTTCATGCGGGACTGGGTCAGCGTCGCCGTGTGCACCACGGCGTCGGTGAGGTCGCCGAAGCTGCCGCTGCGCCCCCCCACCGCCACCCCGGCCCCGGCCAGCTGCTCGACGCTGGCACCCGGGTGGGCCCGGGTCAGGTCCTCGAGGACGTAGCGGTAGGTGCTGAGCGACTGGCTGAGGGCGTCGTGCAGGCTGAAGTAGGCCCACAGCTGGTCCGCCTCGACGTGGTCGCCGAGGCGGCTGCGCCCGGGGTCGGCGCCCTCGCCGGTGAGGATGGCCTCGACGGTGCGGGCGATGAGGCGGGTGGGGGCGGCGCACACCCGGCCCGTCTCCACCCGCCGCAGCTGCCCGTGACCCTCGGCGTAGGCCATCACCTCGCCGGTGGAGACGGCCGCGGCGGGATCCTCGGCGTCGTTGGCCATGGCCACCGCCCCCGAGAACAGGCCCCGGCTGGCCTTGAACACCGAGGCCACGAAGGCCGGGAGCGCTCCCTGGGCGGGGACCGGTTCCTCGCTGCGGTGGAACAGGACCAGGGGCAGGGTGCTGCCCAGGTTGGCCACGTCGGCCAGGGCGGCCAGGCTGGACCGGCCGGGCTCGGGGGCCGCCCCCGCCCGCAGCTCGGCCAGCCAGGCGAAGCCGTCGAGCACCGCTGCCACGTCACGGCGCACGGCCTCGTAGGCGGAGACATTCATGCGCCCGCCCTGGCGCGACGGAGAGTCGGGGTAGTCGCAGCGGGCGTCGGTCATGGCCACGCCGGCCCGGCGGGCCCGCTTCTGGGCCTGGCGGGAGGCGGAGTCCTCCAGCAACAGGCGGCCGTCCTCGTCGGTCTGGTCGGACAGGGTCAGCAACTCGGCCAGGCGCAGGGCGCGCCGGCGGCCCGGGCTGCCGCCCGGCACGGGGGACGGCGCGGGCACGGTTGGTAGTAGACCATCGGGCGATGGGGCCGACAACATGAGCATCCACCTGGAACCCCAGACCGGCTGCGCCCTGGAGGTGGGGGCCGGGGAGACGCTGCGGGTCACGTCGCCCACCGGCGGCCAGGTGGCCGACCTCACCGCCTTCGCCGCCGCCGACCTCGGCGAGTGGCTCTCCTCGGGGCGCACCATCGACTACGGCGGCACCATCCTCGTCACCACCGGCAGCGTGTTGTACTCCAACCGCAGCACGCCCATGCTCACCATCACCGCCGACACCGCCGGCCGCCACGACTTCCTCATCTCGCCCTGCTCGGCCGAGATGTTCGAACGCCTCTACGGCTCGGCCGGCCACCCCAGCTGCTTCACCAACCTGGCCACCCACCTGGCCCGCTTCGGCATCCACGGCGACCGCATCCCCACCACCCTCAACCTGTTCATGGTGGTGACCGTCGACCCCGGCGACGGCCACATCACCATCGAAGCCCCGAGCTGCGCAGCGGGCGACCACGTCGACCTGCGGGCCGAGATCGACCTGGTGGTGGGCGTCACCGCCTGCTCGGCCGAGCTCACCAACCAGGGGGTGTTCGGCCCCATCGCTGTGGAGGTGGTCGCTGAACTGGCCGGGTGAGCGGGTCGGGGGATGTGTACTACCTGCCTGCGGTAGTGAAACACTACCTGTCTCTGGTAGAGTACGGCGGTGGAGCGGTCTCCCTTCCCCCACTCGGGACCCCTCGAAGCTGACGAGGTCACCGGCCGGGACGACGAAGCGGCTGACCTCGTCCGCCTGCTCGGCGGACGGGTTCCCGTGGCCCTGGTCGCCCCCCGCCGCTACGGGAAGACCAGCCTCCTGCGCCGGGCCGTATGGCTGCTCGACCAGGTCGAACCGACGTCGACCATCTGGCTCGACCTGTACGGGCTGTCCTCGGTCTCGGACTTCGCCGTGCGCCTCGACCGGGCCCTGAGCCGGACCACCGGCCGCTTCCGTGAGCACCTCGACCGCATCGCCGGTGGCCTGAGCCTCAACATCGGCATCGTCTCCGCCGAGCTGCGGCGCTCGGCTCGCTCCGGGCCCGACCCCACGGCGACCGTCCACGCCCTGATGGACTCGCTCGGGCGCACCACCGAGCACCACCCGACGGTCCTCGTCATCGACGAGGTGGCCGACGCCGTCGGCGTGGGCAACGTGCTGGAGATCGCTCGCTCGCACCTCCAGAGCGTGTACCGCGACATGGGCCTGGCCTTCGCCGGATCCAAACCGACGATGATGACCCGGCTCTTCGCCGACACCGACCAACCCTTCTACTCCCAGGCCCGGCGCATGGAGCTCGAGGCACTGCCGGTGGACGCCATCGTCGAGGTCGTCCACCGCGGATTCGCCTCCACCGGTCGTCACGCCGGCCCGGTGGCGGCGGCCATCGCCTCCTTCGGCGCCGGGCACCCGCAGCGCTCGATGGAGCTGGCCGATGGCGCCTGGTGGCTCACCGAGCCCGGCACCGGGGCCGACCAGGCCACGTGGGAGGCCGCCCTGGAGGCCGTCCGGGTCCGGTCGGCACCCGCCCTGCGGGACTTCTTCGGCGTCCTCTCGGGGACCAAGCAAGCCGTCCTGCGGGCCGTGGTCCGCACCGGTGCGCCCTTCGCCGCCTCCGAGGGCCGCTTCCACGACCTGTCGAACTCGTCGATCACCATCGCTCGTGATGCCCTGGTGGACGAAGGGCACCTGCGCACGGGGGGCGGCACCACCTCCCTCGTCGATCCCCTGCTGGCCGACTGGATCGCCCGCGAGCTGCCCTAGGAGACTGCTGATCTAATCGCCCGACCATCCACCACCTCAGGCAGGATTCAAAACAGAATCTGGCCATGGCGTTGGGAGCGGCACAGGTGGCGCAACGGTTCGAGAACCCGAGGGAGATCCTCGGCGAGCGGCTGCGGCCGGGAACCATCTACCGCTTCCTGGCCGACTTCGGGGCCGAGCTGTTCCCCGATGACTACTTCGCCGACCTCTACCTGTCCTCGCCCCGGGGACGACCCACCATCCCCGCCCGGGTCCTGGCCACGGTGACGCTGTTGCAGTCCCATGAGGGCCTGTCGGACCGAGAGGCGTGCGACCGCTTGGAGGTGGACCTGCGCTGGCAGGCCGCCGCCGGCCTCGACACCGGCGCCGAGGCGTTCCACCCCACGGTGCTGGTCGGACATCGCAACCGACTGCGGGCCTCGGATCGACCACGACGGCTCTTCGAGGACACCAAGGCGCTGGCCCACTCGGCCGGGGTTCTCAAGGGTCGAGCCCGGGTGCTCGACTCCACGCCGTTGTATGACTCGGTGGCCACCCAGGACACGGTGACCCAGCTACGGGCGGCCATCCGCAAGCTGCTCCGTGCCCTCGATCAGGACTTCCCCACCCTGGCCACCAAGGTCCGCTTGCTGCTGAGCCGCGACGACGACTACGCCAGCGTGGGCAAGCCCCCTTGTGACTGGGACGATCGAGGAGCCCGGGAGGCGTTGGTGGACGCCCTGGTGCGAGACGGCCACGCCGCTCTCGCTGCCCTGGAGGGAGCCACCCTGGTGGGTGCCGCCGCCGATGCGGCGGCCCTGTTGGCCCTGGTGGTGGGCCAAGACGTGGCCGAGGGCGGCGACGGGGTGTTTCGCATCGTGCGGGGCGTGGCCAAGGACCGCGTCATCTCCACCGTCGACCCCGAGGCCCGCCACGGCCACAAGTCGGCCAACCGCCGCTTCGACGGCTACAAGACCCACGCCTCGATCGACCCCGACTCCGAGCTGGTCGACGAGGTGGTGGTGACCCCGGCCAATGCCCCCGACCGTGACGCCGTGGATGATCTGTTGGCCCCGAGCGCCGAGGAGGACGACAAGCCCGAGGTGGTGGGCGACTCGGCCTATGCCGGGGCCGAGACCCGGGACAAGGCCAAGCAGGCCGG
>DATMJI010000092.1:0-7157 GCA_035553895.1 Acidimicrobiales bacterium | reverse complement strand
CCCCGGCCCCTGACGGCCCACCCCCTCCGATCCGAACTGGTGGCAGAACCGGCACCACTTTGGCCCCGTTCCTGCCACCAGTTGGGAGAGACCTATCCGAACTGGTGGCAGAACCGGCACCACTCTGGCCCCGTTCCTGCCAACCAGTTGGGAGAGACCCATCCGAACTGGTGGCAGAACCGGCACCACTCTGGCCCCGTTCCTGCCACCAGTTGGGGAGCGGGGGCGGGCCCTTGTTGCGGTCGGGTGTCGTGGCTCAGGGCGGGGGGGAGTCCTGGCGGCGGCTGTGGAGGGCCTCGGCGGTGGTCACGGCCAGCCCGTCGCGCACCAGGACCAGGGCCCGGTAGCCGGCGATGACGAGCACCAGGCCACCGAGGGAGGGGTCGGGACCGGCGGCCGACGAGGCCAACAGGGTGGCCAGGGTCACCTCGAAGACCCCGAGTCCCTGGGGGGCGAACAGGGCCAGGGCGCCCACCACCCGGGCGACGAGGAAGGCGCCGGCGACCTCCAGTACCGGCGGGTTCCCGGCCTCGCCCACCGAGGCCGGGAAGGCGTGGAGGTAGAGGGTGAACGAGCCGGCCGAGACCACCCAGAACAGGGCCATCCATCCCACCATCCCCAGGTAGGGCCGCCAGCCCAGGCGTACCGCCGCCGCCCCCCGGCGCCGAGCCCACCAGGCCAGGGCCCGGTTGAGCACCGGGGGCGAGCACCCGGCGGCAGCGATGACCACGCCGGTCGCCCCCAGCGCGCCCACGCCAGGGGCGAGCTGGCGGGTGGCCAACAGGAGCCCGGTGCCGAGCACGAACCCCACCACCACGCTGAGGCCGATCTCGAGGGTGGCCACCACTGCCAACGCCGGCCTCGAGGCCTGGTGGCGCAGAAGGGCACCCCGGCCCACGGCGTACCAGAGGCTGCCGGGGAGGTAGCGGGCCAGCAGCGACCGGGCGCTGGCGTCGAGCACCGCAGCCCGGGGGACGGACTGGCCGAGGGCGGCCAGGGCAGCGCTCCAGAAGGCGGCGGCCACCCAGAGCTGGAGCCCGGTGACGGCCAGGGCCACCACCAGCAGCCCGGGGCGGGCGTCGTCCACCAGGACGGCCAGCTCGCGGCGCTGGTCCCAGCCCAGCCAGGCCAGAGCGGCGGCGGCGACGGCCAGGTAGGCAGCCCGCCCCACCCGGGCCCAGCCAGAGCGGGCCGGCCGCTCGCCCGTCCCTGCCGCCGTCACCAGGAGGCGGCCGGGCGGGCAGCGGCGGCAGGCAGCGAGTCCCGCACGGCCCGCCCCACCTCCACCACCGCCCAGGCAGCCACGGCCAGCACGCCGACGGCCCCGAAGAAGACCAGCACCGGGGGCCACGGCGAGAAGGCCAGCACCGCCCGCAGCTGGTCACCGGCCGAGGGTCCGGCCCAGAACCGCTGGGCCAGGGCGGCCACGGCAAGGGCCTGCATGGCCAGGGCGGCGAAGAGGGCGAGCAGGGGCAGAGCGGGCACCGGCCGGGGGCGGAGCTGGTCGAGGCCGACGGCGACCACCACGGCCAGGCCCACCAGGCCGGGCAACAGGAAGCGGCCCTGGAAGGCGAAGGCGTCGCTTCCGGTGACGGCGAGGACGGCGGATCCGGCGGCCACGGCCGTCGCCAGGGCAGCGGTAGGCAGGGCGAGCAAGGCCAGACGACGGCGCACGGCCGGGATTCGTCCCCGCCAGTAGGCCACGCCCACGGCCCCCACCGTGATCACGGTGGCGGCGGTGACCACCCCGGCGCCGAGGGAGATCTCCAGCCAGCCGAAGCCTCCCCAGTAGCTGGTGACCAGGGTGGCCAGCGCCCGGGGCAGGGCCAGCGGGCCGCCGGTCCCGCCGGGGGCGACGAGAGTGGCGTCCAGCCCGATGGGCAGGTGGCCGGCCACCACCAGCTGGCGCAGCCACCACCAGCCGCCGGCGGCGACGGCGACGGCTCCGGCCACCGCCAGGTTCCGGCGCTTCCGGCCACCGTCGCCGGCCGCCGCCGGGGCCAGGGCGTAGGCGCCGGCCAGCCACGGCACGAAAACCACCGCCAAGCCGCCGGTGAGCAGGGCGGCTCCCAGGCCGGCGCCGGCCAGCACGGCGGTGCGGGTGGAGGCGTCGCCGGTGAGGATCCGCGCACCGAGGAGGAAGAGCACCCCCCCGAGGGCGACGAGCAGGCCGTCGCTGCCGAAGGTGGCGCCGGCGTGGGTGAGCTGGGGGACGGCGAGGACCAGAGCAGCCGCCGTCAGGGCGGCGCGCGGGGGACAGCCCAGGCGCCGGGCCGTGGCCCAGGCCAGGACCGGGAGGGCGGCCACGGCCGCCACCTCGATCAACCGCAGCAGGGCGACGGTGCGGTCGAAGGACCAGGGTCCGCCGGGCGCCAGGCCCGTCACCACCAGGGTGGCCGCGCCTACCAGGTGGGCCAGGGGTGGCTGGCCGGCCAGGGGGTTGGCCTCGGCTGGCGCCGGGTCGGCATCGAGCCCGGAGAAGGTGGGTCGTTCGGTGGGGGCCACGGCGTCGCCGGCGGCTACCGGGGCCGAGCCCACCTGGTAGGCGGGCGACCAGCGCCGGGCGGCCAGGACCCCGGGCGAGACCGCGGTCCTTCCGCCGCCTGCTGCCGCCCCAAGCTCGCCGGGGGCGAGCTGGCGCACCCGGTCGACGTGCAGGTGCTCGTCGGGTCCCCGCAGGGCGGGAACGAGGACCGAGTAGGCCAGCAGCAGGCCGATGTGCAGGGCGGTCAGCGCCCACAGGGCCCGGGGCATCCGGCTCGCCGGCGGGCGTGCGGGCGCGCCTGGGGGCACCACCCTCACGTCGGTGCTCGACACGGCGCCGAGATTAGGACCGGGTCCAGCTTTGTGGGCACGAAACCATTTCCCCGGTGGTTTCCTGCTCGGAAACCGGTTCGGGCGCTGGCCTTCGCCCGCCCGCCGGGGCTGCGGCATGATGTGGTCGGTGCAGGTCGCCGTCCACGTCGGTCAGCTCCTCCAGGGGGTTCCCGGGGGCATCGGCCGCTACGTCCGCCAGCTGGTGGCCGCACTGCCCGGGGCCGGGGTGGGGGCCGTGACCTTCGCCGCCGGGGAGCGGCCCGCCGGCCTGGCCGGTCCTTACGTGCGCCTGCGGGGGCCGGGGGGCGCCTTGCGCTACGAGGCCTGGGCCCGCCTGCGCCACCCCGTCCCCCAGGTGGCCGGGGCCGTGGTGCATGCCCCCAGCCTGGCCGTGCCCCCGCCGGGCCGCCGGCCCCTGGTGGTCACCGTGCACGACCTCGCCTTCCTGCGCCACCCCGACGCCCTCACCCCCCGGGGCGTCTCCTTCCACCGCCGGGGGCTCGCCCTGGCCCGGCGGGAGGCGGCGGCGATCATCGTGCCCACCGCCGCCGTCGGGGCCGAGCTGGAGGCCGAGGGGTTCGAGCCGGGGCGGGTCCACGTCGCCCACCACGGCGACCACCTGGCCGACGGCGGCGAGGCGCTCGACGCTGACACCCGCCGGGCCCGCCTGGACCGCCTGGACCGCCTCGGGGTCAGCCAACCCTTCGTGCTCTTCGTGGGCACCCTCGAGCCCCGCAAGGGCGTGGCCGACCTGGTAGCGGCCCACGCCCAGGCGCGCCGACGGTGCCCCGACCTCCAGCTGGTCCTGGCCGGCCCCCGCGGCTGGGGCGACCCTCCCGACCTCCAGCGCCCTGGCGTGGTGGCCCTCGGGCCAACTCGTGACGGCGACCTCGACGCCCTGTACGGTGCCGCGGTGGCCCTCGCCCTGCCCAGCCGCTACGAGGGGTTCGGCCTTCCGGTGCTCGAGGCCATGAGCCGGGGCTGCCCGGTGGTGGCCAGCGACATCGCCAGCCTGGCCGAGGTGGCGGGTGGGGCGGCGCTGCTGGTGCCGGTGGGCGACGTCGACGCCTTGGCCGCCGCCCTGGAACGTCTGGCCGGCGATCCCGGCGAGCGTCACCGCCGGTCGGCCGCCGGCCGGGACCGGTCGGCCGCCTTCTCCTGGGCCGCCAGCGCACGGGCCCACGCCGGTGTCTACCGGGTCGCCCTCGACGGTGCCCCGATGGGCGGCCCATGAGCCCCTCATCCCGTACGCCTCCCCAACTGGTGGCAGGACCGGTGCCGATCCGGCGCCGCTTCTGCCACCAGTTGGGGAGGTGGGCGGCGAAGGAAGTGGCCGAGCGGCTCGGACGTGCCGATGATCAGGACGTGAGACCCCAGGTGCGACGGTGAGCGGTTCCGGCCGGCTGCCGGTGGCCATGGACGTATCGGCCGTCCCGGCCCAGCCGGCGGGGGCCGGCGTCTACGTGCTGCGCCTGGTCGAGGCCCTGGCTGAAGGCGGCGGCCTCGACCTGGAGCTGGTGGCCGCGGTCGGCGATCGCCAGCGCTGGGAGGTGGCCGCCCCCGAGGCCCGGGTGCACGCCGTCGCCCCCGGACGGCGCCCGGCGCGCCTGGCCTGGGAGCAGGCGCAGGCACCGGCGCTGGCCCGCCGGCTGGGCGGGCTGTGGCACGGCCCCCACTACACCATGCCGCTGCGGGCCAACGTCCCCACCGTGGTCACCATCCACGACCTCACCTTCTTCGACCATCCGGAGTGGCACGAACGGGCCAAGGTCGTCTACTTCCGGCGCATGATCCGGGAGAGTGCCGAGCGGGCCGACACCCTCGTCTGCGTCAGCCAGTACACCGCCGCCCGTCTCCACGCCCTGCTGAGCCCCCGGATCCCGGTGGAGGTCATCACCCACGGCGTCGACCACCGGCGCTTCCGTACCGGCGACGAGGACGACCTGGCCCGCCTCGGCACCCTCGGGGTGCGAGCGCCCTTCGTGGCCTTCACCGGCACGCTCGAGCCCCGCAAGAACGTGCCCGCGCTGGTGCGGGCCATGGCCCGGCTGGCGCCGGCGCACCCGGAGTTGCAGTTGGTGCTGGCCGGCCACCGCGGGTGGGGCGGGGCCGAGGTCGACGCCACCGTGGCCACCAGCGGTCTGGACGAGCGGGTGGTCAATCTCGGCTACGTCGAGGACGAGGTGCTCCCGGCGCTGTACCGCCAGGCGGCGGCCGTGGCCTACCCGTCGCTGGAGGAGGGCTTCGGCCTGCCGGCGCTCGAGGCGCTGGCCTGCGGGGCGGCGGTGGTCACCAGCAGCGGGTCGGCGATGGAAGAGGTCGCCGGCGGCGCTGCGCTCCTGGTTCGCCCGGGCGACGAGGGAGGCCTCACCGAGGCGCTGGAAGCCCTGGTGGCCGGTGGCAGCGAGGTGGAGGACCTGCGCCGGGCCGGGCCGGTGGTGGCCAAGGGTCACACCTGGGCGGCGGCGGCCGAGCGCCAACTGGAGGTCTACCGGCGGGTGCTGGAGGGATCGCCCCGGCTGCCATCGGGCTCGTGATCGCCGTCATCGCCGGCGGGGTGGGGGCGGCTCGCTTCCTGGCGGGGCTGGTGCAGGTGGTGCCGGCCGAGGAGGTTACGGTCGTGGTCAACACCGCTGACGACCTGTGGCTGTTCGGGCTACGGGTCTGCCCCGACCTCGACACCGTGACCTACACCCTCGCCGGCGCCGCCGACGCCGAGCGGGGCTGGGGGCTGACGGGCGAGACGTGGCGGGCCATCGAGGCCGTCCGGCGCTTCCGCCCGGTGGCACCAGCCGGGTCGTCGGCGGCCCGGACCTGGTTCCGGATCGGCGACTGCGACCTGGCGACCCACCTGTACCGCACCACCCGCCTGGACGAGGGGGCCGGCCTGGCTCAGGTCAGCGACGAGATCCGCCGGGCCTGGGGCGTGGGAGTCACCCTCCTGCCCATGGCCGAGGAGGCGGTCGAGACCCGCCTCACCGTGGCCGAGGAGGGAGAGATCTCCTTCCAGGAGTACTTCGTGGCCCGCCGCCACCAGGTCGGGGTGACGGCGGTGCGCTTCGCCGGCATCGAGGCGGCCCGCCCTGGGCCCGGGGTGCTGGAGGCCCTGGCCGGTGCGCAGCGGGTGGTGATCGCCCCCTCCAACCCCATCGTGTCGGTGGCTCCCGTGCTGGCCGTGCCCGGGGTGCGAGCGCTGCTCCAGGGGCGCCGCGACAACGTGGTGGCGGTGTCGCCCATCGTGGCCGGGGCTGCCCTGCGAGGGCCGGCTGACCGGCTGATGGCGGGCCTCGGGGTCGAGCCGTCGGTGGTGGGCGTGGCCGGCCTCTACGCCGACGTGGCCTCGACCCTGGTGGTTGACCGGGCCGACGGCGCCCGGGCGCCCGAGGTGGAGGCGGCCGGCCTGCGCTGCGTGGTGGGTGCCACGGTCATGCACGGCCCCGCCGAGGCCGCCGCCCTGGCCGATCTCGCCTTGAGCTCGTGAGTGGGACCCGCCTGGAGGTGCTGGCCGTGGCCGGCGTGCCCGAGGTCGGGGCCGGCGACGTCCTGGCTGAGCTGATCGCCGCCGCCTGCCGCCCCCCGGGCCCGGAGCTGGGCGACGGGGACGTGGTGGTGGTGACCCAGAAGGTCGTGTCCAAGGCCGAGGGCCGGGTGGTGGCCCTCGACCCCGGCGATGCCGAGGCCCGGCGCCGCCTGGTGGAGGGCGAGGCGGTGCGGGTGCTGCGCCGACGGGGGGACCTGGTGATCACCGAGACGGTGCACGGCTTCGTCTGCGCCAACGCCGGTGTCGACCTGTCCAACGTGGCCGAGGGCACCGCCGCGCTGTTGCCGGTCGACCCCGACCGCTCGGCCCGGCGCATCCGCGACGGCCTGCGGGCCCGGGCCGGGGTGGAGGTGGGGGTGGTGGTCTCCGACACCTTCGGGCGCCCCTGGCGGCGGGGGGCCACCGACGTGGCCATCGGCTGTGCCGGGGTGGCGGCGGTGGTCGACCTGCGTGGCCAGCTCGACGCCCTGGGGCGGGAGCTGGCCGTCACCGAGGTGGCGGTGGCCGACGAGCTGGCGGCGGCCGCCGAGCTGGTCATGGGTAAGACCCGCAACGTTCCCGTGGCCGTGGTCCGGGGGGTCGATCCCGCCTGGCTACGGGAGTCGTCGGTGCGAGCCGAGGTCGTCCGCCCCCCGGCCGAGGACCTGTTCCGGTAGGCGGGTCAGGTGCGGTCGCCGAACCAGGCCAGCACCGCGGCGGTGCCGTCCTCCAGGGTGGTCCACGGTTTCCAGCCCAGGTGGAGGCGGGCCCGGGCGGGGTCGAGGGCGGAGCGGGCCAGCTCGCCGGGGCCCGCCTCCAC
>DATMJI010000091.1:0-13758 GCA_035553895.1 Acidimicrobiales bacterium | reverse complement strand
GCCTCGGCCACCCGCAGTCCCCGGGTGGCGTGCTCCCCGGCTTCGTCGAGGCGCCCGGCCAGGAGCGCCAGCTCGGCCCGGAGACCCTCGTGCAGGGGACGCATGAGCCGGAGGCCGGCGGCGTCGAGCTGGGCCAGGGCCTGGTCGAAGCGCTCGATGCCGAGCTCCACGTCATCGGTCAGGCCCGTGCCCCAGGCGGCCGACGCCTCCAGCATGGCGCCGTAGAAGGCATAGGAGTGGGTTTGGGCCCGGCGGATGCCGGCTCGGGCCTCGGCGAGGGCCCAGTGCGGATCCCGCAGGATCACCGCGGCGAGCACGGTGCACGATCGCAGGTGGACCTCGTCGTAGGGGCGGGCGGCGGCGTAGGCCACCGCCTCGTCGGTGACCGACCGGCATCGAGCCTCGTCTCCCCGCTCGGCGTAGACGATCAACAGGAAGGACCGGCTGAGCGATCGGAGGTCCATGCTCAAGTGGTCGGCGATGGCCGGATCGGCGTCGGCCAGCACCACGGCGTGCTGCAGCGCCGTCAGGGCGCCCTCGGCGTCGCCCATGGCCAGGAGGGTCTCGCCGAGGGCGACTGATCCCACCGCCGAGAACGACGACTCCCCTGTCTGGGCACCCAGCTCCAGGAGGTTCCCGGCCACCGCCCGGGCGGTGCCGAACGAGCCCCGCAGGATGTGAAATCCCCATTCGAAGATGCCCGTCGCCAGCAGCTCGGGGCTGGGGCCCACCGAGTGGGACAACTCCCGGACCCGCTCGAAGAGGGCCTGGTTGCTCGCTTCGGTTACGCCGAGCCGGCGCTGGCGCACGACCACCAGCTGGGCCGTGGCCTGCAGCTCCCGGCGATCGCGCTGGGGCGACGGCCGGGCCCGACCGACCAGCTCGAGGGCCCGCTGGAGGTGGGTCTCGGCCCGCTCGTCGGCGGCCACCAGGAGGCCGTGACCGGCCGCCGCCAGCGCCGCCTCGAAGGCCTCGTCGGCGAAGCCGGTGGGAGCGGCTGCCCAAAAGTGCTCGGCCAGCTCGTCCGGCTGGGGGTTGCCCACCTCGGCGAGCCCCCGGCCGAGCTCACCGTGGAGGCGGGCCCGCCGTAGCGGGGGAATGCGGTCGAGGATCGTCTCGCGGATGAGGTCGTGCACGAAGCGCAGCTGGGAGAGCGAGCCGGCCACCGGGACCAGCACGCCGGCCATCAGCGCCGGCTCCAGGTGGTCGATGGCGCCGGGCAGGACGGCGTCGAGGACGTGGAGGTCGGCCTGGCGGCCGGCCACGGCGGCCACCTCCAGCACCTGCCGGGTCGGCTCGGGCAGGGAGTCCAGCCGCAGTTGCAGCACGTCGCGGGCCCCGGAGGGCACCGAGGTGAGGGCCGCCTGTTGCTCGCCGGGCCCGGCGGCAGCGAGGGCTCGGGCCAGCTCCTGGACGAAGAACGGGTTGCCCCCGCTGCGCTCGGCCACGGTGGTGGCAGTGTGCTCGTCGGGATCGGCGCCGAGGCGGGCAGCCAGCACCCGGGCCACCTCGGGGACGGCCAGGCCGCCGACGTCCACCCGCCACAGGCCGTGGCGCCGGGCCAGGTCGCCGAGTACCTCGGCCAGCTGCGGTGCCGGCTCGGCCGGCCGGTAGGTGCCCACGACCAGGAGGTGAGCAGCGTCCACGGCGCGGGCCAGGAAGTCGAGGGTGTACAGCGAGCCCCGGTCCGACCAGTGCAGGTCGTCGAGCACCACCAGCACGGGCATGGCCGCCGACAGGCGGACCAGGGTGGCACTGAGGGCGTCAGCCAGGCGGAAGCGGGCGGCGTCGGCGTCGCCCACCGCCGGCGGCTCGGTACCGGGGAGGAGCTCTTTGATCTCTGGAAGCAGCGCCGCCAGCTCGGGCCCCGCCGGGGCCAGGGCCGGCTCGAGGGCGGCGGCCGGTGCGCTGGCCAGTGCCGCCCGCAAGACCTGGACCCAGGGCCAGTACGGCGGCGCCCCCTCGCCCTCGTAGCCCCGGCCCTCGAGGACCAGCACCCCCCGCCGCCGGGCCCGGCTGGACAGCTCCTCGGCCAGGCGGGTCTTGCCGATGCCCCCCTCCCCGGCGATGAGGGCGATCTGGCGCCGGCCCTCCAGGGCGGCGCCGAGGGCCCGTTCCAGCGTGGCCAGCTCCCGCTCCCTGCCCACCAGCTGCACCCGGCTCTCCCCGCCGCCGGCCGCCGGCTCGTCTTCGTCCCCGGCCGGCGCCCGCCAGTCGAGGTCGCCGCTCTGGGCCAGCACCTGCTCCTCCAAGCGGCGGAGCTCGGGGCCGGGCTCGAGGCCCATCTCCTCGACCAGGTGCTCCCGGGCCCGGCGGTAGGCGCGCAGGGCATCGGCCTGGCGGCCGGCCCGGTACAGGGCGAGCATGAGCTGGGCCCAGCGCCGCTCCCGCAGGGGCGCCTCGGCCACCAACGGTTCCAGGGTGGACACGGCCGTGGCTGCCGCGCCCTGGGCCAGGAGGGCGTCGACGCGATCTTCGATGGCCGACTGGCGCAGCTCCTCCAGCCGGGCGGCTTCGGCCCGGGCCCACGGCTCCCCGGCCACCTCGGCCAGCGCCTCTCCCCGCCACCGGGCCAAAGCCTGCTCCACGGTGGCGAGGGCCGCCGCCGCCCGGCCCTCGCTCAGGAGTCCCCGGGCGGTTTCCACCTCGGCCTCGAAGGCAGCGGCGTCGACCTCGCCGGGCCCGACCTGCAGCCGGTACCCCGGGGCCTGGGTCACCAGCACCCGGGCCGGAGCCGACCGCTCCCGGTCGGGCTCCAGGGCCCGGCGCAGGTTCGACACGTAGGACTGCAAGGTGCCGGCTGCTCCCGGAGGCGGTTGCCCCGCCCACAAGTCGTCGGCCAGCCGCTCGGCGGACACCACCCGGCCCCCGGCCAGGAGGAGCCGGAGCAGCAGCGCCCGCTGCTTCGGCGTTCCCAGCTCGACGGGGTGGCCGTCCAGGCGCACCTCCAGCGGTCCGAGGATGCCGTACTCCACGGGCGAGCAGCCTACGAGCCTCCAAGCCACCGTGGAGCCGACACCAAGGTCGTCGCGGGAGAACGGTCTCGTCCGTCCCCACCGATCCGAGGAGGAGTCCTTCCATGCCCGCAACCTTCCGCTGCCTCGACAGCGAGCGCATCGCCCCCGACACCTGGGTGGTCCGCCGCCTCTACGGCGAGGGGGCCAACCCCGTGGCCGTGTTCGTCAACTCCCTCGTCATCACCGGCACCGAACCGGTCATCGTCGACACCGGGGCCTCGGTGCTGCGCGACGAGTGGATCCGCGACGTCTCCGCCATCGTCGACCCCGCCGACGTCCGCTGGATCTTCATCTCCCACGACGACGTCGACCACACCGGCAACCTGGTGGAGTTCCTCGAGCTGTGCCCGCAGGCCACCCTGGTCACCAACTGGTTCTCGGTCGAGCGCCTGGCCTCGGCGTTCTCGCTGCCCCTGGCCCGCATGCGTTGGCTGAACCCGGGCGAGCGGTTCCGGGCGGGCGATCGGGAGCTGGTGGCGGTGGTGCCGCCCACCTTCGACAGTCCCACCACCCGCGGGTTGTTCGACACCCGCTCGGGGGTCTACTGGGCCTCCGACAGCTTCTCGACGCCGGTCACCCACGAGGTCTCCGACATCGACGAGCTCGACCCCGGCTTCTGGCGGGAGGGCTTCCTGCAGATGCAGCGGGTGCTCAGTCCCTGGCACCAGTGGCTCGACGCCGAGCGCTACGGCCGCCACCTCCGCCAGGTGGGTGCCCTCGAGGCCGCCGTGGTGGCCACCGCTCACGGCCCGGCTCTGCGGGGCGCCCAGATCGCCTCGGCGTTCTCCCTGCTGTCGGAGCTGCCCCACCTGCCGGTGGCACCGCTGCCCGGCCAGGCCGACCTCGACGCCGCGGTGGCGGCCATGACCCTCGCCGCCGACCCGCCGACCCTCGCCCCCAGTTCGGCTGCCGGGTGACGTGGCCCTGCCTTCTGGCCCCGTAGGTGGTCGTTTCTCCGACCACCTACGGGGCCAGAACGATGGCGGGCCTTGGCGAGACGTGGGAGGATCGCCCCCGTGACGACCAGCGCGGCCGCCGCCCCCAACGGCGGCGACCTCGCCGGGCTCCGGCGGGTCCGCGACCGCATCGACCGGGGAAGCGTGCGGGGAGCCACCTCACCCAGCCCCTTCCCGCTCGAGAGATCAGGTTCCCGATGACCAGGACCACGAGGACCCAGAAGCGGCCGCCGGCGCCCCCCGTCGCCGACAGCCACGACCTGATCCGGGTGCACGGGGCGCGCCAGAACAACCTCCAAGACATCAGCATCGAGATCCCCAAGCGCCGGCTGACGGTGTTCACCGGTGTTTCCGGTTCGGGCAAGAGCTCGCTGGTGTTCTCGACCATCGCCGCCGAGTCCCAGCGGCTGATCAACGAGACCTACAGCGCCTTCGTGCAGGGCTTCATGCCCACGCTGGCCAGACCCGAGGTGGACGTGCTCGACGGGCTGACGACGGCGATCATCGTCGACCAGCAGCGCATGGGCGGTGACCCCCGTTCGACGGTCGGGACCGCTACCGACGCCCATGCCATGCTGCGCATCCTCTTCAGCCGGCTCGGCCAGCCCCACGTCGGCTCGCCCCAGGCCTTCTCCTTCAACATCGCCTCCATCAGTGGGGCGGGGGCGGTCACCTTCGAGCGCGAGGGCAAGACGGTGAAGGAGCGGCGCAGCTTCAGCATCACCGGCGGCATGTGCCCGCGCTGCGAGGGCCGGGGCACGGTCTCCGACCTCGATCTCACCCAGCTCTACGACGGCTCCAAGTCGCTCAACGAGGGGGCCATCTCCATCCCCGGCTACAGCATGGACGGCTGGTACGGCCGCATCTTCCGGGGCTGTGGCTATTTCGACCCCGACAAGCCGATCCGGCGGTTCACCAAGCGGGAGCGCCACGACCTCCTCGACCGGGAGCCGACGAAGATCAAGGTCGACGGCATCAACCTCACCTACACGGGGCTGGTCCCCCAGATCCACAAGTCGTTCCTCTCGAAGGACGTCGACGCCCTGCAACCGCACATCCGTGCCTTCGTGGAGCGGGTGTCGACCTTTACCGCCTGCCCGGAATGCGGCGGCACCCGGCTGAGCGAGGCGGCCCGGTCGTCGAAGATCGACGGTGTCAGCATCGCCGACGCCTGCGCCATGGAGATCCGTGACCTAGCGGGGTGGGTGCGGGAGCTGGATGCACCGCCGGCGGCCCCGCTGCTCGCTGCCCTCCAGCAGAGCCTCGACTCCTTCGTCGAGATCGGGCTGGGCTACCTCAGCCTCGACCGGCCCTCGGGCACGCTCTCGGGGGGTGAGGCCCAGCGCACCAAGATGGTCCGCCACCTCGGCTCGGCCCTCACCGACGTGACCTACGTCTTCGACGAGCCCACCACTGGCCTGCACCCCCACGACATCCAGCGGATGAACGACCTGCTGCTGCGCCTGCGGGACAAGGGCAACACCGTGCTGGTGGTAGAGCACGAGCCGGAGACCATCGTGGCGGCCGACCACGTCGTCGACCTCGGTCCCGGCGCCGGGGCGGCAGGCGGCACCGTCTGCTTCGAGGGACCGGTGGAGGGTCTCCTCGCCAGTGGCACCGTGACCGGCCGCCATCTCGACGACCGCACCGCCCTCAAGCAGCACGGGCGCACGCCAACCGGCACGCTCGAGATCCGCGGTGCCGCCACCCACAACCTGCACGACGTCGACGTCGACATCCCCCTCGGGGTCCTGGTGGTCGTCACCGGGGTCGCCGGCTCGGGCAAGAGCTCGCTGGTGCACGGATCCATCCCCGCCGCCGCCGGTGTGGTCTCCGTCGACCAGAGCCCGATCCGCGGCTCGCGGCGGAGCAACCCGGCCACCTACACCGGGCTGCTCGACCCGATCCGCAAGGCCTTCGCCCGGGCCAACGGGGTGAAGCCGGCGCTGTTCAGTGCCAACTCCGACGGTGCCTGTCCCACCTGCAACGGCGCCGGGGTCATCTACACCGACCTGGCCATGATGGCCGGCGTGGCCACCACCTGCGAGGAGTGCGAGGGGAAGCGTTTCCAGGCGTCGGTCCTCGACTACACCCTCGGTGGCCGCGACATCAGCCAGGTGCTGGCCATGTCGGTGAACGAGGCCGAGGCGTTCTTCGGCGCCGGCGATGCTCGGACGCCGGCGGCCCACAAGATCCTCGGCCGCCTCGCCGGTGTCGGGCTCGGCTACCTGGCCATCGGCCAGCCGCTCACCACGCTCTCCGGAGGCGAGCGCCAGCGCCTCAAGCTGGCCACCCACCTGGGCGGCGCGGGTGGTGTCTACATCCTCGACGAGCCCACCGCCGGCCTGCACCTGGCCGATGTCGAGCAGCTGCTCGGCCTGCTCGACGGGCTGGTCGACGGGGGCTCGTCGGTCATCGTCGTCGAGCACCACCAGGCGGTCATGGCCCACGCCGACTGGATCATCGACCTCGGGCCCGGTGCCGGCCACGACGGCGGACGCATCGTCTTCGAGGGCACCCCCGCCGACCTCGTCGCCGCCCGCTCCACCCTCACCGGCGAGCACCTGGCCGCCTACGTGGGCGTGTGACCGATTCCCCTGCGAACTGGTGGCAAAAGTGACCCCGATGTGGCACCGCTTCTACCACCAGTTGGGACAGGTGGAGGGTGGCAGCGGCGGCGGCGGGCGGCGGCGGGCGGCCCGCCCTCCGCCCCTGCGAACTGGTGGCAGAAGTGACGCCGATGTGGTACCGCTTCTACCACCAGTTGGGAGGAGGTGGGACCCCTCCCGGTCAGCGGCCGTCGTCCTCCAGTAGGGCGGCGAGGATGCGCCGGCGGTCGGTGGTGACGGCGGCGCCGTCCTGGTAGCGAGCGGCGCCTGCGGTGGGGATGCCGGCCTCTTCCAGCGGGGAGAGATCCGGCGGGGGGATGGGATCGTCGCTGGCCGTCACGTAGGAGGAGGCCACGGTGGTGAGGAACAGGTCCATGGCCTCGTCGAGGGGGCGGACCACCGAGGGTTCCAGCCGGGCCTCGGGAGCGACCCCGTGGTGGAGCAGGTCCAAGGCCAGCGCCAGGTTGGTGATGGCCGGCGCCGCCGCCGCCCGCTCGTTGACGCTGTGGAAGTAGTGCAGCACCGGGTAGGTGTGATGGCCCTCGGCCGAGGCGTGCAGGAGTCCGGTCAGGGTGACCAGGTGCTGGCTGAGCATGCCGAAGCCGTCGCCGTTCCAGGCCCGGGTCAGGATCTCGGCCGGGGAGCGGCCGAGGCTCGACACGTGGACGGCCAAGTGGCGCCGCTGGGTGGCGGCCGAGGCCACGGGAACCAGGTAGGTGATGGCCAGGGTGACGAGCATCAGCCCGCTGCTGGTGGCCAGCACGGTGAGGAGCTGCCAGGTCCCCTTCCCCGGGCGCATGTCGCCTACCCCGAGGGTGAACACGGTGTAGCCCACGAAGTAGACGCGGTCGACCAGGCCGGCGGGTTGGCCGGTGGCCGTGGCCCGGACCGCCCCATCGGCAGCGGTGAAGACGACGGACCAGCCGGCCAGCACCAGGGTGATCCACGCCGCCAGCACGACGAAGACCACGCTGACGCCGGCCACGGCGAGGAAGCGGTGGGAGGGCCGGCGGCGGTGGACGGCCAGGGCCAGCTGCCAGCTGCGGCGGGCGATGCGCCCGGTGAGGGGACCGGCGCCGCTCCCGGCCGCCACCGTGGTCCAGGCCACGTCGAGCAGGGCGACGGTGATGATGCCCAGGCCGGCGACGACCTGGAGTCCGGCACCCACCGCCGTGCCCTACCCCGTCCCCGCCGGGCACGATCGGGCCGGCGGCGGAACCTGACGGCAGCGCCGGTCGTCTCAACGGCTATGGAGATCCCCGTGCGAGGTCGCACCCGTACCCGTACCCGTACCCGTACCCGTACCCTGCGCCTGGCCCTGGCCGGGCTGATGCTGCTCGGAGCCTGCGGTGACGCCGGCCAGGACGGGGCCGGTCCCGGTGCCGGTGCCCCGGCCCCGCCCGAGCGCCCGCCCGACTACGCCGGCGTGATCACGTCGGTGGCGCCCTTCGAGGCGGTCACCGAAGGCTGCGTCGACCCCGGAGGGCGCTCCCCGGACGAGCCGGTCTCCAGTGACGATCCGCCGGTGTGCACCGATCCGGCCAGCGCCCCGGAGGGGACGGTGCTGGTGGAGGAGCGACCCGGCGTGCAGGAGGGCGACAAGATCTCCCTGCGCATCGACGCCGGCACGGCGCTCCTCGCGGAGGAGGGTGGCGCCGGCGGCTCCCTCGAGCCGGTGAGCTTTGCCGACCTGGCTCCGGGCCAGGCCGTGCGAGCCTGGGTCGACGGGGCGGTGGCCGATTCCTACCCCCAGCAGGGCGGCGCCGAGGCCCTGGTCGTCGCCACCTGAGACCCGCTCCCGGGCCGCCCTCACCATTCCCCGGGAACTGGACGCCGTCCCTCAGGCGGCGGCGGCGATCTCGGCCATGCTCTCGGGGGCGAAGAACTCCGGGACCGAGACCGAGCCAGCGATCACCCCGAGGAAGCGGGCGATGTGGGCCGGGCGGCCCTCCAGGGCGGCCAGGAGGGACAGCATGTCCGGGCTCGGCGGGGCCTCGAGGTCGGCCAGCCCGGCGGTGAGCTCGTACATGGACATGACGGCGGCGTCCCTGGCCTCCTCGTAGCCGGCCAGGGCGGCGTCGAGGGCGGCGGGCCCGGCGTCGAGGCTGCCGTGGATGGCGCCGGCCAGGCACTCGGCGTCGCGGAAGGCATCGAGCATGCCCTGGGCGGTGATCGGGTCCTTGTGGTAGCCGGCGTCGCCGACGAGCGCCCAGCCCGGCCCGTGCGACCGGCGCAGGAAGCTGTCGTGGTGGCGGGAGAAGCGGAAGCGCTCGGCCCGCTCGCCGGCGGCCACCATGGCGGCCAGGCGGGGTACCTCGGCCAGGGTCTCGGCCACGGCCTCGTCCATGCGGTCGCGGTAGCGGCCCGCCTCGCCGGTGGGGACCTGCTGGGCGACGAAGGTCAGGCCGTCGTTGGTGGGTGCGGCGATGAAGAAGCGCCCGGGACGGGCGTAGAGCTCCATGTGGTCGAGGTCGACACCCCGCCAGTAGGAGTAGGCGACGACCGTGGTGGCGGGGTGGACCAGCCGCCGCTCGGCGCCGACGTGGCGGGCGACGAAGCTGTTGGCGCCGTCGGCGCCGACGACGACCCGGGCCCGGGCCTCGATCGGTGCGCCGGTGCCGTCGTGGCCCCGGATGCCGGCGACCCGGCCGTCCTCCCAGATGAGTTCGGTGACGCTCACCCCGAAGCGGACCTCGGCGCCGGCGTGCTCGGCGGCGTCGGCGAGGAGCGGGTCGATGATCGTGCGGCGGATGCACACGCCGGTGTCGATGCCGTCGATGGGGAGGGGCGAGCCGTCGAGCACCACGGCGCCGAAGTCGAAGCGGACCCGGGAGGCGAAGGGAACGCCCGTGGCCCGTACGCGCTCGAGCAGGCCCCAGCGGGCCAGGCGGGCCATGCCGGCGGGCTGGATGGTGTGGCCCGAGAGGACGTCGCTCGGGAAGGTGGCTCGGTCGACGACGAGGACGCGCCGCCCGTGGCGGGCCAGCAACATGGCGGTGGGGGCGCCGGCGCAGCGGCTCCCGATGACGATGGCGTCGTACATGACGGCTCCTTTGGCTGGTGGGTTCTCCTGCCCACATCGTCCGGGAGTCGGAGCTTCCTGGCATCGGTGACGGCCTACGACAACTGCGGGGACCGGCTACGTAGGCAGCGGCGGAGCCCGGGCCCCGGTTACGTACGCACCGCGCCGGTCTCCCGGGCCAGGGCCACCAGCCCCCGCCGGTCGGTGCCGGCCTTGGCCAGAAGGCGCTCGACGTGCTTGTCCACCGTCCGCACGGAGATCACCAGGCGTTGCGCCACTTCCCGGTTGGTGACGCCGGTGGCCACGAGGGCCAGGACCTCGGCCTCGCGGGGGGTCACGCCCAGGCGGGCCAGCGCAGGCGGGAGGGGCGTGGCCACCGAGCGGTTGCGCCGGGGCACCGGCGAGCCGATGTCGCGCAGGACGGCCCGGCACCGGTCGCCGAGCACCGCCAGCCCCGCTCGATCGCACCACGCCACCGTCTCCCGGAGCCAGGCCTCGGGCTGGCCCCAGCCGTCGGCGGCGGCCGCCGGCGCCACGACGACGCGGTGTAACCACCGCCGGAAGGATCCCCAGCGGGCCAGCTCGTCGTCGACGGCGCCGAAGCGGGCGGCGGCGGCCCCGGCGTCGCCGGCCCGGCCCCGGGCCACGGCCTCGGCCACCTCCAGGGTGAGGCGGCTGACGGGCGTGTCGAAGGGGAGCCGGGCGACCTCCCGGCGTGCCGGGGCCCCTCGGTCCTCGCTGGTGAGGGTCCGGACCAGCGCCCACAGCCCGGGTACGGGGACGACCGCCGCCGGCCGCCGGCGGATGCCCGCCATGCTGCGCTCGAGGGCCTCACCGGCGGCGTCGAGGTCTCCCACCACCAGGTGGTAGATGGGCACCACGTTGCCGAACACCCCGACCTCGACGTAGTGGGGGTCATCCCCGGTGGCCATGGCCGCGGTGACCACCCGGTCCATCTCCTGGCGGTCGGCGCGCCGGGCGTGGACCATTCCCTGGACGACCAGGCTCATGGTCAGCGTCGACAGCCCGTAGCGCCGGGAGGCGCTCTCACAGCGCCGGGCGGCATCGAGGGCGGCCCCCAGCTCGCCGCGCTCGTCGTACACCGCCGCCAGCTGGAGGTCGACCACGGCCAGGACGGCCACCGCCCCCATCGCCTCCGCCTCGATGCGAGCCTGGGTCAGGTGGCCCAACTCCAGGTCGGTGAACATGTCGATGGTCCCCAGTTCCTGGAGGGCCCGCACCCGCCACAGGGCCAGCCCGTGATCTGAGGCGATGCGCAGTGCCTCGGAGAAGGCCTGCTCGGCGCTGGCCACGTCGCGACCCCGGGCGGCCCGCCCCAGCACCTCCAGCGCCTCGCACTGGATCTCCACCTGGCCCGTTGCCCGAGCCGACTCCAGGGCGAGGCGGGCGTGGTGGGTGGCGGTGGCCACGTCGTCCTCGCCCATGGCCGCCTGGGCGAGCAGGGCCGCCGCCCGTGCCCCCTGGCCGACTTCGACGGGGGCGAGGGCCCGGGCGGCCTGGGCGTGGTGGCGAGCGTTATCCCAGCGCCCGGCGGCCAGCTCGGCCCGCCCGGCCAGCAGGTGGACGTCTGCCTTGGCGGCGGTGCCGTCCGGGGCGGCGAGCAGCGAGCGGGCGAGCTGGCGGGCCTGGTCGGTCCAGCCGGCCTGCACGGCGATCTCGAGGCGGACGTGATCGATCTCGGCCCGGCGGGCGGGCTCTTGCCCGGGTACCAGCTCGGCCGCCCGGCGGGCGAAGTCGCCGGCCGAGTCGAGGGCACCGCTGGCCACGGCCAGCCGGGCCGCCTGGAGGAGCAGACCCGCCGCCTCCCCGGCCAGGCCGGCGATGCCCGCGAGGTCGGCGGCGGCCAGGCAGGTCTCGGTACCGCCCGGTCCCGCCCGCACGAGCTCGAGGGCCCGGCGAGCCAGGCGCTGGCGTTCCGCCGGCGGTGTCAGGGCGGCGACGGCGTCGCGGGTCAGGGCGTGGCGGAAGCGATAGCGGGCGACGTCGACATCGAGGAGCTGGTGCTCGACCGCCTGGCGCAGGGCGGGGGCGTCACCGGCCTCGGGCAGGGCGGCCGCTTCGGCGGCCACCTGCCAATCGAAGGACCGGCCCAGCAGAGCGGCGGCCGCCAGGAGGCGGCGGGCATCGGCCGAGAGCTCGTCCAGGCGGACCTCGACGGACGCCATGATCGATCCCGGCACCGCCGCCGCCACCGAATCCCAGCCGGAAACCTCGGCGGCGGCCATCAGCTCCTCGACGACGAACGGCACCCCCTCGCTACGCTGCACCAGCGGCTCGACGACCTCGCCGGGCACGTCCTGGCCCGGGCCGAGGCACGAGCGGGCCAGGGTCAGGACGGCGTCGGGCCCGAGAGGCGCCAGGCGAAGCTCCTCGGCGTGGCGCCGGGCCACCAGGTCGTCGGCCAGCTGGGCTCCTGGGCCCCGTGCTCCGTCGCGCCGGGTGAGGACGACGAGCACAGGGCTGCCGGCCACGTAGGCCGCCAGGTGGTCGAGCACGGTGAGCGTCTCGGCGTCGGCCCAGTGCACGTCCTCGAGGACGAGCAGGGAGGCCGGCCCGGCCGACATACTGGACAGGAACCGCAGCAGGGCCTCGGCGAGCATGAGGTTCGAGGCCTCGCCCGGCGACCTGGCGTGGCCCCACTCGGGGACGGCGCGGGCGAGCGCGGGGACGAACGGCGCCAGCTCGTCAGGGGGGCGGAGCCCCCGGCGGGCCGCACCCAGCAGGGCCTCGTGCACCGGTTGCAGGGGCACGGCCCGGACGGTCGAGCGGCCGCCGAGCACGACCGCACCCCGGGCCGCCGCCAGGTTCCCCAGCTCCCGGACGAGGCGGCTCTTGCCGATCCCCGCCGGCCCCCGCACCACCTGGACCGATCCGCCCCGGGACCACGCCGCCCGCAGGCGCTGCAGCTCGGCTTCCCGTCCGATCAACTGGGAGGCGACCGGTGACACCGCCCGACGCTAGCGCCGGGTCACGGTTCCCTGGGGGTGGCCGGACGCCGGAGCCGGCCGTCGATGACTTGGCGCCGCGGGGACCGTCGGAGCAAGAGATCGGATGCGGATCGAGGTCCCGGTGGAGGGGCGAGCGAGGAGGACGGCATGCAGGAGATGAGCGAGGTCGCCGGGTCAGGAGGCGCCGGCCCGGCGATCCCTGCCGGCGGGCCGGTTTGGTGAGCACGCCGCAGGTGGCGACGTTCGTCTGCATCCACGGTGCGGGCGGCTCGGCAACCGATTGGGACCTGGTGGCCGCCGAGTTGCGGGGGCGAGGCCACGCCGTCGTCGCCATGGACCTGCCGTGCGACCAGGAGGTCGGGCTCGATGCCTATGCCGACGCCGTCGTGGACGCCATCGGCGGCCGCCGCCGCAGCCTGGTGCTCGTGGCCCAGTCGCTCGGCGGGCTCATCGCCCCGCTGGTCGCCGAGCGGGTTCCCGTCGAGCTCATGGTGTTGGTGGCGGCCATGGTGCCCCGCCCCGGCGAGTCCGGAGGGCAGTGGTGGGAGGCGACCGGTCACGCCGGCGCCGTCGCCGCCCAGGGGCTGGAGGACCGTGAGCCGGAGACCCTGTTCGTCCATGACGTGCCGCCGGACGTGCTGGCCGAATCCGGCCCCCCGCGTGACCAGACGTCGACGCTGCTCGAGGAGCCGTGGCCGCTGCCGGCGTGGCCGGACGTGGCCACCCGGTTCCTCGCCTGCCGGGACGACCGGTTCTTCCCCCTCGACTGGTTGGCCACCGTGGTGGGCGATCGGCTGGGAATCGAGCCCGACGTGGTCCCGGGGGGGCATTGCGCCTACCTGAGCCGCCCGGCCGAGCTGGCCGGTGCCATCGAAGCCTGCTGGCTCGACCATCTGGGCCGGTGACCAGCCGTGCCTCCCTGCCGGATCGCCATCGGGCCCAAGCGTCGTCGGCCCCAACCCCACTGATCTACGCTGTTCGACGATGACGCCGCCCGCCGCCGTCGCCACTGGCCAGGCCGAGGTCGAGTCGGCCCTGGAGAGCTACCGCCGGGAGCTCACCGGCTACTGCTACCGGATGCTGGGCTCGGGTGCCGAAGCCGAGGACGCCGTCCAGGAGACGATGGTCCGGGCCTGGCGGTCCGCCGGGCGGTTCGAGGGCCGCTCCTCGCTGCGCTCCTGGCTC
>DATMJI010000090.1:0-2797 GCA_035553895.1 Acidimicrobiales bacterium | reverse complement strand
CCGGTTCGACGGACAGGTTGGTTATGTACCGACCACTTCGGCGGTGGGGTGGACGGGCATGGTCCCCGCCGTAGTGTGACAGGCGGCCCGAAGGGCCGGCGTCACGGCGGGGACCTGCACGGCCACCCCACCGCCGGGCGTGTCGGGGGCCCAACGAAACTCGCGTTTGATGCTCACCGAAATTCGCGTTCCTAACTGAGGTCGTGCTCCTCCTGGCCGGTATCCACCGGTCGGGGTCAACGGCCCTTCCAGCCTGCTGGTGCCACCAAGCACCGACGGGCTGGAAGGAGCCATCTGGATGATGACCCAGGAGGAGTACATGAACGTGAAGGCGTTGAGGGCGGCGGGCTGGACCGTCGCCCAGATCGCGAGGCACCTCGGCTATCACCCGGCGACGATCTCGGGCTGGCTCAAGGCGGGAGGACCTCCGGCGAAGCGGGCCGTGGCGGTGGATGAGCTGGTGATCGACGAGCGGTGGAGGGAGAGGATCGCGGCGCTCCTGGCCCACAACGACGAGCTGCAGGCCACCTCGATCATGCGGGTGCTGCGGGCCGAAGGCTTCGAGGGTTCCTATCCCAGCCTCACCCGCCACCTGCGCGACGTCCGGGGACCGTCGCGCTCGAAGGCATCGGTTGTGACGGTGCCGATCGAGACCGGCCCCGGAGAGGAGTTCCAGTTCGACTGGTCCGACTGCACCACCTGGGCCCGGCGCTGGGGCTGGGACCACGAGCTGTTCTGCTTCGGGGCCGTCCTGTGCTGGAGCCGCATCAAGTACTGGTGGTTCGCCTCCTCGATCGACCGGCCCCACACCTTCGAGGGCCTGGTCCGGTTCTTCGAAGCCGTCGACGGCGTGGCCGCCATCGGCCGCACCGACCGCATGGGGTGCCTGGGCCTATCCCGAGGCAGGGCATTCATCTGGCACCCGCCGGCGTTGGAGTTTGCCCGCCATCACGGATTCGCCCTGAAGGCCTGTGACGCCGGCGACGCAGCCAGAAAGGGAAAGATCGAGCGACCGTTCCGGGACCTCAAGGCCGGCTTCCTACCCGAGATGGACCTCGACCCGCCGCTCGACGTCGGTGAGCTCAACCGCCGGGTCGGGCCCTGGCTGGAGACCTACTGCCACGCCGTGGCCCACCGCAGCACCGGCGTCGCCCCCGAGGTGAGGATGGGCACCGAGCAGCCCTTGCTGGGCCCATTGCCCCGCGTGCGCTTCGACACCGCCCGGCGGGAGCCCCGGGTGGTCGGGCGGGTGCCGTTGGTCGAGTGGGACGGGGTCTTCTACTCGGCGCCGCCCGAGGCCGCCGGCCGCGTCGTCGAGGCCCGCACGGCCGTTGACTCCGCCCTGCTGCAGCTGCGCCTGGGCGGGCGGCTCATCACCGAGCACCGCATCGCCGCCCCCGGCAGTGAGCCCCAGTGGCTGGCGGAGCACCGGGCCGCGGCCGAGGCCATCGCCCTGGGCCGTTCCGGCCGTCACCTGCGCGCCGTCGAGTCCCCGCTGCCAACGCCACCGCCGCCCTGTGGCGCGGATCTTGATCTCGGCGACGGTGACTACGACGTCGAGGAACCCGACCTGGGCGTCTTCGGGCTGCTCGGCCCCGACACCAGCGTCGACGACGGCGGCGAGGACGGAATCGGGGGCTGCGGGTGCTTCGGATGAGCGCGGCGCTGATCGAGCAGATCAAGGACGACCTCGGCTATCTCAAGCTGCACCGCAGCGCCGAGGTGTTCGCCACCCTGGCCGAGGCCGCCCGGCGCGACGACCGGTCCCACCTCGAGTTCCTGGCCGCCCTGGTGGCCGAGGAGGCCGCCGCCACCCGCCAGCGCCGGCTGTCGGCCCGCCTGCGCTTCGCCCACTTCCCGGCCCGGCGCAGCCTGGAGGACTTCGACTTCAGCTTCCAGCCCTCCATCGACCCCAAGGTCATCGCCGACCTGGCCGGACTGGGCTTCGTGGAGGCCGGCACACCGGTGCTGTTCCTGGGCAAGCCCGGGTGCGGGAAGTCGCATCTGGCCATCGCCCTGGCCATCGCCGCGGTGGAGGCCGGCTACCGGGGCTACTTCACCACCGCCACCGACATGGTGGCGGCCATGACCACGGCGTATGCGGACGGGACCTTCGCCACCAAGATCCGCACCTACACCGGGCCGTCGGTCCTGGTCATCGACGACGTGGGGATCACCCCCTTCGACCGGGCCCAGGCCAACGCCTTCTTCCAGGTCGTCAACCGCCGCTATGAGAACCGCTCGGCCACCATCGTCACCACCAACCGGGGACTGCCGGCGTGGGCCGAGCTCTTCGGCGGTGACAGCGTGGTGGCCGCGGCCATCCTCGACCGTCTGCTCGACGGCGCCGCAGTGATCAACATCAAGGGAGGCTCGTGGCGCCTACGTGAGCACCAGGCCCTGACCCAGCCCCTCGCCCACCTCAACGACCCGCCCGAGCCGCCACCCCGGCGCCGTCGCTAACCTGACCCTGGGACACGACCTCAAGCGCGACTTTCGATGAGCAGAAAGCGCGAATTTCGGAGAGCACCGACAGGAACGCCTGATCAGGGTGTCGGGGGCCGCGCCCGCAGCAAGGAGTTCTTGCACCCGGACGCAACTCCTTGCCCTACGCCGGTAACGCAATGGATTCAACAGCAATGAGTGCCCGCTCGGTATCCGGGTCCCTAGCGCGGTGAGGGCGCTTCCCTGATGACCGCTTGGACGAGGATGCGGGTCTGCCTGAGGATCGGAGCGAGGGCGGCGACACCCACTGCTCCGGCCCAGCGGGCGACGAGGACGACCATCACCATCGCCA
>DATMJI010000089.1:0-11147 GCA_035553895.1 Acidimicrobiales bacterium | reverse complement strand
GTGTAGGTGCACGTCCCGGCCGCCTCGCACACGACGGCCCCCTGCTCGGCCGGCGTGTGGGACAGGACCGTGAGCGGGTCGCCGTCCGGATCCCTGTCGTTGGCCAGCACGTCGAGCTGGCCGGCGACGTCAGCGGCGGTGACGAGCTCGTCGTCGGCGGCCACCGGGGGCTGGTTGTCGACCGCCCGCAGGCTGGCCTCGCCGAGGAAGACGGCCGAGTCCACCACCGGGTCGCCGGTGTCGGCGACGGCGAGGCGGAGCCGGTTTGACTCCCCGGCGGTGACGCTGCCCGGACAGCTCAACACCGAGGTCATGCCGGCCAGGGCGGCCCCGCCCGGGCTGTTGCGGAACCAGGACGGACCAGCTTGGCCCTCCGGTTGGTCGCGGGGCACGCTGGTGGCGGAGACCGGTTCGAGGGTGCCCGGCACCACGGCGCAGTTGACGCCGTTGACGAGGAGGGCGACGACATCGGCGAGCCCGGCGCCGGCGGAGTCGTGGTACTCGCCCGAGGCGAACACGTAGTCGAAGGTGATGGTCGACAGGTCGGCCACCACGTCGATGTCCAAGATGGCGGCGTCAGCCGTACCGCTGCCGGCCAGGCTGGTGAGATCGTCGGCACCGGCCAGCCCGTGGTCGGTGCCGGCGGACGACCCGGCGCCGGGCCCGACCGCCTCGGCGGCGGCCCCGGTGCTGAGCACGATCCCCGCGTCCAGGCCGATGCCGTCCTGGCCGCAGGCGAAGGCGCCGGCGGCAGCCGGGGCGCCGGTGAAGGTGGCCCCGGTGACGGTCACGCCGTCGCCCACCAACCGCTCGGCCAAGTCGACGGCGGCGGTGTCGCCCCCGACGTCGTCGACCCGGGGACCGGCGCCGTCATCGCAGTCGATCCCCGGCTCTGGGCCGGCGGCGACCGGTGCGGCGGCCGTGGCGGCCCCGGCACCCGTGGCGGCCCCGGCTCTGGCCGCACCCGGCGGCGCCGGCTGGGACCGCCCGTCGGCGTTCCCGGCCGGCGCCGGGACCGTGGTGGGCACGGCGGTGGTGGGTGGCGCCTCCGCCTCGGCGACGGTCGGGCTGGCCGCCGCTCCGGGGCGATCGGCACTGGTGGTGAGGGCCCGGGTGGACCGGGCGGCGGGCAGGGCCAGGGCGATCAGCAGCACGGCGGTGAGGTACCAGACGACCCGAACGGCGGGCGGGGTGCGGGCGACGGGCGCGGCGTGGGCTCCCTGGGGGCGACCGGACAGGAGCCGTCGTACCTCCCGAGCGCACCCCCGGGCCACCCCTCCTCCGCCTGGCATCGGCGCGACCTTACCTGACGGGAGCCGGTAGTTGCCCCTCGCCCCCCCGGGGAGCCGGCCCGAGGCCGCGGCTGTCCCTGGGGGGCATCTGGGCGCCGCTCCCGGGGCGCCAGGCATGGGCAAGCCCGCCCCTAGACTGGGACCCCGTGGGCATCTTCGACCGCATCCTCAAGGCCGGCGAGGGGCGCAAGCTCAAGGCGGTCGCCAGCCTGGTGCCCGACATCAACGCCTTGGAGCCGGAGATCGAAAAGCTCTCCGACGACGCCCTGGCGGCCAAGACGCCCGAGTTCCGCCAGCGCCTCGACAACGGCGAGGACCTCGACGACATGATGATCGAGGCCTTCGCCGTGGTGCGCGAGGCAGCCCGGCGCACCATCGGTCAGCGCCACTTCGACGTCCAGCTCATGGGCGGGGCCGCCCTGCACTTCGGCTGGGTGGCGGAGATGAAGACCGGCGAGGGCAAGACCCTGGTCTCGACCCTGCCCGTCTACCTCAACGGGCTCACGGGCCAGGGCGTGCACGTGGTCACCGTCAACGACTACCTGGCCCGCTTCCACGCCGAGTGGATGGGTCGCATCCACAACCGCCTGGGCCTCAGCGTGGGGCTGGTCATCCCCCAGATCAGGGACAGCGCCGAGAAGCGGGCCAACTACGGCTGCGACATCACCTACGGCATCAACAACGAGTTCGGGTTCGACTACCTGCGGGACAACATGGCCCACTCCCTCGATGCCAAGGTGCAGCGGGGCCACAGCTTCGCCATCGTCGACGAGATCGACTCCATCCTCATCGACGAGGCCCGTACCCCGCTCATCATCAGCGGCCGGGTGGCCGACGCCGCCAAGATCTACTACAAGTTCGCCAGCATCGCCCGGGGCCTCAAGCGCGACGTCGACTACGACGTCGACGAGGAGAAGCGCCACGTCGCCCCCTTCGACGAGGGGATCGAGAAGGTGGAGGCGGCCCTCGGGGTGGACAACCTCTACGACGAGCTGTCGGCCAACCTCGTCCACCAGCTCCAGGTGGCCCTCAAGGCCAAGGAGCTCTACCACCGGGACAAGGACTACATCGTCTCCCACGGCGAGGTGAAGATCGTCGACGAGTTCACCGGGCGCATCCTCGACGGCCGGCGCTGGTCCGAGGGCCTGCACCAGGCGGTCGAAGCCAAAGAGGGGGTGAAGATCAAGGAGGAGAACCAGACGCTGGCCACCATCACCCTCCAGAACTACTTCCGCCTCTACGACAAGTTGGCGGGGATGACGGGAACGGCGGTGACCGAGGCAGCCGAGTTCGCCAGCACCTACGACCTGCCGGTGGTGCCCATCCCCACCAACGAGCCCCTGGCCCGGGCCGACCAGGGCGACCTCATCTACAAGGCCGAGGCGGGCAAGTTCGACGCCCTGGTGGAGGACATCGCCGAGCGCTACGAGAGCGGTCAGCCGGTGCTGGTGGGCACGGTGTCGGTGGCCAAGTCGGAGCTCCTCGACGACCGGCTCACCAAGCGGGGCATCCCCCACGAGATCCTCAACGCCAAGCAGCACGCCCGGGAGGCCGAGATCGTGGCCCAGGCAGGACGGCTCCACGCCGTCACCGTGGCCACCAACATGGCCGGGCGGGGCGTCGACATCATCCTCGGCGGCAATCCCGAGGGTCTGGCCCGGCGCCAGGTCCTGGCCGAAGGCCTCGACCCCGAGTCCGACGAGGGCCAGGCCCGCTACCAGGGGCTGCTCGAGTCCCGCACGGCCGAGTGCGACGCCGAGGGGGAAAAGGTCCGCCAGCTCGGGGGGCTCTACGTGCTCGGCACCGAGCGCCACGAGAGTCGCCGCATCGACAACCAGCTCCGGGGCCGGTCGGGGCGCCAGGGCGACCCGGGCGAGAGCCGCTTCTACCTCTCCCTCGAGGACGAGCTCATGCGCCTCTTCGCCACCGGGGCCATGAACTGGGTGATGGGCCGGGCCCTGCCCGACGACGTGCCCATCGAGGCCAAGATGGTCACCAAGGCCATCGAGCGGGCCCAGACCACCGTCGAGGCCCGCAACGCCGAGATCCGCAAGAACGTCCTCAAGTACGACGAGGTGATGAACGAGCAGCGCAAGGTCATCTACCGGCGCCGCAACCAGATCCTCAACGGCCACGACCTGCGGGACGAGGCCCTGGACAGCCTGCGCCGGGCCCTCGAGGGTGTGGTGCGCTCGGCCTGCCTGTCCCCCGAGCCCGAGGAGTGGGACCTCGAGGGCCTCGTGGCCCAGCTCAACGAGTTCTACCCCACCCGCTTCAGCGCCGAGGACCTCGCTCGCACGGACGACATCGAGGAGATCGTCGCCTCCGTGGTCGAGGAGGGGGTGGCCCAGTACGAGGCCCGGGAGGCCGAGTTCGGCACCGAGGCCATGCGCCAGGTGGAGCGCCAGGTCATGCTGCGGGTGATCGACACCCGCTGGCGCGAGCACCTCTACGAGATGGACTACCTCCAGGATGGGATCCACCTGCGGGCCATGGGCCAGAAGGACCCCCTGGTGGAGTGGCAGCGCGAGGGCTTCGCCATGTTCTCGGCCATGGTGGAGGCCATCGCCCAGGATTTCGTCAAGTACGTGATGCACCTCCAGGTGGTGCGCCAGAGCGAGCCCGAGCCCGAGGCCGTGCGCGACGTCGCCTACTCGGCTCCCGAGGAACCCTCCCAGAACAGCCAGGGCGTACGGGCGGCGGCCGTTGCCGAGGCCCAGGCCAGCGGCCAGGCGCCACCCGAGCCCGACGAGCCCGACATCATGGTGCCCGTGGTCAAGACGGCCGAGGAGAAGCTCGGTCGCAACGACCCCTGCTACTGCGGCAGCGGCCAGAAGTACAAGCGCTGCCACGGCGGATGAGTCGCCGTCGCCACTGCGGCCACTGAGCGATGCGAGACTTCTCCGACGAGTTGGGATTGCTGGCCAAGCGGGTGGCGGAGGCCGAGGGATATCTGACCATCGAGGCCGGCCGGGGCCGCATGGCCGAGCTGGAGGCCGAGGTGAGCCGCCCGGACCTGTGGGACGACCCGGCGCTGGCCCGGCGGGTGACCACCGAGCTCGAGCACGTGCGCCGGGACATCGAGGTCTACGACCGCCTGGTGGGCGACCTGGAGGACGCCCGCACCCTCGACCAGCTGGCCCGGGAGGAGGGCGACGCCTCGGTGGAGGCGGAGGTGGCCGACGCCGCCGCCGACCTCGGGCGGCGCCTGGACGAGCTGGAGCTGCGGTCGTTGTTCTCCGGCGAGCACGACGAGCGCGACGCCATCTGCGAGATCCACGCCGGGGAGGGGGGCACCGACGCCCAGGACTGGGCCGAGATGCTGGTCATGATGTACCAGAGCTGGGCCGAGGGGCGGGGGTTGGAGACCGAGGTGGACGAGGCCTCCCCCGGCCGGGAGGCCGGGTTGTTGTCGGCCACGCTCATCATCAAGGGCCGCTATGCCTACGGCTTCTTGCGCAGCGAGCAAGGCGTGCACCGCCTGGTGCGCATGTCGCCCTTCGACGCTGCCTCCCGCCGCCAGACGAGCTTCGCCTCCGTCGACGTCACCCCCTTCCTGGAGGACACCTCGTCGGAGGTGAACATCGACGAGAAGGACCTGCGCATCGACACCTACCGGTCGTCAGGGGCGGGAGGCCAGCACGTGAACGTCACCGACTCGGCGGTGCGTATCACCCACCTCCCCACCGGGATCATCACCTCGTGCCAGAACCAGCGCAGCCAGCACCAGAACAAGGCCCGGGCGCTGCAGATCCTCGGGGCCAAGCTGGCCGAGCACCAGCGGGCCGAGCACCTGGCCGAGCTGGAGGCCATCTCTGGCTCGTCGTCCCAGGCGGCCATGGGCAACCAGATCCGCTCCTACGTCTTGCACCCCTACCAGCTGGTCAAGGACCTGCGCTCCGGTCACGAGACCGGCAACGTGGCGGCCGTGCTCGGCGGCGATCTCGGCCCCTTCATGGAAGCGTTCCTGCGCTGGGAGCGCGGCCAGGCGGGCGGGTCGGGGGGCTGAGCCCCTGGCCCCAGCCCCGCCGGGCGATCCTCTGCCCGGCCGGTCGAGCCCGCCGGTGTCGGCGCCCATCGGGGTGGACACGGCTCGCCCATTGGCGCGGGCGGGCTCGCCGTGCTCCTCCCGGCGCCCATCGCCTTGGTACCCTTGGCAGGTCCCTGCCGCCGGAGCGAGGTTCCCTCGTGATCAAGCTCGACAACGTCACCAAGGCCTACAAGAGCGATGTCGTTGCCCTGCGCAACGCCTCGGCCGACATCGGCAAGGGGGAGTTCGTGTTCCTGGTCGGGCCCTCCGGCTCGGGCAAGTCCACCTTCATCCGGCTGCTCAACAAGGAGGAGGCACCCGACGGTGGACGCATCTGGGTGGCGGGAAAGGACATCGCCAAGCTCAGCCCCTGGAAGGTGCCGTTCCTGCGCCGCAACATCGGCTGCATCTTCCAGGACTTCAAGCTCCTGCCCACCCGCACGGTGTACGAGAACGTGGCGTTCGCTCTCGAGGTGATCGGCCGTCCCCGCCACGTCATCCAGTCCCAGGTCCCCGCCATCCTCGAGCTGGTCGGCCTGGGCAAGAAGTTCAAGAACCTGCCCCACGAGCTCTCCGGCGGCGAGCAGCAGCGGGTCTCCATCGCCCGGGCCTTCGTCAACCGGCCCCTGATCCTCCTGGCCGATGAGCCGACCGGCAACCTCGACCCCACCACGTCCGTCGGGATCATGCGCCTGCTCGACCGCATCAACCGCACCGGGACCACCGTGGTCATGGCCACCCACGACCAGAGCATCGTCGACACCATGCGCCGGCGGGTGGTCGAGCTCGACCGGGGAACGATCGTGCGCGACCAGACCCGGGGCGTGTATGCCTAGCGGCTCGGGCTCGCTCCGCTCGCCCGGAAGGGCCAGGAGCCGCCTGCGGCTCGCTGCGCTGGGCCCGACGGGGCGGGGGCGATGAGGGGGAAGTTCGGGTACGCCCTGCGGGAGACGCTGCAGAACCTGCGGCGCAACCTGGTCCTCACTGGGGCCTCCATGCTTACCGTGGCGGTGTCGCTGTCGCTGGTGGGCGCCGCCTTCCTCTTGGGCTACGGGGTCGACAACGTCACCCAGCGCTGGCAGGGGGGCATCGAGTTCGAGGTCTTCTTGAACGAGGAGGTCACGCCCGAACAGCAGGCCCGCATCGAGCGGGAGCTGGCCGCCAGCCCCGACGTGGAGCGGATCGAGTACGTGTCCCAACAGGAGCAGTACGAGCTGTTCACCGTGCTCTTCGCCGACCAGCAGGAGTACATCGAGACCGTCACCGCCGAGGTGCTGCCGGCCTCGTTCCGGGTGGAACCGAGCGTGGCCGATGCCGACGTCATCACCGCCCTCGGCGACCGGTTCCGGGCTGAACCGGGGGTGCGAGACGTGGTCTTCGCCGAGGAGACCGTGCGCACGTTGCTGCGGGTCTCGGGGATCACCCAGAGCGTGATCTTCGTGGTGGCCGCCGTGCTGTGCTTCGCCGCCGCCCTGCTGATCTTCAACACCATCCGCACCGCCATCTTCGCCCGCCGCCGTGAGATCGAGGTGATGAAGCTGGTGGGGGCCACCAACTGGTTCATCCGGGTGCCATTCATGCTGGAGGGACTGGTCCAGGGGCTGGTCGGGGCCTCGGTGGCCTTCGGCGTGGTGTACCTGGTGCGCAATGCCGCCCAGGACGCCATCAGCAGCGTGCGCCTCTTCGACGGCTTCGTGGTCCTCTCCTCCCAGGTGGCCACCACCGGGATCCTCACGCTCTTCCTCGGCGCGGCCATCGGCTCCGTCGCCGCCGGTGTGGCCGTCACCAAGTTCCTGGACGTGTGAGGCGGCGTCACCCGCAGGCGTCGAGCTCGTAGCACAGCGGTGCCACCACCCCCGCCGCGGTCACGGCGCCCCGGGACCGAAGTCGGCCGGGGGGGTGAAGGTGACGGCCCGGATGGAGGGCCGCACGTCGTCGGGCACGGCGCTCTTGGCGATCTCGGTGTCACCCGACTCCCCGGTGATCGCCGCCCAGGCGGCACCGGCTGCGGCCGGGCCGAAGGTGTGGGCGAAGACCTCGGCGGGGGCGGTGATGGCGAAGCCGATGCCGATGAGCGGTCCCACCTCGAAGCCGGCCTGGTCAAACCACGACCGGGTCTCCTCGGCCCGGGCACGATCCGGGAGGTGCCGGGCCAGGGTGGCGCCGGTGATGGGTCCGTCAGGATCCACCGAGGCGTCGGCCGGGCGCAGCACCACCTGGGCCGACAGGGCGTCAGCCACGGCTGGCCGCCAGGGGCAGGCGCCGCAGCGCCGGCCCGGCCCCGTCGTGGCGGGCCGGGCTGGCCACGGCCAGGGCCAGCCAGCGGGTGGTATCGCTCAGCATGACCTCGACATCTTGGCACCGCTGGAGAAAGGCGCAGACCAGGCTCGGGTCGACGCCGGCCAGCTCGTCGAGCTGCTCGAGCTCGGCCCGGCTCCGGGCCCGGTCGCAGGCGGCGTAGACCGCGGCTTTCCAGCCGGTGAGGACCGACGAGCGCCGGGGCCGCCCCCCCCGCTCGTCGAGCAGGGTCAGGCGGTCGCCGGCCCCCGGGACCAGCCACAGCCCACCGCCGCAGTGGTCCCGGCGCCAGGCCTCCACCGCCGCCAGGGCGGGCATGGCCATGGCCAGCGGGTCGGGGCCCGGCGGGAGGTCGCCGTCGAAGTAGTAGGCCAGGCGGCCGAGGCCCTCGGGGTCGGCCTCGTAGAGGTAGCGGTAGGCGGCGAGGGCCCGCATGCCGGTGATGCCGTAGGCCGCGGGAGAGCAGTGGTAGGGGCTGAAGCGGTCGAAACGGATGGGGCCGCAGGCGCTCGGTGGTTCCAGATGGGTGAGGGCCCGGAAGAGCCGGGCCTGGTCGGTGTAGTCGTCGGGCTCCTCGCCGGGGACGCCGAAGAGCAGGTTCCAGTCCATGTGGATCCCGTACTCGCGTCCCCACTTGAGCAGCTCGACGTTGCGGAACACCGTCGTGCCCTTGCCCAGGAGCCCCAGCACGTGGTCGCTCATGCTCTCGATGCCCGGCTGGACGTGGTTGACCCCGGCGGCGGCCAGGGTGCAGACCTGCTCCCGGCTGAGGTTGGCCTTGACCTCCCAGAAGAGGTCGAGGCGGGGCCCCTCGGCCAGGGCCGGCAGCACCGAGCGGAAGTAGCGCATGTCGAGGATGTTGTCGACCACGCTCAGCGCATCGATGCCGTGGCGGTGGTGGAGCTCGTACAGCTCGGCCACCACCCGTGCCGGGCTCTTGGAGCGAAAGGCCATGGTGGCGCCGTTGAGCCCGCAGAAGGTGCAGTGCGAGATGGCTCCCCACCAGCAGCCCCGGGCCGTCTCGGCCATCAGCCGGGGGCAGACGTCGATGCCGCTGGCGCTGGCGTCCAGGTCGCGGAAGTAGTCGTCGAAGCTGGGGACGGCCAGGGTGTCGAGGTCGAGCACGGGCCGGGGCTCGGTGGCGACCGAACGGGACCTGTCCCGGTAGACGATGCCGGGGATCGCGGCGAGGGGCGTACCCGTCTCCAGCGAGGCCAGCAGGGCGGGGAAGGACTCGTCGGCCTCGCCGGAGAAGGCCACGTCGACGAAGGAGAACCGCCGGTGCAGCTCCTGGCCCATCACCCCTTCCCAGTTGGCCCCGCCGAAGGCGATGACCACGCCCGGGTGAGCCTCCTTCACCCGCCGGGCCAGGGCCAGCGACGCCAGGTTCTGCTGGAAGGTGGAGGTGAAGCCCACCACCCGGTAGGCCCTCCAGTCGACGGCCGCCAGGCAGTGCTCGAGGAAGGGCTCGACGTAGGCCCGGGCCCGGCGGAGGCGGGCCAGGTCGTGGTCGCCGGCGCCGCAGCGGCGCCGCAGGATCTCCTCGACGTAGGCGTCGTCGGTGGCGGGACGCTCGCCGTAGAGGCCGGCGGTGAAGATCCACTCGCCCGACAGGGCGATGTAGGTGGGGCCGTCGCAGAGCCACTGGTATTCCTCGACCCCGACGAAGTCGGCGAAGGCGAGGTTGAGGTAGCGCACGTCGCAGGGGAAGCCGGCCCGTTCCGCCCCGGCCTGGAGGAGGCCGAGCCCGAGCGAAGGCCGGTCGAGCGCCGGGAACGGCATGCTGACCAGCAGGGTGCTCGGCATCGTCGGGGGAGAGGCTCAGAGCCCCAGGTCGTCTCCCGATGCGAGGATCGCCTCCTGCACGGCGGCGGCCTCCTCGGCGGTGATCCCGCCGGGCTGGGTGCCGAGCACACCGGCGATCTGCTCCGGGCTCCACCCGGCGGCGGCCAGCTGGGCGGCGGCCGCCTCCCCGGCGCCGCCGGTGGGCGGTGGGTTGATGACCGGTGGTCCCGGCGGCGCCGGCGGCCGGGGGGGCTGGGGCGGCTGCGGAGGCAGGATCACCGGCGGGCCCACCACCACCGGGGGCCTGATGACCGGCCCGCAGCTCAGCTTGGCGCTGAGAACGGCCTTGTGGGCGTCGACCAGCCCGGCCCCGGTGGCCAGGTCGAAGCCCGGCCCGGCGCTGTTGCCCTGGCAGTTCTGGCCCTCGGTGACGTCGGTGGCCGTGTTCATGAGGATGCTACGCACCTGGGCCGGCCCCAGCCGGGGGCAGGCCTGCTTGATCAGGGCGCACACGCCGGCCAACTGCGGTGCGGCCGCCGACGTGCCACTGAAGGCGCCCCAGCCGTCGTCGCTCGCCGTCTCGTCCTGGGGCGGATGGGTGCCCCCGGCCCGATCGGTGTCGATGGCACACCCGGGCTGGATGGGCAACATGATGTAGGACGCCCCCGGCGGGTTGCCTACCAGCCCCGAGACGTCGGGCACGTTGCGACCGGGGTAGACGTTGCTGGCGAAGCCGCTCGTGTAGCCGGTGGCCCGCAGGGTGCCGTCGGTGTCCATGTAGACGCCGCCTGCCGAGATCACATCCGGATGCTGGCCCGGGAAGCCGAAGTGGCAGTTTCCGGCCGAGAACACCACGATGGTGCCGTTGCTCACCGCCGTGGCCACGGCTGCGGCCAGGGCCTGGTTGGCGGCGGAGAGGGGCCCGAACTGGACGCTGGAGCCCCAGCTACAGCTGATGATGTGGGGCGAGAGGGCGACGGCGGCGTTGAAGGCCCCGATGCTGTTGACGAAGTTGATCTTCACCATGGTGAAGTCGATGTCGGGGGCGGTGGCGAAGGCGTTGGCCGATTCGCCCGTGCCGTGGCCGTTCTCGTCGGCGCCGGGGTTGGCCGTCGCCGGGCCGAGGACCGTCGGTGACGCCTTGTAGCCCCGGCGGACGAAGTAGGGGTGCTTGTACCAGCCGGAGTCGACCATGACGACCTTGACGCCCCTGCCGGTGATGCCGCCGCGGTGGGCCCGGTCGGCGTTGCACCCGGCGGAGATGTCGCCGGGTACCCGCAGGTGCCAGAAGGTCCTGGTGGGGGCGAAGGCGATCTCCATGGGGTAGTTCGGCTCTTCGATGGCCACGCCCTCGAGGACCTCGCCGAGGGGAGTACCGGCGGTGGCGATGAGCCCGGGCAGGTCGGTATCGGGCGCCTCGACGAAGGTGGCCGAGTCGCGGCGGGCCCCGCCTTTGATGACCTCCCGCTCCTCGGTGACCAGCCGGGTGTCGAAGACCTCCTCGTAGAGGCTCGGTGGGCCGGCGATGTTGATGGTGACGGGCGAGATGTGCAGCACCTGGAAGCCGGCGGCCTGCAGCTGGGAGGCGGCGCTGCGTACCAGGCCCGCCTCGGAGGCGAAGCCGGCGACCACCTCGGCGGTGACGGGGCGGATGGCGTCGAAGAGGGATGTGCCCCCCAGGCTGCGGGGGGACGCCTGGGCGTAGACGGTCCCGGGCAGCCCCCGCCCGCCAAGCGCACCAC
>DATMJI010000088.1:0-3178 GCA_035553895.1 Acidimicrobiales bacterium | reverse complement strand
GGGGTGGGCTGGTCACCGCCTTGTCGGGTCTGGCCGGCGACCTGGAGAAGGCTCACTGGGTGTGCGCCGCCCTCACCGACGAGGACGCCGAGGTGGCGGAGGAGCACGGCGGCGGCGCCTTTCCCATGGACAGCGAGGCGGAGGGCGGCGGCTGCGTGCAGTTGCGCTTGGTGGTCAACGACGCCGACGCCCACGACCGCTTCTACGGGATCGTCTCCAACCCCTTGCTGTGGTTCATCCAGCACGAGCTGTGGAACCGCCCCGACGCCCCCGACCTGACCGAGCGGGAGCACGACGCCTTCCACCACGGCTATGCCGTGGTCAACCGGCGCTTCGCCGAGGTGGTGGCCGAAGAGGTCGAGGCCAGCGGTGGCCAGGCCACCGTCATGGTCCACGACTACCACTTCTACCTGCTGCCGGCCCTGGTCCGGGAGCGCTGCCCGGGGGTGTTCCTTCACCATTTCGTGCACATCCCCTGGCCCCAGCCCGACGCCTGGCGGGTGCTGCCGCCGCCCCTGCGCGAGGCCGTCTTCCGGGGGGTGTTGGGCAACGACGTGATCGCCTTCCACACCCAGAGCTCGGTCCGCAACTTCGTGGTCGGCTGCCGGGACTTGTTGGGCCTGGAGGTTGACCTGCCCGAGCGGCGGGTCACCGTCGACGGGCGCAGCGTGTGGGCCCGGGCCTTCCCCGTGTCCATCGACCCGGCCGAGCTGGAGGAGCGGGCCACCTCGAAGCGGGTGGGCGAGCACGGGCGGTCGTTGTGGGCCATGCGCCGGGACCACCTGGTGCTGCGGGTCGACCGCACCGATCCCTCCAAGAACATCGTGCGGGGCTTCAAGGCCTTCGACCTGCTCCTCGACGCCCATCCGGAGCTGGCCGAGCGGGTGACCTTCCTCGCCCTGCTCCAGCCCAGCCGCCAGGACGTCGAGGAGTACGCCCGCTACACCGCCACCATCCGCCGGGTGGTGGCCGACATCAACCTCAAGCACGGCACCGCCGACTGGCAGCCCATCGACCTGCGCCTGGAGGAGGACCTCGACCAGGCCATCGCCGCCTACCTGCTCTACGACGTGCTGATGGTCAACGCCATCGTCGACGGCATGAACCTGGTGGCCAAGGAGGCGGTGGTCCTCAACCGCCGGGACGGCGTCCTGGCCCTGTCGGAGACCACCGGCGCCTACGAGGAGCTGGGTCGCTTCGCGGTGACGCTGTACCCCTTCGACGTGGTCCAACAAGCCGAGGCCCTGTACACGGCGTTGACCATGGACCCGACCGAGCGCCACCGCCGGCGGGAGGAGGCGGCGGCGTGGGTGCGGGCCCACGATGTGTCCGCCTGGCTGGAGGCCCAGCTGGCCGACATCGCCGAGCTTCGTTCCTCCTCCGGCTGAGAGTGTAGCGAACATCCGTTCGCTACACTGCCCCGGATGGGGTGGCGCAACCCGGCCGTGCCGTGGGCCGAGCTCGAGCAGCGGCTCTCCGGCGACCGCCGCCCGCCGGGGGCCGACGGGGGTGACAGCCCGGCCTGGTCGTCCTGCCGCCCCGCTTACCAGGCCCCGCCGGGGCTGCACCGTTCCCGCAGGCCCGCCCGGGGCGAGGTGCCCTACGCCGAGCTGCACTGCCACTCCAACTTCAGCTTCCTCGACGGGGCCGCCCACCCCGAGGAGCTGGTGGAAGAAGCCGCCCGCCTGGGACTGTCGGCCCTGGCACTCACCGACCACGACGGCCTCTACGGCGTGGTGCGCTTCGCCGCCGCCGCCCGGGAGCTGGGCCTGCCCACTGTCTTCGGGGCCGAGCTCACCCTGGGAGGACCCCCCGGGCGCAGCGGCATGCCCGATCCCGAGGGCCAGCACCTGGTGGTCCTGGCCCGGGGCCCGGGGGGCTACGCCCGGCTGAGCCGGGCCATCACCGCCGCCCAGATGGCCGGGGGCACCAAGGGCCGGCCCCGCACCGACCTGGCGGCGCTGGCGGCGGAAGGGGGCGGCGGGCACTGGAGCGTGCTCACGGGCTGCCGCAAGGGGGCGGTGCCCGCCGCCCTGGTGGCCGAGGGGCCGGCCGCCGCCGCCCGGGAGCTGGCCCGCCTGGTCGAGGCCTTCGGGCGCAGCCAGGTGCTGGTGGAGATCTGGGACCACGGCGACCCCCTCGACTCGGCCCGCAACGACGCCCTGGTCGAGGTGGCGGCCCGGGCCGGGGTGGAGGTGGTGGCCACCACCAACGCCCACTACCCGGCGCCGTCCCGGCGGCGCCTGGCCACCGCCCTGGCCGCCGTGCGGGCCCGGCGCAGCCTCGACGAGCTGGACGCCTGGCTCCCGGGCGGGCCCGGCGCCTGCCTGCGCTCGGGGGCCGAGCAGGCGGCCCGCCTGGCCCGCTACCCCGGGGCGGTGGAGCGGGCCGCCGAGGTGGGCCTGGCCTGCGCCTTCGACCTGGCCCTGGTGGCCCCCCGCCTGCCCGACTTCCCGGTGCCGGAGGGCCACGACGAGATGAGCTGGCTACGGGCGCTCACCGAGGCCGGGGCGGCCGAGCGCTACGGCCCCCGGGGGGCGGCGCGGGTGGCCGGTGCCTGGGACCAGATCGACCATGAGCTGGAGGTGATCGACACCCTCGGTTTCCCCGGCTACTTCCTGGTGGTCCACGACATCGTCGAGTTCTGCCGGCGCCGGGACATCTTCTGCCAGGGCCGGGGCTCGGCCGCCAACTCGGCCGTCTGCTACGCCCTCGGGATCACCAACGCCGATGCCGTGGGCCTGGGCCTGCTCTTCGAGCGCTTCTTGTCCCCCGAGCGCGACGGCCCTCCCGACATCGACATCGACATCGAGAGCGAGCGCCGGGAGGAGGCCATCCAGTACGTCTACGCCCGCTACGGGCGGGACCGGGCCGCCCAGGTGGGCAACGTCATCACCTACCGGCCCCGCTCGGCGGTGCGGGAGATGGGCAAGGCCCTGGGCCATCCCCCGAGCCAGGTCGACACCTGGTCCAAGCAGCTCGACCACGCCCTGCCCCCGCCGGGGGCCGGCGTGGTCCCCGGGACGGTGCTCGACCTCGCCGCCGAGGTGCAGCAATTCCCCCGCCACCTCGGCATCCACTCCGGCGGCATGGTGATCTGCGACCGGCCGGTGGTGGAGGTGTGCCCGGTGGAGTGGGGGCGCATGGCCGACCGCAGCGTGTTGCAGTGGGACAAGGA
>DATMJI010000087.1:0-13798 GCA_035553895.1 Acidimicrobiales bacterium | reverse complement strand
CAGGCCATGGTGTTCGGCAACCGGGACGACAACTCGGGCACCGGCGTCGGCTTCACCCGCGACGCCGCCACGGGTGAGAACAAGCCCTACGGCGACTTCCTGGTCAACGCCCAGGGCGAGGACGTGGTGGCCGGCATCCGCAAGACCCTCCACCTCGACGAGATGCAGCCCCTCTTCCCCGAGATCTACGAGGAGCTGCTGGCCATCTTCGACCGGCTCGAGCGCCACTACCGCGACATGTGCGACACCGAGTTCACCATCGAGCAGGGCAAGCTGTGGATGCTCCAGACCCGGGTGGGCAAGCGCACCGGCGGCGCCGCCCTGCGTATGGCCGTCGACATGACCACCGACGAGCGCACCCACCTGTCCCACGCCGAGGCCGTCCAGCGGGTGACCGCCGAGCACCTGGAGCAGGTGCTGCACCCCCAGGTGGGCGGGGGCGACGTGCAGGTGATCGCCACCGGCCTGGCCGCCTCGCCGGGCGCGGGGGTGGGCCGGGCCTACTTCAGCGCCGACGACGCGGCCGAGGCCGCCTCCCGGGGCGAGGCGGTGATCCTGGTCCGCAGCGAGACGTCGCCCGAGGACGTCCACGGCATGATCGTGAGCAAGGGCATCCTCACCTCCCGGGGCGGGCTGGTGAGCCACGCCGCGGTCGTCGCCCGGGGCTGGGGCACGCCGGCCGTGGTCGGCGCCGACGGCGTGCATATAAGAGGTACCAGCTTCGAGGCCGGCGGGGTCACGGTGAACGAGGGCGACCTGATCTCCGTCGACGGGTCCACCGGGCGGGTCATGCTGGGCGCGGTCGAGGTGACGGTGGCCGAGCCTCCGCCCGAGTTCGCCACCATCCTGGGCTGGGCCGACGAGATCCGGGCCGGGAAGATGGCCGTGCGGGCCAACGCCGACACCGGGCCCGACGCGGCCAACGCCCGGCGCTTCGGCGCCGAGGGCATCGGTCTGTGCCGTACCGAGCACATGTTCCTGGCCGAGGACCGGCTGCCGATCGTGCGCCGGATGATCCTGGCGTCCACCGACGAGGACGAGACCGCCGCCCTTGAGGAGCTGCGGGTGGCCCAGAAGGCCGACTTCTACGAGGTGCTGGAGGCCATGGACGGCCTGCCGGTCACCATCCGGCTCCTCGACCCGCCGCTGCACGAGTTCCTGCCCCGCACCGAGGACCTGATGATCAAGCAGGCCAAGACGGGCAGCCTTACCGACGAGGAGCGCCAGCTGCTCCGGGCGGCCGAGTCGTGGCACGAGTTCAACCCCATGCTCGGGGTGCGGGGCGTGCGCTTGGGCGTGATCAAGCCTGGCCTCTACGCCATGCAGGTCCGGGCCCTCATGGAGGCGGCGGCCGACCGGGTGGCGGCCGGCGGCACGCCCGTGGTCGAGATCATGATCCCCCTCACCGTGGGTCGCGAGGAGCTGGCCCTGGCCCGCGGGTGGGTCGAGGAGGCGGTGGCGGGCGTGGCGGCCCGAGCGGCCGAGAGCGGGGGACCGGCGGGCGTCGACGTCACCATCGGCACCATGATCGAGACGCCGCGGGCCGCCCTGCGGGCCGGCGAGATCTCCGAGGAGGCCGACTTCTTCTCCTTCGGCACCAACGACCTCACCCAGATGACGTTCGGGTTCAGCCGGGACGACGTGGAGAGCCGGCTCATGCCGGCCTACCTGGAGGGCGGGCTGCTCAAGCGCAACCCGTTCGAGACCATCGACGCCGCCGGGGTGGGCGAGCTGGTCAAGCTGGCCGCGGCCCGGGGCCGGGAGGCCAAGCCCGGCCTCAAGCTGGGCGTGTGCGGCGAGCACGGCGGCGACCCGGAGTCGATCACCCTGTTCACCGAGGCGGGGCTCGACTACGTGTCGTGCTCGCCCTTCCGGGTGCCGATCGCCCGGCTGGCCGCCGCCCAGGCGATTCTCGCCCGCTCCTGATCGAACTGGTGACAGATCTGGGGGCGCAGACCCCCATCTCTGTCACCGGTTCGCCGGTGGGTTAGCGTCCCGGGCCATGTTCGACCTGGCCCAGGCGGCGGTGGAGGGGGCGCTGGCCGCGGGGGCCACCTACGCCGACGCCCGGGCCATGGTCACCGCCACCGAGGGGCTGTCGGCCCGCAACGGCGTGCTCGAGCGGCTGTCGCGCAACGAGTCGGCCGGGGTCGGGGTGCGGGCGCTGATCGGGTCGTCGTGGGGCTTCTTCGCCACGCCGGAGCCCGACGGCGTGCGGGCCCGCCGGGCCGGGGAGGAGGCGGCGGCCATCGCCAAGGCCTCGGCCCTGGTGCCCGGGCCGCCCATGGAGCTGGCCGGTGTCGGGGCGGCCCAGGCCCACTGGGACTCGCCGTGCGAGGAGCACCCCTTCACGGTGTCGGTCTCCGAGCGGGGCGACCTGCTGGTGGCGGCCACCGCCACCATGAAGGCGGTGGCGGGCGTGGGCGTGGCCCAGGCCCACATGCACGCCTGGGACACCGAGAAGTGGTTCGTGTCGAGCCAGGGGCACCGCATCTCGCAGCATCTCGTGGAGTGCGGGACGTCGATGGAGGCCACCGCGGTGGGGGAGGCGGAGACCCAGCGCCGCAGCTACGGAGGGATCGGGGGGATCTGGGGCACCCGGGGCTACGAGATGATCCGGGCCGCCGACCTCGCGGGCAACGCCCAGCGGGTGGGGGAGGAGGCCGTCGCCCTGCTCAGCGCGCCCGAGTGCCCGCCGGCGGTGACCGACCTCATCCTGGGGCGGGAGCAGCTGGCCCTGCAGATCCACGAGTCGGTGGGCCACGCCATCGAGCTCGACCGCATCCTGGGGTGGGAGGCGGCCTTCGCCGGCACGTCGTTCCTCGATCTCGCCGAGCTGGGCCGGCTGCGCTACGGGTCGGAGCTGATGAACATCACCGCGGATGCCACCCTGCCCGGCGCCCTGGGCAGCTTCGGCTACGACGACGAGGGCACGCCGGCCCAGCGGGTGGACATCGTCAAGGGCGGGATCTGGGTGGGGGTCCTGTCGGGCCGGGACTCGGCCTCGGTGGCCGGCCTGCCGCCGGGCGGCATGGTCCGCAGCGACGGCTGGAACCACCTGCCCATGGTGCGGATGACCAACGTGGGCATCCTGCCGGGGGAGTCGTCGCTCGAGGAGATGATCGCGGCCACCGACGACGGCGTGTACATGGAGACCAACCGGTCGTGGTCGATCGACGACAAGCGGCTGAACTTCCAGTTCGGCTGCGAGGTGGGCTACGAGGTGAAGAACGGCAGGCTGGGGCGGTTGCTCCGCAACCCGACCTACACCGGGATCACGCCCCAGTTCTGGGGGTCGCTGGACATGCTGGGCGGGCCGGACGAGTGGGTCTTCTGGGGCACGCCGAACTGCGGCAAAGGCCAACCCCAGCAGTACGGCCACACCGGCCACCCCGCGGTGCCGGGCCGGTTCCGGGGCGTGCGGGTGGGGGTCAGGAGCCGGTGATGCGCGACCTCGACGGCGCCTGCGACTACGTGCTCGGGAAGGTCGGCGACCGGGCCGAGGCCGAGGTCACCGTCGTCCAGGGCCGGTCGGCGCTCACCCGGTTCGCCAACTCCTACATCCACCAGAACGTGGCCCAGGACTTCCGGTGGGCCCGGCTGCGGGTGTCGGCGGGCGGGCGGCTGGCGTCGGCCAGCACCGACCGCACCGACGACGAGGGCCTGACCGGGCTGGTCGAGCGGACGCTGGCCGCGGCCCAGCTGCGGGCCGTCGACCCGGACTGGCCGGGGCTGGCCCCACCCGCCCGCGCCCCCGAGGTTCGCTCCTACGACGAGGCCACCCACTTCGCCGACCCGGCCCTGCGGGCCGAGGTGGTCCGGGATTTCGTCGACGCCGGCGAGGGGCTGCGGGCGGCCGGGTTCTGCGACTCCGACGGCTCGTTCGTCGCCTTCGCCAACTCGGCCGGGCAGCGCCTGGAGGGCCGGCGGAGCTCCTCGACCATCGAGGCCATCCACCGCACCGCCATGTCCGACGGCCGGGGGTGGCAGAGCTCCAGCCGGCTGTCGGACATCGACGGGTCGGCCACGGGCCGGACCGCCGCCGAGAAGGCCCGGCGGGGCGACGACCTGGTGGCGTTGGAGCCGGGCCGGTACGAGGTGGTGCTGGAGCCGTCGTGCCTGGCCAACATGCTGGAGTTCCTCCGCGACGGCTTCAACGCCCGGACCTTCGCCGAGGGCCGCTCGTTCGTGGAGCTGGGCGAGGGCCAGCTCGACCCGTCGATCACCCTGTGGGACGACGCCACCGACCCGCGGGCCATCAGCCGCGGCTTCGACGCCGAGGGCACGCCCAAGCGCCGGCTCGACCTGGTACGGGCCGGGGTGCCCGTCGCCCTCTGCCACGACCGGCGGACCGCGGCCAAGGCCGGCACCGAGAGCACCGGCCACGGGATGGCCGGCGGGGAGTCGGCCGGGGCGTGGGCCCAGAACCTGTTCATGGCGCCCGGCGCCCGGTCGCCCGGGGAGCTCATCGCTTCGGTGGAGCGGGGGCTGCTGGTGACGGAGTTCTGGTACACGCGGATCCTCGACCCCAAGACCCAGGTGGTCACCGGCCTCACCCGGAACGGGACGTTCCTCATCGAGGGGGGCCGGGTCGTGGGCGGGGTGCCCAACCTGCGCTTCACCCAGTCCTACGTCGACGCCCTCCGCCCCGGGAACGTCCTCGGCATCGCCGACGACGCCCGGCTGTTCAACGGCACCTACCACGTGCCCACGGTGCGGCTGGCGTCGTGGAACTTCACGGGTGGCGCCAAGGGGTAGCCGCAGGTCGGGGGGAGGGCCGCTACCGTGCGCCAGGTATATGGGCATCCTGGCCGAGGACATCGAGCGGGTCCGGGCGGCGACGGACTTCGTGGCCGTGGCCGGGGAGCACATCGCCCTCAGGCGGGCGGGGCGGCGGTGGCAGGGGCTGTGCCCGTTCCACGCCGAGAAGTCGCCCTCGTTCTCGATCAACGCCGAGGAGGGGCTGTACTACTGCTTCGGCTGCGGGGTGGGGGGCGACGTCATCACCTTCGTGCGCGAGGTGGAGCACGTCGACTTCGCCGAGGCGGTCGAGCGGCTGGCCGCCCGGGCGGGCATCCAGGTCCGGTACGACACCGCCGCCGTCACCGAGGAGCGGCGGCGGCGGGGCCGGCTGGTGGAGGCCATGGCCCAGGCCGTCGAGTGGTACCACGACCGCCTGCTCTCGGGCCCCGACGCCAAGCCGGCCCGGGCCTACCTGCGCTCCCGGGGCTACGACGGCGAGATCGTCCGCACCTACCAGCTGGGGTGGGCGCCCGAGGGCTGGGACGAGCTGGCCCGGGCCCTGAAGCTGCCGGAGGAGGTGCTGCGGGAGACCGGCCTGGCCTTCCGCAACAAGCGGGACCGGGTGCAGGACTTCTTCCGGGGGCGGGTGCTCTTCCCGATCTTCGACGTCCGGGGCGACCCGGTGGCCTTCGGCGGCCGGCGCCTGGAAGGAGGCCAGGGCCCGAGCGGCCCTCGGAGCGGGGAACCGGGGCCCAAATACCGCAACTCGCCGGAGACCCCGCTGTACTCCAAGAGCCGGACGCTCTACGGGCTGAACTGGGCCAAGGCCGCGGTGGTCGAGACCGGCGAGGTGGTGGTCTGCGAGGGCTACACCGACGTGATCGGCCTGGCCCGGGCCGGCGTGCGCACCGGCGTGGCCACCTGCGGCACCGCCCTGTCCGACGACCACATCCGCATGCTGAAGAACTTCGCCCGCCGCCTGGTCCTGGCCTACGACGCCGACGCCGCCGGCCAGGCCGCGGCCGAGAAGTTCTACGAGTGGGAGCGCCGCTACGAGCTGGACCTCGCCGTCGCCGACCTCCCGGCCGGGATGGATCCCGGCGATCTGGCCCGCCGCGATCCGGCCGCCCTCCAGGCCGCGGTGAAGGGGGCCCGGCCCTTCCTGTCCTTCCGGATCGACCGGCTGCTGGCCCGGGCCGACGTGCGCACGCCCGGCGGCAAGGCCCACGCGGCCGAGGCCGCCCTGGCCCTGATCCGGGAGCACCCCTCGGAGCTGACCCGCAACGAGTACGTCGGGCGGCTGGCCACGGTGCTGGACATGCCGGTGGACGAGCTCCAACGGGCCGTCCACCAGCACCGCCCGGTCCGGGTCGCCCAGCCACCCCGGCGCCTGGAGGGCCCTGAGGTGGAGGCCCTGCGCCTGGCCGTCCACCGCCCCGAGGAGGTGGCCGACCGCCTCCACGACGCCCTCTTCGCCGACCCCGTGGTCCTCGCCGGCTACCGGGCCCTGTGCTCGGCGACCACCCTGCCCCAGGCCATCGACGGGGCCGAGCCCGAGGTCGCCTCCCTGCTGCGGCGGCTGGCCGTGGAAGACCCCGCAACGTCGCCGGACGACGTCCTCGCCCGCCTGGCCACCGAGGCCGCCAACCGGGCCGTCGCCGCCCTGAGCGCCGAGGCCGTGCGGTCGGGCCAGCCCATCACCGACGTGGCCTGGCTCAAGCTCACCGTGGCCGAGGTCCAGGAGCCGGCCACGTCAGTCGACGCCACCGGCAGGTTGGTACGCTGGCTCGTCGACCGTTTTGAGGTGGAAGCATGAGCCAGAGCAGTGATGCGCTCACGCCACCGGTAGGGGTATCAGAGGCGGAGTTCAACCGCCTGCTGGCCCAAGGCCGGGCGCGGCGGGCCCTCAGCGTCGACGACGTCATGTCCGTGCTCGAGCACGTGGAGCTGAGCGAGGACGTTATCGACGGCGTCCGCCAGCGGCTCTCGGCCGAGGGGATCGAGCTCGACGAGGGCGAGGTCGACCTCAACGGCGCCGACCTGACCCCGCCGGAGGAGCCCGTCGGCACGGCCGCCTTCGCCGTGCCCCGGCCGGCGCCGGCCCCTGCGGCCACCCCCGATGCCCCCTTTCTGCCCTCCGCTCCCATCCCCCCGCCGGCGGGGGGATGGGAGCGGAGGGCAGAAAGGGGGCATCGGGGGTGGCCGCAGGGGCCGGCGCCGGCCGGGGCACGGCGAAGGCGGCCGTGCCGACGGGCTCCTCCGGCGGGGTCAGGTCGGCGCCGTTGAGGTCGACCTCGCCCTCGTCGAGCTCGATCCCCTCGGCCGAGAGCCGCTGGCGGACGCCGTCGATAACGTCCTCGCTCAGCTCCACGTGCTCGAGCACGGACATGACGTCGTCGACGCTGAGGGCCCGCCGCGCCCGGCCTTGGGCCAGCAGGCGGTTGAACTCCGCCTCTGATACCCCTACCGGTGGCGTGAGCGCATCACTGCTCTGGCTCATGCTTCCACCTCAAAACGGTCGACGAGCCAGCGTACCAACCTGCCGGTGGCGTCGACTGACGTGGCCGGCTCCTGGACCTCGGCCACGGTGAGCTTGAGCCAGGCCACGTCGGTGATGGGCTGGCCCGACCGCACGGCCTCGGCGCTCAGGGCGGCGACGGCCCGGTTGGCGGCCTCGGTGGCCAGGCGGGCGAGGACGTCGTCCGGCGACGTTGCGGGGTCTTCCACGGCCAGCCGCCGCAGCAGGGAGGCGACCTCGGGCTCGGCCCCGTCGATGGCCTGGGGCAGGGTGGTCGCCGAGCACAGGGCCCGGTAGCCGGCGAGGACCACGGGGTCGGCGAAGAGGGCGTCGTGGAGGCGGTCGGCCACCTCCTCGGGGCGGTGGACGGCCAGGCGCAGGGCCTCCACCTCAGGGCCCTCCAGGCGCCGGGGTGGCTGGGCGACCCGGACCGGGCGGTGCTGGTGGACGGCCCGTTGGAGCTCGTCCACCGGCATGTCCAGCACCGTGGCCAGCCGCCCGACGTACTCGTTGCGGGTCAGCTCCGAGGGGTGCTCCCGGATCAGGGCCAGGGCGGCCTCGGCCGCGTGGGCCTTGCCGCCGGGCGTGCGCACGTCGGCCCGGGCCAGCAGCCGGTCGATCCGGAAGGACAGGAAGGGCCGGGCCCCCTTCACCGCGGCCTGGAGGGCGGCCGGATCGCGGCGGGCCAGATCGCCGGGATCCATCCCGGCCGGGAGGTCGGCGACGGCGAGGTCCAGCTCGTAGCGGCGCTCCCACTCGTAGAACTTCTCGGCCGCGGCCTGGCCGGCGGCGTCGGCGTCGTAGGCCAGGACCAGGCGGCGGGCGAAGTTCTTCAGCATGCGGATGTGGTCGTCGGACAGGGCGGTGCCGCAGGTGGCCACGCCGGTGCGCACGCCGGCCCGGGCCAGGCCGATCACGTCGGTGTAGCCCTCGCAGACCACCACCTCGCCGGTCTCGACCACCGCGGCCTTGGCCCAGTTCAGCCCGTAGAGCGTCCGGCTCTTGGAGTACAGCGGGGTCTCCGGCGAGTTGCGGTATTTGGGCCCCGGTTCCCCGCTCCGAGGGCCGCTCGGGCCCTGGCCTCCTTCCAGGCGCCGGCCGCCGAAGGCCACCGGGTCGCCCCGGACGTCGAAGATCGGGAAGAGCACCCGCCCCCGGAAGAAGTCCTGCACCCGGTCCCGCTTGTTGCGGAAGGCCAGGCCGGTCTCCCGCAGCACCTCCTCCGGCAGCTTCAGGGCCCGGGCCAGCTCGTCCCAGCCCTCGGGCGCCCACCCCAGCTGGTAGGTGCGGACGATCTCGCCGTCGTAGCCCCGGGAGCGCAGGTAGGCCCGGGCCGGCTTGGCGTCGGGGCCCGAGAGCAGGCGGTCGTGGTACCACTCGACGGCCTGGGCCATGGCCTCCACCAGCCGGCCCCGCCGCCGCCGCTCCTCGGTGACGGCGGCGGTGTCGTACCGGACCTGGATGCCCGCCCGGGCGGCCAGCCGCTCGACCGCCTCGGCGAAGTCGACGTGCTCCACCTCGCGCACGAAGGTGATGACGTCGCCCCCCACCCCGCAGCCGAAGCAGTAGTACAGCCCCTCCTCGGCGTTGATCGAGAACGAGGGCGACTTCTCGGCGTGGAACGGGCACAGCCCCTGCCACCGCCGCCCCGCCCGCCTGAGGGCGATGTGCTCCCCGGCCACGGCCACGAAGTCCGTCGCCGCCCGGACCCGCTCGATGTCCTCGGCCAGGATGCCCATATACCTGGCGCACGGTAGCGGCCCTCCCCCCGACCTGCGGCTACCCCTTGGCGCCACCCGTGAAGTTCCACGACGCCAGCCGCACCGTGGGCACGTGGTAGGTGCCGTTGAACAGCCGGGCGTCGTCGGCGATGCCGAGGACGTTCCCGGGGCGGAGGGCGTCGACGTAGGACTGGGTGAAGCGCAGGTTGGGCACCCCGCCCACGACCCGGCCCCCCTCGATGAGGAACGTCCCGTTCCGGGTGAGGCCGGTGACCACCTGGGTCTTGGGGTCGAGGATCCGCGTGTACCAGAACTCCGTCACCAGCAGCCCCCGCTCCACCGAAGCGATGAGCTCCCCGGGCGACCGGGCGCCGGGCGCCATGAACAGGTTCTGGGCCCACGCCCCGGCCGACTCCCCGCCGGCCATCCCGTGGCCGGTGCTCTCGGTGCCGGCCTTGGCCGCGGTCCGCCGGTCGTGGCAGAGGGCGACGGGCACCCCGGCCCGTACCAGGTCGAGCCGGCGCTTGGGCGTGCCCTCGGCGTCGAAGCCGCGGCTGATGGCCCGCGGGTCGGTGGCGTCGTCCCACAGGGTGATCGACGGGTCGAGCTGGCCCTCGCCCAGCTCCACGAACGAGCGGCCCTCGGCGAAGGTCCGGGCGTTGAAGCCGTCGCGGAGGAACTCCAGCATGTTGGCCAGGCACGACGGCTCCAGCACCACCTCGTACCGGCCCGGCTCCAACGCCACCAGGTCGTCGCCCCGCCGGGCCTTCTCGGCGGCGGTCCGGCCCGTGGCCGACCCGTCGATGTCCGACAGCCGGCTGGAGCTCTGCCACCCCCGGCCGTCGGACATGGCGGTGCGGTGGATGGCCTCGATGGTCGAGGAGCTCCGCCGGCCCTCCAGGCGCTGCCCGGCCGAGTTGGCGAAGGCGACGAACGAGCCGTCGGAGTCGCAGAACCCGGCCGCCCGCAGCCCCTCGCCGGCGTCGACGAAATCCCGGACCACCTCGGCCCGCAGGGCCGGGTCGGCGAAGTGGGTGGCCTCGTCGTAGGAGCGAACCTCGGGGGCGCGGGCGGGTGGGGCCAGCCCCGGCCAGTCCGGGTCGACGGCCCGCAGCTGGGCCGCGGCCAGCGTCCGCTCGACCAGCCCGGTCAGGCCCTCGTCGTCGGTGCGGTCGGTGCTGGCCGACGCCAGCCGCCCGCCCGCCGACACCCGCAGCCGGGCCCACCGGAAGTCCTGGGCCACGTTCTGGTGGATGTAGGAGTTGGCGAACCGGGTGAGCGCCGACCGGCCCTGGACGACGGTGACCTCGGCCTCGGCCCGGTCGCCGACCTTCCCGAGCACGTAGTCGCAGGCGCCGTCGAGGTCGCGCATCACCGGCTCCTGACCCCCACCCGCACGCCCCGGAACCGGCCCGGCACCGCGGGGTGGCCGGTGTGGCCGTACTGCTGGGGTTGGCCTTTGCCGCAGTTCGGCGTGCCCCAGAAGACCCACTCGTCCGGCCCGCCCAGCATGTCCAGCGACCCCCAGAACTGGGGCGTGATCCCGGTGTAGGTCGGGTTGCGGAGCAACCGCCCCAGCCTGCCGTTCTTCACCTCGTAGCCCACCTCGCAGCCGAACTGGAAGTTCAGCCGCTTGTCGTCGATCGACCACGACCGGTTGGTCTCCATGTACACGCCGTCGTCGGTGGCCGCGATCATCTCCTCGAGCGACGACTCCCCCGGCAGGATGCCCACGTTGGTCATCCGCACCATGGGCAGGTGGTTCCAGCCGTCGCTGCGGACCATGCCGCCCGGCGGCAGGCCGGCCACCGAGGCCGAGTCCCGGCCCGACAGGACCCCCACCCAGATCCCGCCCTTGACGATGTCCACCCGCTGGGCCGGCGTGCCCTCGTCGTCGTAGCCGAAGCTGCCCAGGGCGCCGGGCAGGGTGGCATCCGCGGTGATGTTCATCAGCTCCGACCCGTAGCGCAGCCGGCCCAGCTCGGCGAGATCGAGGAACGACGTGCCGGCGAAGGCCGCCTCCCACCCCAGGATGCGGTCGAGCTCGATGGCGTGGCCCACCGACTCGTGGATCTGCAGGGCCAGCTGCTCCCGCCCCAGGATGAGGTCGGTCACCGCCGGCGGGCACTCGGGCGCGCTGAGCAGGGCGACGGCCTCCTCCCCCACCCGCTGGGCGTTGCCCGCGAGGTCGGCGGCCCGGATCATCTCGTAGCCCCGGGTGCCCCAGATCCCCCCGATCCCTCCGTAGCTGCGGCGCTGGGTCTCCGCCTCCCCCACCGCGGTGGCCTCCATCGACGTCCCGCACTCCACGAGATGCTGCGAGATGCGGTGCCCCTGGCTCGACACGAACCACTTCTCGGTGTCCCAGGCGTGCATGTGGGCCTGGGCCACGCCCACGCCCGCCACCGCCTTCATGGTGGCGGTGGCCGCCACCAGCAGGTCGCCCCGCTCGGAGACCGACACCGTGAAGGGGTGCTCCTCGCACGGCGAGTCCCAGTGGGCCTGGGCCGCCCCGACACCGGCCAGCTCCATGGGCGGCCCGGGCACCAGGGCCGAGGCCTTGGCGATGGCCGCCGCCTCCTCCCCGGCCCGGCGGGCCCGCACGCCGTCGGGCTCCGGCGTGGCGAAGAAGCCCCACGACGACCCGATCAGCGCCCGCACCCCGACCCCGGCCGACTCGTTGCGCGACAGCCGCTCGAGCACGCCGTTGCGGGCCGACAGCCCCTCGGTGGCGGTGACCATGGCCCGGGCGTCGGCGTAGGTGGCCCCCGCGGCCAGCGCCCCCTCCACCGCCGCCTGGGCCAGGTCGAACATGGCCCGGGACGCTAACCCACCGGCGAACCGGTGACAGAGATGGGGGTCTGCGCCCCCAGATCTGTCACCAGTTCGATCAGGAGCGGGCGAGAATCGCCTGGGCGGCGGCCAGCCGGGCGATCGGCACCCGGAAGGGCGAGCACGACACGTAGTCGAGCCCCGCCTCGGTGAACAGGGTGATCGACTCCGGGTCGCCGCCGTGCTCGCCGCACACGCCCAGCTTGAGGCCGGGCTTGGCCTCCCGGCCCCGGGCCGCGGCCAGCTTGACCAGCTCGCCCACCCCGGCGGCGTCGATGGTCTCGAACGGGTTGCGCTTGAGCAGCCCGCCCTCCAGGTAGGCCGGCATGAGCCGGCTCTCCACGTCGTCCCGGCTGAACCCGAACGTCATCTGGGTGAGGTCGTTGGTGCCGAAGGAGAAGAAGTCGGCCTCCTCGGAGATCTCGCCGGCCCGCAGGGCGGCCCGCGGCGTCTCGATCATGGTGCCGATGGTGACGTCGACGCCCGCCGGTCCCCCGCTCTCGGCCGCTCGGGCCGCCACGCCCGCCACCGCCTCCTCGACCCACCCGCGGGCCAGGGCCAGCTCCTCGCGACCCACGGTGAGGGGGATCATGATCTCGACCACGGGCGTGCCGCCGGCCGCCACCCGGTCGGCCGCCGCCTCCATGAGGGCCCGGACCTGCATGGCGTAGAGGCCAGGCTTGATCACGCCCAAGCGCACGCCCCGCACCCCGAGCATGGGGTTGAACTCGTGCCACGACTCGGCCGCCCGGAGCAGCTGGCGCTCCTCGTCGGTAAGGCTGCCCGTCTTGGCCTGCTTGATCATCAGGTCCTCGGTGCGGGGCAGGAACTCGTGCAGCGGCGGGTCGAGGAGCCGGATGGTGACCGGCAGGCCGTCCATGGCCTCCAGCACCTCGTAGAAGTCGGCCTTCTGGGCCACCCGCAGCTCCTCAAGGGCGGCGGTCTCGTCCTCGTCGGTGGACGCCAGGATCATCCGGCGCACGATCGGCAGCCGGTCCTCGGCCAGGAACATGTGCTCGGTACGGCACAGACCGATGCCCTCGGCGCCGAAGCGCCGGGCGTTGGCCGCGTCGGGCCCGGTGTCGGCGTTGGCCCGCACGGCCATCTTCCCGGCCCGGATCTCGTCGGCCCAGCCCAGGATGGTGGCGAACTCGGGCGGAGGCTCGGCCACCGTCACCTCGACCGCGCCCAGCATGACCCGCCCGGTGGACCCGTCGACGGAGATCAGGTCGCCCTCGTTCACCGTGACCCCGCCGGCCTCGAAGCTGGTACCTCTTATATGCACGCCGTCGGCGCCGACCACGGCCGGCGTGCCCCAGCCCCGGGCGACGACCGCGGCGTGGCTCACCAGCCCGCCCCGGGAGGTGAGGATGCCCTTGCTCACGATCATGCCGTGGACGTCCTCGGGCGACGTCTCGCTGCGGACCAGGATCACCGCCTCGCCCCGGGAGGCGGCCTCGGCCGCGTCGTCGGCGCTGAAGTAGGCCCGGCCCACCCCCGCGCCCGGCGAGGCGGCCAGGCCGGTGGCGATCACCTGCACGTCGCCCCCGCCCACCTGGGGGTGCAGCACCTGCTCCAGGTGCTCGGCGGTCACCCGCTGGACGGCCTCGGCGTGGGACAGGTGGGTGCGCTCGTCGGTGGTCATGTCGACGGCCATACGCAGGGCGGCGCCGCCGGTGCGCTTGCCCACCCGGGTCTGGAGCATCCACAGCTTGCCCTGCTCGATGGTGAACTCGGTGTCGCACATGTCGCGGTAGTGGCGCTCGAGCCGGTCGAAGATGGCCAGCAGCTCCTCGTAGATCTCGGGGAAGAGGGGCTGCATCTCGTCGAGGTGGAGGGTCTTGCGGATGCCGGCCACCACGTCCTCGCCCTGGGCGTTGACCAGGAAGTCGCCGTAGGGCTTGTTCTCACCCGTGGCGGCGTCGCGGGTGAAGCCGACGCCGGTGCCCGAGTTGTCGTCCCGGTTGCCGAACACCATGGCCTG
>DATMJI010000086.1:0-7048 GCA_035553895.1 Acidimicrobiales bacterium | reverse complement strand
GGCATGACCCTGCCCACCAACCCGGCCCCGGCGGAGCCGGCCCCGGTGGCGGCCGAGCCGGCGGTGGCGGCGGCGGCCGACCCGTAGCATCCCCGGAGCGGCCCGACCGGGTTGGCACCGGGGGTCGCCGGTATCGTGGCCAGCCCGGACCGCTCCGGTCGCTGCCGCAGGGGAAGGAGGAACGACGTTGGACGCTGGCCTCACCGTTCCCGCCCTGGCCGGGCGCAAGGTGGCCGGCGGGTCCGCCCCTCTCGTCATGGTCACCGCCTACGACGCCCCGGGTGCCCGCCTGGTCGACGAGGCCGGGGCCGAGATCATCCTCGTGGGCGACTCGCTCGGCATGGTCGTCCTCGGCTACGACACCACCCTCCAGGTCACCATGGACGACATGGCCCGCCACACCGCGGCGGTGGCCCGGACCTCACCCCGGGCCCTGGTGGTCACCGACATGCCCTGGCTCAGCTACCACGGCGAGCGGGCCGAGACGCTGGCCAACGCCGCCACCCTGGTGCGGGCCGGCGCGGCGGCGGTGAAGCTGGAGGGTGGCCGGCGCCGGGTGGGGGCGGTCGAGGCCCTGCTCGACGCCGAGATCCCGGTCATGGGCCACATCGGGCTCACCCCCCAGTCCTTCCACACCCTCGGCGGCTTCCGGGTCCAGGGGCGCAGCCCGGCGGCCGGCGCCGCCCTGGTCGACGACGCCCGGGCCCTGGCCGATGCCGGCGTCTTCGCCATCGTCGTCGAGGGGGTACCGGCCGAGGTGGCGGCCGAGATCACCGCGGCGGTGCCGGTGCCCACCATCGGCATCGGCGCCGGGCCTCACTGCGACGGCCAGGTCCTGGTCTTCCACGATGTGCTCGGCCTGGAGGACCGCCTGGTCCCCCGGTTCGTGCGCCGCTACGCCTCGCTGCGCCAGGACGGGGTCAAGGCGATCGCCGCCTTCGCCGCCGACGTGCGCTCGGGCGCCTTCCCTTCCGAGCGCGAGTCGTACCACCGATGACCGAGCCCGACGAGACCGATCGCCAGCGCCTGACCTGGCTGCGGCGGTTGGTCTGGGTCGTGCTCTCCGCCGGGGTCCTGGGCTTCCTGGTGGAGGGGGCCGACAACCCCGAAGACCCCTTCCTCGTCCCCGACGACACCACGCCGGCCGAGGCCGCCGCCTTCCCCGGGGCCGGGGGCGGCCCGCCGGTGCCCACCTCCTCCCCCGCCACCACGGCGGGACCCACCACTTCGGCGGCACCGGCTCCGTCCGGTGGGGGCCGGTCAGCGGCGCCAGGTCCGGCCGCGCCCACCACGGGTGCCCCGGCCCCGGCAGCACCCGAGGGGCCCGCTCCCACGTCGGCACCGACGACAGCCGCTCCTCCACCCACGACCGCCGCCCGCCGGCCCCTGGCCGGCTTCGACGAGGTGGCCTTCCGCGTCACCAGCGGATCCGGGGTCGCCGAAGGTGTCGCCCTGCTGGCCGACGATCCCGCCAGCCGGGGCCAGGGCCTGATGGAGCAGCGCGATCTGCGGGGCTACGACGGCATGATCTTCCGCTTCGACGCCCCCGGCACCGGCCGCTTCTTCATGCGCAACACCCGCATCCCGCTGTCCATCGCCTTCTTCGACGCCGAGGGCCGCTTCGTGTCGGCCACAGACATGGAGCCCTGCCCCGACGACGTCGACGACTGCCCCCGCTACTCGGCCGACGCCCCCTACCTGCACGCCATCGAGGTGCTCCAGGGCGACCTGCCCACCCTCGGCATCGGCCCCGGCTCCATCCTGTCCTTCCCCTGACCCCCGCCCGGCCGGCGAGCGCCCGGGCGGGCCAGGGCCATGGGAGCCTCGGTGGCGGTTCGCCGTTTCGGACACGCCGCGGTCATCGCTGCTGGCGAAGCCTCTGGTTGAGTCGCGCTGCCTGGCCGGTCTGATGGTCACGCTCGGCAAGATTCGGCGCCTTGCCGGCAGCGTCGGCATAGAGGCGGGCGGCGAGCTCGAGATCGCCGTTCCTCTCGTGGAGGTAGGCGGCGACCGCGTCCCGCCGGGCGACGTGCTCCCCGACGCCGGCCAGTGCCGCCAACCCGGCGAGTGCGCCGTCGGCTTCGCCGACCGCGACGGCGCGGTTGAGCCGGACGATCGGCGTATCGGCGAATCGGAGAAGCTCGTCGTACCACTCGACGATCTGGACCCAGTCGGTCTCCTCGACCCGGGGTGCGTCGGCATGGAGGGCGGCGATCGCCGCTTGGGCCTGGTACTCCCCGAGCTGGTCGCCCCCCAGCGCCGCCTGCACGATGGTGATGCCCTCGGTGATGAGCTCGCCGTCCCACTGGCTTCGGTCCTGTTCGAGCGGCACGATCTGTCCATCCGGTCGGGTGCGGCTGCGACGGCGCCCGTGGTGCAGCAGCATCAGGGCGAGCAGGCCGTCCACCTCGGGGCCGTCCACGAGCGCGACGAGCTGGCGGGTGAGTCGGATGGCTTCGGCGGCGAGGTCGACCTCGCCCGAGTAGCCCTCGTTAAAGACGAGGTAGAGCACGCGCATCACCGTGCGTACATCGCCGCGACGGTCGAGACCGCAGCGGCCGACCGTGCGCTTGGCCCGGCGGATGCGCTGGGACATGGTGCTCTCGGGCACGAGGTAGGCCTGGGCGATCTGGCGGGTGGTCAGGCCACCCACGGCCCGCAGCGTCAGAGCGATCGCCGACGACGGCGTCAGGTCGGGATGGGTGCACCGGAAGTAGAGATCCAGCGTGTCGTCGGCGCCCAGCACCTCACCGAGCGGCGGCTGGGTTTCGAATCGGAGCTCCCGGTCACGGCGCGCCGTCTCCGATCTCGCCATGTCGAGGAAGGCTCTCCACGCAACGGTGATGAGCCAGCCCCCGGGATCGGCGGGCAACTCGTCCTTCCAGGCGGAGAGCGCCCGGATGAGTGCCTCCTCCACGGCGTCCTCGGCCGTCGCGAAGTCAGCCCCGCGGCGGACGAGGACGCTCAGGACCCGGGGGACCTCGGCGCGGAGCTCGACACCGTCCACCGTCACTCAGTGACGGTCGGTGGCGCCGCCAGGAAGGGGCGAACCTCCAGCCACTCGTGGATCGGGGCGCCTCCGGCCCCGGGTGCGGCCGACAGCTCACCCGCCAGCTCGATGGCTCGCTCGTAGCTGTCGACATCGATCACCATCCAGCCGGCGATCAGGTCCTTGGTCTCGGCGAAGGGGCCGTCGGTCACCGGCGGGCGCCCCTCGCCGTCGTAGCGCACCCACGCGCCGTCGGGCGACAGCGCCTGTCCGTCGATGAACTCGCCGCTGCGCTCGAGCCGGGCCGCGAAGTCGCTCATGAACCCGATATGGGCCTCGACCTCCTCGGGTGCCCACTGGTCCATCGGGACATCGTTGACGGGCGCCGGCGCCCCCCGGTAGTGCTTGAGCAACAGGTACTTGGCCATGGTTCCTCCTCGTGTGTGGCGGCCCGGCAGGCCGCATGCACGCTAGGACGGAGCCCCGTCCAGATTCTCGACATCGCCGGATGAGATTTCTCGCCACCCGGCCGGCCGGCGGGCGCCGCCAGCGCTCAGGGATGGCCCTGCCGGTAGAACATCTCCAGCTGGATGCCGTCGGGGTCACGGAAGCACAGCACCGAGCCGTAGTCCCGGTCGGCGATGGGCGAGTGGACCACTCCCAGCCGCTCGAAGTGGTCCCGCCACCTTTCGAGCTCGGCCCGGGTGGACACCAGCAGGCCAAGGTGGTCGAGGCCGGTCCGGCGGGGATCGAACGTCTCGCCACCGTTGGCGTCGTGCTGCTGGAACTCGATGATGGCCGCCGACGGCGGGTGGATCAGCAGCACCGAGTGCCAGCCCTCGCCGGCGACCCGGTCGAGAACCTCGACGCCGAGGACCTCCTGGTACCAGCTGGCGCTGCGCTCGGCGTCACGAGCGGAGAACGAGAGGTGGGAGACCTTGGCGAAGTCCGGCATGCGCCCGGTCCTTTCTGCTCAGTACTCCGGATCGGAGTATCGATCTAGGCAGACTACTCCGATCCGGAGTATTGTCAAGGGCTCATGCCCCCGCTCAGCACCACCTCCTATGCCGTGCTCGCCCTACTGGCCGTGCAGCCGTGGACCACCTACGAGCTGGCCAAGCAGATGGATCGCAGCCTGCACGACCTGTGGCCCCGGGCCGAGAGCGTCATCTACGAGGAGCCCAAGCGGCTGGTGGCCCGGGGGTTGGCGACGTCGACCAAGCACTACACCGGGCGCCGGGCCGCCACCGTCTACGCCATCACCGACGAGGGGCGCGACGAGCTGCGCCGGTGGCTGTCCGAGCCCGGGGCCGGACCGGTGATGGAACACGAGGCCCTGCTCCAGGTGGCCTTCGCCGATCAGGGCGACCTGGCGTCACTACGGGCCAACCTGGCGGCCATGCGGGAGCGGGCCGAGGCCGAGTGCCACATGGCCGACCAGCGCCTGCAGGAGTACCACCACTCGGGCGGCCCGTTCCCCCACCGGCTCCCGGTCATCGCTCTGGTGGCCCGCTTCCTCGCCGACCACGCCGCCCTGGTGGCCCGCTGGGCGGAATGGGCCGAGCACGAGGTCGAGGGCTGGACCGGGGTCACCCCCGGCTCGGGCGCCCGGGTCCCCGCCATCTTCCCCCCCGCCACCGGAGGGGGAGGCGCCCGGTGAGCTGGGAGGGACCGGGCTTCGTCGACCACCACTGCCACCTGCTGGAGGTGGCGGCCGGGCGCCCACCGCTGTGCGGCGATGCCTCCGACTCCGAGGCCGTGGCCGCCTACCACCGGCTGGTCAGCGAGCGATGGTCCACGCCGATGGACGAGCCCCGGCCGCCCCTCGAGGTCCACGACGGCCTCCGTGGCGCTCTGGAGCGGGCCTTGGCCGGCGCCGCCGGGGTGGGCCTGGTGCAGCTCACCGAGGCGGGGATGACCGACTGGGGCTACCTGGAGGCCCTGCTCGCCCTGCGCCAGCGGGGCCCGCTGCCGGTGCGGGTCCGCTTGCTGGTGGCCAGCGGCATCGCCGATCCGTCGCGCATGCGGCGCACGGGCGATCCCTGGCTGGAGCTGGAGGGGGTCAAGTTCTACGCCGACGGCTGGCTCGCAGCCCGGACGGCGGCCGTGCGCCGTACCTACCGCGACCGTCCCGGCGAGCACGGCATCCTCTTCCTCGACGCCGACACGCTGGCCCGCCGGGCCGATCCCTTCGCCGAGGCGGGCTGGACCGTCGCTACCCATGCCATCGGCGACCGGGCCGTGGAGGTGGTCCTCGACGCCTACGAGCGCCTCTACGGCAGCGACTGCGCCGGCATCGGCCCCCGCATCGAGCACGCCCAGGTCCTGGCCCCGGACCTGGTCCGGCGCATGGCCGAGCTCGGTGTGCGGGTGTGCATCCAACCGGGGTTCGGCGTGGCCGACGCCGGCGTGGCCCGGGCCGCCCTCGGCCCCGACGAACGCCAGCACGCCTACCGCTGGGACGCCCTCCTCGACGCCGGTGTACGGGTGCTGGCCGGCTCCGACTTCCCCGTTGCCCCCCTGGCCCCGCTGGCCGGGCTCCAGTGCCTGCTGACGGGCGACCACCTCGACGGCCGCCGGGCCGGCGCCCCCACCCTGTCCCGGGAGCGGGCCCTGGCGGTGACGACCGACGCCGGCGCCGGCACCGTCGTGCTCGCCGACGACCTGGCCCGGGTGGCCGAGGACGAAGTGGCCTCGGTGGAGGTGGTCGAGACCCGGCCGAGCGGCGTCCTAGCCTCCCCACCATGAGTTCCTTGCTCGCCGACCCCGAGCTGGCCGAACAGGTGACCCGCCTGGGCCCGACCGCCTACCTGGTCAGCGTCCGCCCCGACGGCCGGCCCCACGTGGTGGCCGTCACCGTGGGGTGGCGGGGCGCCGAGCTGGTGGCCGGGGCCGGGCGCACCACCTCGGCCAACGTGGGGACCCGCCCCGGCGTCAGCCTGGTCTGGCCGGCGCCCGCCGGTGGCGACGGCTACAGCCTCATTGTCGACGGGCAGGCCCGTCTCCTGGCCGGCGAGGACCCACCCGTCGTCGCTGTCGATCCCGGCCGGGCCGTACTCCACCGCACCCCTGCGGGCGACCCCGCCGCCCCCTCTTGCGTCACCGTCTTCCCGTCCTCCTGACGCCGGGACGGCCGCCCGCCGCGGCCCCTGCCAAGCTGGAGGGCGTGCGGGTCCACCTGGTCGACGGCACCTACGAGCTGTTCCGCCATTTCTACGGGGCCCCGCCCCACCGCAACCAGGCGGGCGAGGAGGTCGGCGCCACCCGGGGGGTGGTGGGCTCGATGCTCGCCCTGCTCGACGACGGGGCCACCCACGTGGGTGTGGCCACCGACCACGTCATCGAGTCGTGGCGCAACGACTTGTGGCCCGGCTACAAGGACGGCTCGGGGGTCGATCCCGATCTGAAGGCCCAGTTCCCCCTGCTCGAGGAGGCACTGCGGGCACTGGGCCTCACCGTGTGGGCCATGGTCGAGGACGAGGCCGACGACGCCCTGGCCTCGGCGGCGGCGGTGGCGGCGGCCGACGAGCGGGTCGAGGAGGTCCTCATCTGCACCCCGGACAAGGACCTGGCCCAGTGCGTGGGGGGCACCGTGGTGCAGTTCGACCGGCGCCGGCGGCTGCGCTACGACGCCGGGGGGGTGCGGACCAAGTTCGGGGTGGCACCCGAGTCGATTCCCGACTACCTGGCCCTGGTGGGCGACAGCGCCGACGGCTTCCCCGGCCTGGCCGGCTGGGGGGCCAAGTCGGCGGCCGCCGTGCTGGCCCGCTACCGCCACCTGGAGGACATCCCCGCGGCCGCCGGCCAGTGGGAGGTCAGCGTGCGCAACTCCCCCCGCCTGGCCGCCACCCTGGTGGCCGAGCGCCAGGCCGCCCTGCTGTTCCGCACCCTGGCCCGCCTGCGTACCGACTGCGAGGTGGGAACGGTCGACGACTGGCGCTGGCAGGGTCCCACCCCCGACTTCGCCGCCATGAACCGCCGCCTCGACCGCCCCATGAAGGAGCTGCTGGAGCGTCTGGCCGAGCGGCGGGAGGCGGCCCTGCACGCCGGGTCGGAGGG
>DATMJI010000085.1:0-20574 GCA_035553895.1 Acidimicrobiales bacterium | reverse complement strand
CAGTCGATCTGGTGGCGGGGAGGGTCGGGCACGGAGAAGGTCTGGTCGGGGGCCACGATCCAGCCGGGCAACGACCCCGACAGGGCGGCGGCCCCCTCGTCGTCGGCCTCCACCAGCACCATGGTGGGGGCCGACTCGTCGACCACGGTGACCCCCGCCAGGTCGTGGATCCGGGCCAGGTCGGCGGCGGCGGGCGACAGGCCCCGGCCCCGGTAGCGCAGGACGTAGCGGCGGCGGTCGGGGGCCACGCTCAACAGGGCTGGGGCAACCCGTGGCCCTCGAAGGGGTCGGGGAAGCCGCGGTCGCGGGCCGAGGCGTAGAGGGCGGCGACGATGGCCTCGGAGCGGGCGGCGTCGCGGGTGGCGCCCAGCAGGTCGGGGGCGGCGGCCACCAGGCGGGCGGCCACCCCGGTGGCGGCCGGGCAGGCCATGGAGGTGCCGCTGATCTCGCTGTAGCCGCCGGGCACGGTGGAGATGATGCCCACACCGGGAGCGGTCAGGTCCATCTGGGGCCCGACGTTGGAGAAGTCACCGATGAACTCTGCCTCGTCGCTGCCGTAGGGCGCCACCACGGTGTCGACCTCGGCCGAGTCGTCGGGGAAGGTCCCCTTGCGGCCCAGGGCCGACACGGCCACGGCCAGCTCGTCGGACGCCGGGAAACTGACCGGGCCCCGGCTGTTGTTGCCGGCGGCCATCACACACACCGTGCCGGCGGCCCGGGCGTCCTCGATGGCGGCCCGCAGCACGGGGTCGGGGGGGCCGCCGCCCAGGCTCAGGTTGACGAGGTCGCAGCCGTCGAGCACCGCCTGGTCGATGGCCTTGGCGATGGCGAAGCTCGAGGCCTGGCCACTGCCCTGGCCGAAGACGCGGTAGGCCCGCAGGCTGACCCCCGGAGCCACGCCCCGGATGCCTTCGGGGGGCCGGCCCCGGGCGGCCACGATGCCGGCCACGTGGGTGCCGTGGCCCAGGCCATTGTCGCCGTAGTCGCCGGGATCCTCGCCCGCCACCGTGTTGGCCCCGCCGGCGATCACGAGGTCCGGGTGCTCGGCCACGCCGGTGTCGACCACTCCCACGGTGACGCCCTCACCGTGGTCGTCGGCCACGTTGCGGTACTGGTGGCGCAAGCCGTCGACGTAGTCGAGGGCCAGCCGGCGCAGCCTGACCTCGCTGCCGTCGGCCAGGGCCACGGCCTCGCGCCGCAGGCTCCAGTAGGTATCGAGGGGGTACACATAGAGACGCTCGAGCACCACATCGCTGCCCCGGAAGTTGAGCACGACCTCCCCCCGCTCGTCGGTGGTGCCCTGGGCCCCCAGGCCGGCGGCCACGCTGGTGAAGGCCACCACGATGGCGCCGGCTACCGGGGCGCCGTCGGTGTCCGACACGACCCGCAGCGTGAGGGCACCGGCAGCGGCAGCCGCGGGGGCGACGGCGGCCACGTGGCGGCGGGGGGCCACGGCCGGCACGTAGTAGGCCAGCGGCACCACCCGCACGCTGGGCTGGAGGGTCCGCAGGGCCGAGGCGTCGGCCGGCGTGGCCTCGATCAGCCGGGCACCGTCGTCGCCGATGACGTCGACGACCCGCAGGTGCAGCGACCGCCCGCCCGGCGCCGCCAGGTCCTGGAGGCCCGGGCGCGTCGACCGCAGGAAGTGCTCGAGGGTGGGGGTGGTCCCCGGCGCCCGGGCCCGCAGGCCCTGGGCGGGAAGCACGACGTAGTGCTGGGTGGTGGATGCCTCGGACATGGCCGCTCCTTCGCAGCCGGTACCGGCGACCGGTGCGCCGCCGAGGCTACACCCGGCGCTAGGTCCCCTTCGCCGCTATGGCCTTCCGCTCCCCGGTCCGGGGGAGGCGTCATCCCGGCGGGGGGCAGGCGGTCTCGGCATAGGCCTGGAGGCGGACGGCGGCGGCCTGGAAGTCGGGGTCCTGGAGGGCCTCGAGGGCTTCGGGGTCGACCTGGGTCAAGTCGAACTCAGCCGCCTCCAGAGCATCGACGACCACGCCGAGGACCTGGGCCAGCACCACCACGTCGTCGGTGAGCTCCCCGGGGGCGCGGGCCCGCATCTGTTCGACCAGGGAGCGCGACTCCTGGAGGGACCGCCCGAATCCCTGGACGTCGCCCGGGGGGGTGCTACTGGTGAACTGCTCGACGAAGCGACCGGCCAGGGCACAGAAGGCGGGGTCGGCCCCCTCGGCGAAGTCGGTGTCGATGGTGGAGCCCGGCGCCGCCGCCACCGTGGTGGTGGTCGCCGCCGGATCGACCGAGGTGCTGGTGGTCGACGGCGGCGCCGGGCGATCGGTCGGGTCGTCGGTGTCGCCGCTGCAGCCGGCGAGGAGCAGCACCGCCGCCACCACCGTGGCCGCGGCCCGCCTCGTCGGGTGCCTTCCCGTCGCCCAGGTAGTGTCGATGAGCGGATACTACGCAGCTGTCCCGGCCCGGGTGGGCGCAGTAGGCTGTGGCCAGGCCGCATCCAGCGATGCAAGGCGCCGTCAGGCAGGGAGGCCGATGAGCAAGCTCGCCGATCTGGAGACGACGGACCGGGGCGACCAGGCATCCGAGTCGACCATCGACGTGTCGGGTGAACGCCAGGCGGTGGCCGTCGACGCCGGGTCGGCGGCGTGGGAGGGGCTGCCCGTCCCGGCCAAGGGCCGCAAGCGGCGCTGGCTCCCCTACGCCCTCTACCTCGGCACCCTGTTCGTGCTCGTCACCTTCAACTTCCTCCTGCCCCGGATCATGCCCGGCGACCCCATCGACGCCCTCATGGCCCTGGGCTCGCCCAGCTTCGTCCAGGACGACGAGACCCGGGCCGCCCTGGAGGAGTACTACCGCCTCGACGCCTCCCTGCCCGAGCAGTACCTCACCTACCTCGGGGGCCTGGTCCAGGGCGACCTCGGGGTCTCCATCGTCTCCAACACCCCGGTCACCGAGGAGCTGGTCCCCCGCATCGGCTGGTCGTTCCTGCTGATCATCTCCTCGCTGGCCATCTCCCTCATCATCGGGCTCCCCACGGGCGTGCATTCCGGATGGAAACGGGGCAAAGGCGTCGACCGGGGCCTGCTCGGCTTCTTCCTGTCGGTGCAGAACCTGCCCATCTTCTTCGTGGGCTCGGTGGTCCTCGTCGTCTTCTCGGCCCAGATGGGTTGGTTCCCCCTGGGGGGGGCCAGCACCCCGTTCAACGAGTACGGGGGCGTGGCCCAGATCCTCGACGTGGCCCACCACCTGGCCCTGCCCGCCCTGCTCATGGGCTTCGAGTTCGCCACCTTCGAGTACCTGGTCATGCGCTCGTCGATGGTCAGCGAGCTCGGATCCGATTACCTGCTGAGCGGCCGGGCCAAGGGTCTGACCGAGCGCCGCCTCAAGTACCGCTACGCCGGGCGCAACGCCCTGCTCCCGGTGATCACGGTGATCGGACTGCAGTTCAGCCTGGCCGTGACCAGCATCATCTTCGTCGAGCGCATCTTCGCCTATCCCGGCGTGGGCGGCTACATGTTCGAGGCGGTGGGCACCCGGGACTACCCCGCCATGCAGGGCGCCTTCCTCGTGCTCACCATCACCGTGCTCACCACCAATCTCTTCGTCGAACTCCTGTACCGCCGGGTCGACCCCCGTACCGCCCGATGAGATCCTTCCTGTCCTCCCTGCGCCACTCGCCCCTGCTGGCCATCGGCATCGCCATCGTGATGGTGCTGGTCGTCATCGCCGCCCTGGCTCCGGTCATCGCCCCCTACGACCCCATCGCCATCACCGGGAACTCCTTCGAGACCCCGTCGTCGGCCCACCTCCTCGGCACCAACGACGCCGGCGCCGACATCTTCTCCCGGCTGGTGTGGGGCACCCGCACCAGCCTGGCGGTGGCCGTCTTCGCCACCACCCTGGTGCTGGCCATCGGGGTGCTGGTGGGATTGGTCGCCGGGCTGCGCGGCGGCATCATCGACACCCTCCTGATGCGCCTGGTGGACGTGTTCCTCGCCCTGCCCGGCCTCCCCCTGCTCATCTTCGTGGCCGCCCTGGTGGGGCCCAGCCTGGGGGTGTCGATCCTCATGATCGGCCTGGCCCTGTGGCCCCAGACGGCCCGCATCGTGCGTAGCCAGACGCTCAGCCTGCGCACCCGCGGCTTCGTCGACAGCGCTCGGGGCTTCGGCGCCGGCCCCCTCTACGTCATCCGCCGCCACCTGCTGCCGGCGCTGGGCCCGGTGGTGGCCTCCAACCTGGTGTTCGTGGCCGGGGCGGCGGTGACCATCGAGGCCGGCCTGGCCTTCATCGGCCTCGGCGACCCCATTGCCGTAGGGTGGGGGACGATGCTCAACCGGGCGCTGGAGAACCCCCAGATCTACCTGGGGTCCCTCTGGCTGTGGTGGCTCCTTCCCGCCGGCCTGGCCCTGACCCTCGCCGTCCTCGGCTTCACCTTCATCGGCGTGGGGCTCGAACCCCGGTTCAACCCCCGCTGGTCGCGATCCCTGTAGCTTCGGATCTGGTGGCGGCTCCCGAGCGGGGTACCGAGCCGGCGGACTCGACCACGACCGCGAAGGGATGACCGCATGAAGCGACGGACCTTCCTGCAGGGACTGGCCGGCGCCAGTGGCGCCGTGCTGCTCGGCGGCTGCTCGAGCGGTGGCGGTGCGGGCGCCGGCGGCCGGCCCACCGTCCGGGTGCTGAGCTGGACCAGTCTCGGCTACCCCTCGCCCTTCGCCTACACCGCCGGTCCCGGGTACTGGCGCATGAGCTTGCTGTTCGACACCCTCGTCTGGAAGGACGCCACCGGGCAGTTCCTCCCCTGGCTGGCGTCGGCGTTCGTGCTGGCGGACGACGGCCTGAGCTACGACGTCGAACTCCGCCCCGACCTGCGGTGGGCCGACGGCCGGCCGGTGACGGCCCGGGACGTGGCCTTCACCTTCGAGTACTACGCCACCCAGACCTTCACGCCCTTCCTCATCGGGGTACCCCGCAACGTGGCCGGCGTGGAAGAGACGGGTGAACGGCGCCTGCGCCTGCGCATGGAGGAGCCCGACGCCACCTTCCTCCAGAGCGTGCTGGGTACCGTGCCCATCGTCCCCGAGCACATCTGGTCGCAGATTTCCAATCCCATGGCCGAGATGTCCCCTCAGGCCCTGATCGGAACCGGGCCCTACCGGCTGAACTCCCGGGACGAGTCGGGCGACGCCGAGTCCTACGTGGCGAGGGACGACTACTTCCTCGGAGCGCCGTATGTCCGCCGCATCGAGATGGTCCCGGCCGACAACCCGCTCACCGCCCTGGCCGTCGGCGAGCTCGACGCGGCCGGTGCCTCGGAGGCCGGCGAGCGTGACGAAGTCCTGGAGCCGTTCCGCTCCAACGACCAGTTCGGGGTGGTGAGCAGCGACGCCGGCTTCGGCTTCCCACTGTTCTTCAACCTGCGCCGGGGAGGCGCCTTGGCCGACCTGCGATTCCGCCGGGCCTGCATCCACGCCCTCAACCGCACCGACATGGTGACGCGCCTGCTGACGGGCAACGGGCAGGTGGGCAGCGCCGGTTTCCTGCCCCCCACCCACGAGTTCTACAACCCCGACGTGGCCCAGTACCCCTACGACCCGGCTGAGGCCGAACGCCTGCTCGACGAGGGCGGGTACCGCCGGAGCGGCCCGGGGGGGGCGCGCACGAACCCGGACGGAACGCCGCTGCGGTTGACCCTCAACCTCCCGGACGTGATACCGACGGCGCTGGCCGAGCTGACCGCCGCCAACCTGCGGGACGTCGGCATCGGGATCGACCTCGAGGTCATCGACGTGATCCGGCTCTTCGGCCTCAAGCTGAACGACAACTTCGACCTGGCGATCACCACCTTTCCCGGCCCCTCGGGGATCGGCCCCAACGGCGACCCCGAGATCCTGCGGGGCGTCTACCACTCCCTGCCGGCCGGTCAGGATCCCACGCCCGTGACCGGCAACCAGCTCCACAAGGCCGCCGGCTACGCCAACGCCGAGGTCGACCGCCTGCTGGCCGAGCAACGGGCCGCCTACGACATCGAAGAGCGCAAGCGGCTGGTCGGAGAGATCCAACAGATCGTGGCCGAGGAAGTGCCGACGATCATGCTCTACACTACGACGCTCTTCTTCGCCTATCGCAAACGGGCGTTCGATCAGTGGTACTACACGCCGGGCGGCTTCGGGCCGGGTCTGCCGGACGTCTACAACAAGCACCCCTACATCACCGGGCGCCAGACCGGCCTGGCCATCCGTGACGTTCAGGACTCCTGAGCAGAACGCATCTGTTGCCTGCTCTTGACACATTGTTACCGCTCGGTCTACCGTCGCTCCGGCGCTAGGTTTCGGGCCTTGCCCACCAGCGCACAGCCGTGCCGGCCAGAACGACGGAAACGAGGACGACATCCATGGCGACATCAGCTTCCAACAGGGTCCGCTCCGCCATAGCGGTAGCCATGCTGCTCGGCGCCACGCTGGTGTCGGTCGGCCTCGGCCAGGCACCGGTCGATGCCACCCACCTGACCGTGACTGCGGTCCAGGGCAGCGCCTACGGCTGCTTCGGCAACACCTCTATCTTCGGAAACCCCCCTGTGGTGACGGGGCCGCTGCCCAGCGTGGACCTGCCACCGGGAGGATCGGCTGTCCCCATCACCGCCGAAGCGCCGCTCTGTGACATCCAAGTGTTCCCCGGCGGCCCGTTCGTCGTCAGCACCGGGCCGCTCGCCGTCAGCACCCAGGGAACCACCGGCCCCACCGGCTCGGTGACCAGCACCGCCACCATCACCGACGTCAACCGGGGCGGGCAGGAGGCGCTGGACGCCGAGAGCATCTCCAGCACGTGCACCGCAGACGAATCCGGCCTCACCGGCTCGACCACCGTCATCAACGGCACAGTGCAGACCGATGCCGATGCACCGGACGGCGCGCCCGTGGCCGTGCCGGTCAACCCCCCGCCCGGCCACACCATCTTCGCCGACCTCGGCGTGGGCACGTCCAACTACATCTTCAACGAGCAGATCATCAACCCCGACGGCTCGATCACCGTCAACGCCGTGCGCATCGAGCCGCTCACCGGCCCCCTCACCGGCACGGTGATCCTGGGCCAGGTGGTCTGCGGTGTGACCACCGAGGTGACCACCACGACCACGTCGACCTCGACCACGCTGCCGCCGACCTCGACCACGTCGACCTCGACCACGTCGACGTCGACCACGCTGCCGCCGACGTCGACCACGTCGACCTCGACCACGCTGCCCGACGACGGCTTGGTGGGTGACATCGGGGACGAGGTGCGCACCAACGGGAACCGGGGCCAGGTGACGGTCGTCATCACCTGCGACGCCGGCTCCCTCTTCCTGGTGGAGGTCGAGATCACCCAGGGTGCGGCCCAGGCCACCGGTCGAGCCCGGGGTGCGTGCACCGGCTCGCCTCAGGAGGTCACCGTCGGCTTCGCCACCGCCGGAGCCGGCTTCACCGACGGACCGGCCCAGGCGTGCGCCACCGCCCGGGTCGGCGATCCCAACACCAAGACGGTGACCGAGACTGACGAGGACTGCGAGGAGGTCACCGTCGAGGTGACCTGAGGTCCCACCCCCCGCCGGGTGTCACCGCACGCCAGCCGGGCCTCAGGGCCCGGCTGGTCCGCGCCACGGCGGCCGGCACCGCCGCCGGTCGGGCTTTGACCGGTCACCTTCCCTCGCATACCGTCGGGCGGCCTTCACGCCGGCCGGACCGCGGTTGGCCCAACGTCGATCGGCGAAGGGATCCTCCTCACCACCATGGCCTCCAGACGACCCAGACGTGCGCTCGGCGTGCGGGGTGCCCTGGTGCTCACCGCCGTGCTCGTCATCGGCGGCGGGGACGGCCCGGCCGCGGCCCAAGAGGATGGGCTCACCGGTAGCGCCTTCGGGTTCTTCACCAGTGTGGGCCTCTTCGGCGGGCCCCCGACCGAGATCGGTCCCGCACCCCAGGTCACCCTGCCCCCCGAGGGGTCGGCCGAGCCGGTCACCATGACCGATCCCGACGGCACGTCGGTCCAGTTCGGTCCGGCCGTGATCGTGGAGCCCACGGCCATGACGGTGTCGACCCAGGGTCAGGCAGACGGGGTCACCAGCACGGCCGCTCTCGAGTTCAGCGAGGACCGCGACGCCCAACTCGATCCGCTCAACGCCGCTCGGGTGGTGAGCGAGTGCACCGCCACTCCGGCCGGGCTGTCGGGGTCGGCCACGCTGAGCGATGCCACCCTGGTGCTGCGCACCGACGAGGAGTCCGGCGAGCCAGCCGAGGAGGTCGACGTTCCCGCCGATCCCGAACCCAACACGACCTTGGGCGGAACCATCGACCACGTGGGCGACACCTTCCGGGTGGTGTTCAACGAGCAGATCGAGGCCGGCGGCATCCTCACGGTCAACGCCGTGCACGTCTACTTCGGCCAGGATGCCGAGGGTGCCGCCACCGGCGGCGTGGCCCAGGGCGAAGCCATCCTCGGCCAGGCGGTGTGCGGGCTGAGCGCATCGACGGGCGCCGACCCGGCCACTGCCCCCACCTCCACCAGCGTGAGCACCGGGGAGGCCACCACCACCACGGTGGCGGCCAGCGCCAGCGAACCGGCAGACGGCGGCGGCGGCGGCGGGACGGCGCTGCTCATCGGGGCACTGGCCCTGGCCGGGGTGCTGGTGGCGGTCCGGGCCGTCAGATCACGCCAGGCCGATGTCCCATCGCAGGAGGCGGACGTGCCCCCAGAGGGGTAACCTGCGTGCAGCATCATGCTTCAGCGCCGGCTCCTCTAGGTGCGGGATGCGCTTGTTGACCTCCCACTGGGGCACCCGCTAGCTTCGACAACGAAGATGACCGAAATACCGTCAGGGCCGGGTGTCGATGCACGGAATGGAGACCAAGACATGACCAGCCAGCAGCCGCTCGTGACTGCCCGCCACAAGGCCCTCGCCGCGGTGGTGCTCTCAGCTTTGGTGCTCTCGGTGCTCTGGCAGCGCCAGGGCGCCGACGCCCAGGTGACCGAGGTCACGGGCAGCGCCTACGGGTTCTTCACCAGCGTCGGGCTCTTCGGCGGTCCGGCCAACGACATCGGGCCGGTTCCCACCGTGACGCTGCCGGCCGAGGGCTCGCCCAGCCCCATCACGGCCACGGCAGAGGGTGAGTCGGCCGTGTACGGACCGGCAGTCCTGGTCGAGACCGACACCATCACCGTGAGCACCGAGGGGACGACCGGTGAGAACGGATCCGTCACCAGCACCGCCCAGATCGTCTTCCCCCAGCCCCAGGAGGACCAGGTCGATCCGTTCAACGCCGACCGGGTCGACGTCGAGTGCACCGCCGACGCCGGCGGCACCTCGGCATCGATCGACCTGGCCAACGCCTCCTTGGTCACCAAGACCGACGACACCGACGGTGATCCCGTCGACACCGTCGACATCCCGTCCAACCCGGCACCGAACGCCACGTTCGCCGGCACCATCGACAACGTCGGCGACGCCTTCCGGGTGGTCTTCAACGAGCAGGTGGAGGAGAACGGCGTGTTGACCGTGAATGCCGTGCACTTCTATTACGGCCAGGACGCCCAGGGCAATGAGGTCCCGGGCGGGGCCGCCCGAGGTGAGGCCATCATCGGCCAGGTCGTCTGTGGTGTGGCTGCCGGGTCGGGTGGCGGCGGCAACGCCACCACCACCACGGTGCGCGGTGGAGACGGGGGCTCGACCACCACCACTGCCGGTGGCTCGGGTGGCGCCACCACCACCACGACCCGGCGGAGCGGATCCTCCAACGCTCCCTCGTCGGGTTCGGCCTCGACCACGCCGGCGCAGCCCAACTTCACCGGTTGAGCCTCAACCTTCCAGGCCCTCAATAGCTGTAGGCTCCATCTATATGTGATGTGTCCGGTATTGCCCTTGAGGAACCTCGGTAGCTACTATCGTCTTCGGGCCGGCTGATGGAGCTGGCCGAAGGCGGGAACGGAGTCACGACCATGGTGAAGACACGTCCACGTTCGGTACGACAGCTGGGCGCCATCGCCGTGGTGTGCTCGGTGCTGGGTGTCTCGGGGCTTGCCCAGCTCCCGGTCAGCGCCGACGTCACCTCGGTGACGGGCAGTGCCATTGGCTATCAGGTGGCGGTCTCCCTCGGAGGCGGACCGACGAACGTGCGGGGGTTCAATCAGGTGGCCTGCACCTCCCCTGGGCCGCCGGCCACCCCGCCCGGGTGTGTCCCGGCTGACCAGGCTGCTGCTGCTGAGAGCCCGGCGGTGACGCTGCCGCCCGGAGGGTCAGCCACGCCCATCACCGAGGTGGATGCCGACGGTGCGTCCGCCGGGGTCGGTCCGGCGCAACTGTTCGAATCATCCCGCATGGAGGTCAGTACCCAGGGAACCACCGGGGCCGGCGGATCGGTGAGCAGTTCGGCCCGGGTCGAGTTCCCGCTTCCCCTCGAGGATCAGGTCGACCCGTTCAACGCCGAGAGCGTCGAGACGTCCTGCACGGCGTCCGAGAGTGATGTCTCCGCTTCGACGACGTTGACCAACGCGTCGATCGCCCTCTCGAACGATCCGGACACCGGGGAACCGATCGAGACCGTCGACCTCCCGGCCAACCCGGGCGTCAACCTGACGTACTCCGGCACCGTCGACAGCGTCGGTGACAGCTTCCGCGTCGTGTTCAACGAGCAGATCGTCAATCCTGACGGCTCCGTCACGGTGAATGGGGTCCACCTCACCCTGCTCGGTCCCATCGCCACCGGCGACGTGATCATCGCCCAGTCGGTCTGCGGCATCGAGTCCGACGGCAACACCGCCACGACCACCACCACTGCTCCCGGTGGCTCGACCACCACCACTGCTCCCAGTGGCTCGACCACCACCACGGCTCCCGGTGGCACGACCACCACCACCCTCCCCGATCCCGGTGGCGACTGCGTTCCGGCGCCCGGGTCCCTGAGCGGCCAAATCCTCGAGCTGGCTGGCGTCTTCGACATCCCGGCCCTGCAGGACGCCCTGGCCCGGGTGTCCCAGATCGTCTGCCAGCTGGAACAGCGCTTCAGCTTCGGTGCTGGCTTCAGCGCCGGCTTCGGCGCCCAGACGAGCTTCCCCGCCGGCTAGGTCGGGTTCAAACGGAGATCTCCACGGGCGTGCCGAGGGGCAGGCCGATCTCCTCGGCCAAGCGGACGATGGCCTGGTTGCGCAGGCGGATGCACCCGCTGGACACGTCTCGCCCCACGGAGTCGGGGTCGTCGGTGCCGTGGATGCCGATGACCCCCTCGCCCCCGCGGTAGTCGAAGACCTCGTTGGAGAAGCCCGACAGGCCGTAGGCGTAGGGCCCGTAGAAGCCGTCGGGATCGGGGGGGCGCAGCAGCTCCTTCAAGTAGTAGCGCCCGCCGGGCGTGGGCGTGTCCCGGGCGCCGACGCCGATGGGCTCGTCGAGGAGCAACTCGGCACCCCGGTAGACCTGCAGCCGGCGCTGCGAGACCGAGAGTTCGATCCGGTACCGGTGCTGGCTGAGCTCGACCTGGTCCCGGCGCACCCACCCGGTGCTGCCGTTGGGGCGCACGGGCAGGTCGACCTCCAGCCAGCCGGGCACGTCCCGGCGAACCAGGAAGACGAGCTGGCCGCTCACCTCGTTGGCCGGGTCGAGGACCCGGCCAACGCCCGTGCCCTCGGGGGCCTGGTACACCGTCACCGGTGCCGCCGAGGCGGCCACCAACGAGGGTGCCGTCGCCGGATCGGCACTGGCCAGGGCGCCTCCGACGGGGGCCCCGACCACGGTGGTGGCGGTGGCCGTGCGCAACCCTGACCAGCCCGGACCGCCGGCGGCGGCGCCGCTCATGAGGGCCGACGAGGGGCTCGACAGCCAGGGGGCGAGGGTGAGGAACACCGCCCCTGCCCCCGCCACCCGGAAGCTGGCCCGGGCCCGGCGGATCTCCCGGCCCACCAGGATGTCATTCCAGGAGGTGAGGACCGGCTGGGGCCGGTCCTCTACCGGTGCGGCGCCGGGTCGTCGTCGGGCGGGCACTGGTCCACGCTACACCTATCGTCGGGGCGCCAAGCCGGGTTCTCCCCCGCTTCTGGTGGTCCAAAGGAGGCCCCGGTGCACCGATCCGACCACCAGAACGGAGGGTTACGGACCCCGGCGGGCCAGTGCCTCCAGCTTCGGGACGACCTCGGCCGGCGCCGGCATGGCGGCGATCTCGGCGGCCAGGCGGGCGGCGCCGTCCCGGTAGCGGGCGTCGTGGACCAGGGCGGCCACGGCCGAGCGCACTGCCGGCGGGGCCAGCTCGCCGTCGGTGAGGGCCAGTCCTACCCCCAGCTCGACGCACCGCCGGGCGTTCCAGAACTGGTTGGCCCCCTGGGGCAGCACGAGGAGGGGCAAGCCCCGGCCGAGGGCGGCCAGCAGGGTGCCCGAGCCACCGTGGCACACCACCACGTCGCAGCGCCCGAAGAGCAGCGACTGGGGCAGGTACCCCTCGATGTGGACGTGGGCGGGCTGGGGCCCCAGCTCGGCCGGGTGGCGATCGGGGCCGATGGTGACGATGACGTTCCACTCGGCCTCCCCCAGGCCACCCAGCACGGCGTCGAAGACCTCGGTGGCGTGGTTGGCCACGGTGCCCAGGGTGACGTAGACGGTGGGCCGCTCGTCCAGCTCCTCCACCCACCCGGGCAGGGCCGAACCCAGCGACGTGTCGTAGGTGACCGGGCGCAGGGGGCGGGCCACCTCGATGCCGGCGATGGAGGCGTCCTGGAAGCTGGGGGGGCAGATGTCGAGGTAGAGGTGGGCGAACATCCCGCCCCGGTCGTCGGGCTCGAGTCCCCGGCGCCGCCACTCCGGGGCGATCAGGGCGCCGCCCGCCTGCCAGAACGGCGGCGGCTGGATGGCGCCGAAGCTCTGGGCGGCCCAGGCGATCCCGGCGCCGGCAGCAGCCAGCGGCCCGGCGAAGTCGGTGGGATCGTGGATCACCAGATCGGCGGTGAAGGCGGCGATGGCGGCCGCCAGCGCGTCGACCTTGGCCGGACCCGCCACCTTGGCGAACATCAGGGCCCCCTCGGTCCACACGTCGTCGGGATCGCGCTCGGCCGCCTCCGGCAGCTCCAGGGTGGCTTGGTGGGCGACGTGGGGAGGCAGGCCGGCGGGGAAAGCGGGGAAGCCCTCGGGCTCGATCACCCGCCGGCAGAAGCGCTCGGCGGTGGCGAAGGCCACCCGGTGACCGGCCCCGGTGAGGGCCCGGGCCAGCGGGACCAGGGGATGGAAGTGCCCGAAGCCGGGGACGCAGGAGAACAACACGTTCATGGAGGGGACCCCTTCGCTCGATGCCACCTGGCAGTATGCTCCAGCCGCCCATGTCCGAGGCTGCTCACGACGTGGCGGTGTGGCAGGCCGGCCTGGACCAGCCGCTGGACCCGGGGCTCCTCGGCGCCCTCGCTCCCGAGGAGCGGGCCCGGGCGGCGCGCTTCGCCCATCCCGGCCGGCGCCAGGCCTACCAGCTCGCCCGGGCCCTGCTGCGCCACGTCCTGGCCGGCGAGCTCGGTACCCGCCCGGATGACCTGCGCTTCGAGCTCGGGCCCCATGGCAAGCCCGAGCTGCGGCCGGCCGCCGACATCCACTTCAACCTCTCGCACAGCGGGAAGGTGGTGGTGCTCGCCGTCAGCCGCCGAGTTGTCGGCGTCGATGTCGAGCAGTTGCGCCCCGGGCTCGACCACCACGCTCTGGCCGAGCGCTTCTTCTCCCTCCGGGAGCGCCGCCAGCTGGCCAGGGTGGCGCCACCGGCGCGGCGGGCTGCCTTCTTCGCCACCTGGACCCGCAAGGAGGCCGTGCTCAAGGCCTGGGGCGTCGGCCTGTCGCTACCCCTCGACAGCTTCGACGTCTCGGTCCCCGGATCCGGCCCGCCGGCGGTGCTCGCCGTGCGCCGCGGCCCGGGCGCTGGTGGCCGCTGGTCTCTCCACGACCTGGACGCCGGTCCCGGGTATGCCGGTGCCGTCGCCGTGGCCGGCCCGCCGGGCGCCCTCCACTGGCGGCCGTGGCCATCACCCCCCACCGGGTGAGGGTCCGGGGTTCAGCGAGCCCGACCCGTTCTGGCCCCAGGAGGTGCACTCAAGGCGCGGTCTCCTGGGACCAGAAGGGTGAGCCAGGGCGGGAGGGCGGCCTAGGCTGCCGCCCCGGCGGCTGACCGGCCGCCTCGGGGGCTCAGGCTGGTGTCGCCGGCGTCACCGCCACCGTCGCCGCCGGCCCCGGCCACGCCGGCCAGGACCTCACCGGAGTCGATGCAGTCCTGGTTCACGGTGCCGAAGACGTTGCTGGCCCACGTGTTGTTGTCGCACGGGGGCTCGAAGGTGCCGTCGTAGGCGTCGAACCCGCCATTGCCCTGGGCCCGGTTGCCGGTGATGGTGTTGTCGAAGGCGCCGGGGGCGGCTTCGGTGAGCACGTTGGTGGTGTTGGTCTCGATGTGGACGGTGACCGTCCCAGCGTCGGTCAGCACCGCCAGCTCCTGGCCCACGGCGTAGGTGGCCGACAGCACGGGGATGCCCACCGGGCCCACCGAGCCGAAGTCGGCACTGGTGCGACCGGCCTGGCCTTCGTTGAACATCACCACGGCGCTGGCCCCGGCGGCGATGGCGTTGGCCACCTTGGACACGAAGGTGCAGGTCCCCCGCTGGATGAGGGCCACGTCGCCGGGTTGGAATCCGGCCTCGGTGAAGTCCGATGCCTCGCAGGCGCTGGTGGAGGTGTCGACCGGGTTGGGGTTGACGGGGTCGCTGCTGGGGATGGCCAGGTCGATGGCCACCAGCTCGGCGGTCACGTCCCCGCTGCCGGAGCCGGACATGACCTGGTAGTCGGTGCCCTCGGTGTACGGCGGCAGGTCGGGCGACACCACGTCGAAGTCGGTGGGGCCGACGTTGGTGAACTGGTTGGCGAACCGGGGACCGTTGAGGTGGATGCCGTCGGCGCTGTTGTTGTTGGCCTGGTTGAGGTTGATCTGGTTGTCGTGCGAGTTGGCGGCGATGAAGATGCCGTCACCGTCGTTGGCGTTGGTCTGGTTGCGTTCGATGGTGTTGGCGAAGGCCGGGCACACCACGGTGGCCGGACCCTGCTGGAGGACGTTGATGCCGGCGGACACACTGGAGCCGGCGGTGCTGGTGACCGAGTTGCGAACGATCCGGTTGCCGGTGTTGCCGGGCTCGGGCGGGGCACTGGGATTCAGCGGGTTGCAGACGTGGCCGTGCAGCGCGATGCCACCGAGCAGGCTGGTGCTCACCGCGTTGCGACTCACCAGGTTGTCGTCGGCACCGGGGCCCTCGATGCGGATCCCCTCGTCCTGGTTCTGGTTCCCGCAGCCGCCGCCGGTGCCGACGATGTTGTTGTCACGCACCTGGTTGTCCTGGATCACGTTGTTGTCGGAATCGCCCACCATGGTGATCCCGCCGTAGGGCCCGTTGCCGACCACCAGGCTGCGCTCCACGGTGTTGTCGGAGGAGTCGAGCAGGGCGATGCCGTCTCCCAGGTCACACGGCGGCGAGAGCGCATCGTTGACGTTGTTGAACGCGCCAACCTGGCGAATGGTGTTGCCCGACCCGCCACCGACGAACACCCCGGCGTCGAAGCCCTCGACGATGCCGTTCATCACGGTGACCCCGCTGACCCCGACCAGGCGGATGCCGGCGTTGTCGCCGGCGCCGTTGTCGGCGAAGACGCGGTAGCGGTTGAGGTCCAAGCTGATGCCGTCGGCCGCCACCACGATGCCGTCCCCGGGGCAGGGCCCGAGATCGCCGCTGAGGGTGGTGTCTTCGGTGATGACGACCCCGCAGACGATGTGGTCGGCCCGCGCCGGTGCCGCCAACACGGTGAGGCTGGCGATGAGGGCGAGCACGGCGAGGCCGGCCAGCGCTGATCGCCTGGAGCCTCCCCGGAGATCTGTCGTCGGTGGCTCGATGGTCGATGGGTGGTGACTCACGGTTCCGCCCATGTGGTGTCCCTTCGGTGGGTGCGTTGTGCCGGCGCTTGTGATGCCGGGTCACCTTTCACCATATGGGCGATACATGAGCATATCAAGGTCCACCCCACCGATCTGGCAGCAGAAGTGGCGGGAATTCCAGCCACTCCTGCTGCCAGAACGGGCGGGGACAGGACCGGAGGCGGGGCCGGGTCAGCCGCCGGGGCAGGCCCCGGGGTCGGACACCACGTAGAGACCGGAGTTGATGTCGCTGATGACCACGTTGCAGCCGGCGGTGTCGACGCCGACCACGTAGGCCTTGGCCGGGATCTGGCCCGTGGGGTCGGGCGTGTCGGGCGGCACGAAGTGCCCCACCTCGCTCGGGCTGGCCGGGTTGGCCAGGTCGAGGACCCGCAGCCCGTCGGAGTTCCAGGCCACCTGGGCCCGGTCGCCCTCGGCCACGGCGTGGTGCACCGAGTAGACGCCGAGGTCGGGGGGCGGGAACACCCGGGAGCGGGGCGTGGTGTAGCCACCGACCTGCTGGTAGCTGGTGAGGTCGGCCACCCGCAGCCCCCCCCAGAAGCCGGGCCGGTCCACCATGGCGCCGGTGGCCGTGCCCCCGGCGATCAGCGTCGCCTTGAGGGCGTCGAAGGCGGCCTGGTCGGTGGTCATGACCGGGATGTGCAGCTCGGCCGTCCCCGGCGTGGGATCACCATCGGGGGAGAAGGCGTTGCCGAAGAAGGCCCCGGCATTGAGCACCCCGATGGCGCCGAGCGACTGCAGGTTGGCGGCCTTGTCGGCGAAGCCGCAGACCCCGCGGTCGGCCACGGCGATCTTGCCGGTGACGTCGGCGGGGGCACCGGTGAGCGGGTCGGTGGCCAGGGGGGCGCCGGCGCAGCCGAAGCCGACGTAGACGAAGGGGGCCGTCGAGCCCTTCCCCGGCGGCACCTGGGCATCGGTGTGGCGGTAGATCTGGGCGGTGTCCTCGGGGTCGAAGAGGGTGAACATGGCCTCGCAACCGACGTTGATGCTGGGCCTCAGACCCTGCTCCGAGACCCCCGAGCGGGACCCGTTGACGGTGGCCACCCACAGCTTGGTGGCCGGGGCGATCCAGTCCTCGTCGGACATCAGGCCTAGGGGCCGCTCAGCGTCGCCGGCGAAGGTGACGTAGGCGTTGTTGCCCTCGGTGAGGCGGTTGTTCTGGGGGTAGGGGTCGACTTGGCCGAGCAGCGTGGCCACCGGGTCGGTGCCGAAGGCCGGGGGTCCCGGCGGGGGGTCGATGCCGAGGTCGAAGAGGCCGTCGTCGAATCCGGCGGCCAGGGCCTTGGTGCCCTGGGCGTAGAGCTCGGCGGTGTAGATGCTGGTGAAGGGCCGGCAGCCGTTGTTGGAGAACCCGAGGCTGGGATCGCCCGGCGACAGGGGCGGGTCGTAGTCACCGATCTGCACCGGGTTGGTGGGGTCGGTCACGTCGACGACCCGCAGGTCGCCGGAGGCGAACCGGCTGGCGCTGGCGAAGGGCTCGGTGGAGATGGACAGCACCGTGCCGTCGGGCCGCTGCGACAGCGACACCGAGTCCTGGGAGGAGGCGCAGGCGCGACCGGAGCTGTTCTCGCACTCCACCCCTTCGGCGAAGAGCTCGAGGTCGGCGTCGTAGCGACCGAGCAACACGGGGTTGGCCGGGTCGTTGAGGTCGTAGTACTCGACGCCCCGGTCGACGAGGTTGCCGGCGCCAGAGCACCGGGCCAGGGCCACGCCGAGGAGGGTGCCGGTGAAGCTGGGCGTCGCCACCTCGATGGCGTCCACGTCGCGGGCGGTCACGCCCGCCACCACGGGGATGCCCCCGACCACCGTCGGGTTGGCCGGGTCGCTGATGTCGACGACGTCGGTGGTGGTGGCCGGGCACGGGTAGGGGTTGTAGAAGCCGGTGCGCAGGCCGCCGCCGGGCATGATCCCCGAGGCCACCACGGCGATGTCGCCGATCACCGTCACCTCACCGTTGAGGCCCTCGCCCCCGAGGTCGTTGTGCCCGAGCAGCTCGAGGGCCGGGCTGGTGGCCAGCGGGTCGCCGCCGCCATCCACCTGGGCCTGCAGGGGCGCCGGCACGGCGGCCACCGCCGCCAGCGACGTGGCCACCAGGGCGACCCCCACCGCCCGGCGGCGCCAGCGTTGGCGGAGCGGTGCCGGCGGACCGGTGCGCCGTGGCGTGTGGGTCAAGGTTCTCATGGCTACCCCCTGGTGAATGGCGGAACTGGCGCACACTACGCACCTGGGGAGGTGCTGTCCATAGGCACCTAGCAAGAAGCGCCATCTGTCGGCTGTTCGCCAGATCAAGGGCGTCTGGGGAAGGGGCCTATGCTGGTGGTCCGTGGCTCTCGTAGCAGACCTGGAGCAACCGAGCGACGAGGTGATCTCCGTCCGCGGCCTGACCAAGGTCTATCCCGGCGGGGGCGACACCGGCGCCGACCTGGTCGCGGTCGACAACTTGGAGCTCACGGTGAACCGGGGCGAGATCTTCGGGCTCCTGGGGCCCAACGGGGCCGGCAAGACCACGACGGTGGGCATGCTGACCACCCGGGTCATTCCGACCGCCGGCTCGGCCCTGGTCAACGGCATCGACGTGGTTGCCGATCCGGCCCGGGCCAAGCTCGACCTGGGGGTGGTGCCCCAGGCCAACACCCTCGACCGCAGCCTCACCGTCTGGGAGAACCTCTACTTCCACGGCCGCTACTTCGGCATGAGCGGTACCGAGGCCACGGACGCCGCCGACGAGCTGCTGGAGCGGTTCCGCCTGACGGCGAAGGCCAACGCCGAGGTCTACCACCTCTCGGGTGGCATGGCCCAGCGGCTGATGGTGGCCCGGGCCATCCTCCACCGCCCGGCCGTGCTGTTCCTCGACGAGCCCACGGCCGGGCTCGACCCCCAGAGCCGCCTGGCCCTGTGGGAGATCGTCGGCCGCCTCAACGAGGAGGGTCAGACGATCCTGCTCACCACCCACTACATGGAGGAGGCCGACCGCATGTGCCACCGGGTGGCCATCATGGACCACGGTCGCATCCTCGCCCTGGACACCCCCGCCCAGCTCAAGCGGGCCGGCGCCGGCAACGACGGGATGCGGGGGAAGGTCAAGGTCCTCTTGAGCCGCTCGCTGGAGTCCGTCCCCCCGCCCGAGCGGCTGTCGGTCCAGGGCCCGACCGAGGATCTCCCCGACACCCAGCGCATCCGGGACGACGCCAACGACGTGGCCGAGCTCTTGGGCTTCGACTTCGAGGGTCTGCACTCCGACGAGGTGACCCTCGAGACGGTCTTCATCAACCTCACCGGGCGCGACCTGCGGGAATGACGGCGGACGCCTCCACCCCTCCGCCCGAGGCCGTGGTCGGCACCGAACCGGGCCCACCCAGCGCACGCCACGATGCCGGAGACGCCACCGACCCCGGGGCGGCCACCGACCCGGGGGCGGCCGATGCCCCGGCGGGGGCCGGAAGCGGCCGGCCGGCGGCGAGACCGCTCCATCCCAGCCGGTGGGCGACCTTCCGGGCCCTGTTGCTGCGCGACCTGGTCGTGCTCGACCGCACACTCGGTGACTTCGTCCCCAACACCATCATCCAGCCCCTGCTGCTGGTGTTCGTCTTCACCTACGTGTTCCCGGCCATCGGCCAGGCCGTGGGGGGGGAGGGGGGCGCCTCCCAGTTCTCCACCATCCTGGTGGGCGGGCTGGTGGCCCAGGCGGTGATCTTCCAGGGCATCTTCCGGGTGGCCATGCCGCTGGCGCGCGAGCTCGACGTCACCAACGAGTTGGAGGACCGGGTCATGGCCCCGGCCGAGCTGTCGCTCATCGGCTTCCAGAAGATCGCCTCCGGTGCCCTCCAGGCCCTCTTCGCCGGCATGATCGTCTTTCCCGCCGCCGCCTTCGTGCCGGCCACGCCCCTGCTGGTCGACGTCGACTGGGTGGTGCTGCTCACCCTCACCCCGCTGGCCTGCATCGCCTCGGCCGCCCTCGGCCTGACCCTGGGCACCCAGCTCGACCCCCGGTCGGTGCCCATCCTGGCCGGCTTCGTGGCCCTGCCCCTGGCCTTCTTCGGCGCCATCTTCTACTCCTGGTCGGCGCTGGAGCCCATCCCCTGGCTGCAGGTCGCCGTGCTCGTCAACCCCCTGGTGTACCTGAGCGAGGGCTTCCGGGCCGCCCTGTCGACGGGGATCCCCACCATGCCGCTGCCGGTCGTTTACGGCGTGTTGGTGGTGTGCACCGCTGTGCTGTGCGCCACCGGCATCAGCGGGCTGAAGAAGCGGGTGCTGAGCTGACGGGGATGGAAGGGAGCCCTCCCGTGCTCGTCCCCGAGCTCCTGGCCCGGCGGGCGGCCGAGGATCCCGGTGCCGTCGCCCTGGTCGTCCATGGCGGCCCGGTGCTGACCTACGCCGCCTGGCAGGCCGGGGCCGCCACGGTGGCCCGGGGCCTGGCCGAGCGGGGCGTGCAGCGGGGCGAGCGGGTGGCCCTGGTCTTCGACAACGCCCACTGGAGCGACTTTGCCGTGGCCTACGTGGGCGCCCTGGCGGCCGGTGCCGTGGCCGTGCCCCTCGGGCCCCGCTTCAGCCACCCGGAGCTGGCCGGCGTGCTCGCCCACTGCGACCCGGTCGGCGTGCTCCGCCCTCCGGCTCTGGCCAGCTCGGTCCCCCCCGGCCCCTGGTGGAGCGC
>DATMJI010000084.1:0-10335 GCA_035553895.1 Acidimicrobiales bacterium | reverse complement strand
GGAGGGCGGGGACTACCCTGCAACCCGTGCCCCCCGCCGCCGTGCCGGTGTCCGCCTCGCTCGCCGAGCTGGCCTCGGCGGCTGCCGGCTGCCAGGCCTGCGGCCTGTGGGAGCAGGCCACCCAGACGGTCTTCGGCGAGGGCCCGGCCGGCGCTGCCGTGGCGCTGGTGGGCGAGCAGCCGGGCGACGTGGAGGACCGCCAGGGGGCACCGTTCGTGGGTCCCGCCGGCCGCGTCCTCGACCAGGCCCTGTCCCGGGCGGGCATCCCCCGGGAGCGCGCCTATGTCACCAACGCGGTCAAACACTTCAAGTGGAAGCCCCGGGGCAAGCGCCGGCTGCACCAGCGCCCCAACACCACCGAAGTGGCCGCCTGCCGGCCCTGGCTCGACGCCGAGCTGGCGGCGGTGGCACCCGAGGTGGTCGTCCTCCTCGGGGCCACGGCGGCCCAGGCGGTGCTCGGCCCCACCTTCCGGGTCAGCCGGGACCGCGGCCGCTTCGTCGAGTCCCCGCTCGAGCCTCGCGTCCTGGCCACCGTGCACCCGTCGTCGATCCTGCGGGGGCCGGCCGAGGAGCGCGACACGGCCCTCCAGGGCCTGGTGGACGACCTCGCCGTGGTGGCGGCCAGTCTGGCGTGAGGGTCTCCACCGTCATCGCCGCCCGGCCCCAGGAGGTCTGGCCCCACCTGGCCGATCTGGACAGCCACGTGACGTGGATGGCCGACGCCGTGGACATCCGCTTCACGACACCACAGCGCCAGGGGGTGGGCACCACCTTCGAGTGCGACACCAAGGTGGGGCCGATCCGCCTCACCGACCGCATGGAGGTGACCGAGTGGGAAGAGGGCCGCCGCATCGGGGTGCGCCACCGGGGCCTGGTCCGGGGCTCGGGTCGCTTCACCATCGAGCGCCTCGACCGGGGGGAGCGGACCCGCTTCATCTGGGAGGAGCGGCTGGCATTCCCCTGGCGGCTCACCACCCCCGTGCTGGGTGCCATCTGGCGGCGCAATCTGGCCCGCCTGAAGCAGCGCATCGAGTCGGGCACGCCACCTCGCCGCTGAGCCACCGGCGACGCCTGGAGCCGGCGCGCTGCCTGACGACGCCAAGCCTCCAGTCCCCCGACGACCGCATGCTCAGGCCGTGCGGTGGCGGCGGTAGGCGAGGGCGGCGAGGGTCCGCTGGACGATGTGCTCGGGCGGCGTCCGGGACGTGAAGTGCAGGACGAGCCAGCCGGCCACGGCGAGATCGTTGCCCCGGATGGCGCCGTCGTCGAAGACCGAGCGGAGCCGGCCGTGGGGGTTGAACCCGTCGAACTCCAGGGCAACCCGCTCCTCCAGGTAGGCGTAGTCGAGGACCCGGCGGCGCCCACCCACGACGAGCTCGTACTGCTGGACCGGCAACGGAACCCCGGCGGCCCTGAGGATGGCCAGAACGTCGAGCTCGGCGGCGCTCCCGCCCGGCTGCCGGCCTTCCCGGCGGGCGGCCACCACGTCGCGCAACGGCCCCAGGCCCCCTCGGCCGGGGATGTCGAGGCGCTCCAGGCAGCGGGCCAGGTCGGCGACGTCGAGGAGCCCCCGCCGGTCGGCGTCGTCCACCGCTCGCTCCAGGGCACGACCACTCAGCTGCGGTACGCAGTCGACGAGGGTACGGGCCACGGTCGTCACCGGGACCGACCGGTGGTGAGCCAGGTCGGCCAGCGGCATGGTCACCGACCGGTGCTGGCGTACCCCGGCCAGGTCGAGGCGCATGGCCGGGACCGTGGTCACCTCGATGGCCGACGGGGGCCGGACCTCCAGGCCCCACAGCGCCGCCGCACTGCGGTGAGAGACCCAGCAGCGGCCCTTCGACGCCAGGCACACGGCAAGGACGGCCTGCTCGAACGAAGGCGGTACCCCGGCGATGGCGAAGACGGTGCGCCGGACGGCCAGCCAGGAGCCTCGCGCCACCCGGACCCGTATGGCCGAGGGGGTGACACCGGCGGCCAGGGCCTGGTGCCTGGCCACCAGCCCGTGCTGGCCCCGAGCGATCCTGGCGATGGCCGCCTCGACCTCCATGGCCCCATGATGGCCACGGGGTGGGACAGCTCGCCGCCGTCGCCGGCCGACGGGCACGCCTGGAGGCTGCGCGCTGCTCTACGGCCCCCAGCCTCCAGGCGACGGTGGTCATGGCGATTGCGGCTCCTGGCACCGGCACCCGAAGTCGGAGCCCGCTCGAGCACGCCTGGAGGCTGCGCGCTGCTCTACAGCCCCCAGCCTCCAGGCGATGGTGGCAACAGCGGTGGGCGGGCTAACGCACGAAGTCGGAGCCCAGCTCGGGTCCACCCGCCGGCGCCGAGGATGCGGACGGGCCGGCCCCGGAGGCGGCGGCCCCGGAGAGGGCGCCGCCGGTGGTGCCGGTGGTGCACTCGGGGAAGGCCGTCAGGTAGGTGTTGTCGAGCCAGATGTTCTCGTCGCAGTCGGGGTTGTTGTCGCGCAGGTCGTAACGAGGCCCGCCGGGGCCGGGGATGGGGCCGTTGTTGCCGGTGAAGTTGCCCAGCACCCGGTTCTCCCGGGCCCCGGGGATGGTGACGGGTCCGGACGGGGGGTTGAAGGTGACCGGGCCCCGCAGGAAGATCCCGTTGGCCCCGTTGTCGAAGACCCGGTTCTCGGAGATGAGGTTGCGGTCGGCCTGGTTGAACACGGCGATGCCGTCGCCCTGGCGGTGGACCTGGCCGTGGGCCCCGTTGCGGCGCACGTCGTTGCGCACCACCTGGTTGCGGGCCGATCCCCGGAACAGGGCGATGCCGTCGAGGCCGTTGTCGTAGACCCGGTTCTCGCTGATGATGTTGTCGGTGGAGAGGTTCTCCAGGCGGATGCCGTCGTCCTGCTGGGGCCCGCTGGGCGAGGTGAGGACCACGTTGTCCTGCACCAAGTTGCGGCTGATGGTGTGGTGGGTGGAGCCACCGAAGAGGGTGATGCCCCCGAAGGGCCCGTTGCGGCGGATGATGTTGTCCTCGAACACGTTGCCGGTGGACGACTCGGCCACGATGCCGTCGCCGAAGCCGGCAGCGAGGGAGCCAACGTTGTCGATGGCCCGGACCCGGGTCACGCGGTTGTTGGCCCCGCCGACGATGGCCACCCCGGCGTCGAAGTGCTGCACGGCGCCGTTGGTGACCCACACCCGCTCCCGACCCTCGACCAGGACACCGACGCCTTCACCGGCGGACCCGGCGGTGCCGAAGAGCCGGTGACCGTTGAGATCGAGGATCACCCGGTCGGCCCCGATGACCAGACCGGTCCCCGGGCAGGGTCCCACGTCGGCATCGAGGGTGGTGTCGACCGTGATCACGTCACCGCAGTTCACGTGGCCGGCCGCCGCCGGTGGGGCCACGGCGGTCAGGGAAACCAGCAGGGCGAGCGTGGCCGCCGCCCCTGCGAACGCTCGAAGCTTGCTCACGACGCCTCCCGCTCCTTCGATCCGGGGCGGCCGGTCCGACCCGGGGTCACGATGGTAGCCGTCAGGCTAGATGCGTGCCGCTGCTGGCGCCGCCGCTCAGCCGGTGGGGGCCAGCCACACGATGCCCAGGGGTGGCAGGGTGAGCACGGCCGAGTGCTCCTCGCCGTGCCAGGGCCGGGCCTCGGCCTCGAGGACCGGGCCCACGTCGGTGCCGCTGCCGCCGAAGCAGGTGGCGTCGGTGTTGAGCAGCACCTCCCAGCGGCCGCCCTGGGGCAGGCCCACCCGGTAGCCGTAGCGGGGCACGGGGGTGAGGTTGGCCAGGCACGCCACCTGGCGTCCACCGGCACCTTCCCCCACGGGCAGGCGCAGGAAGGAGTAGCAGCTCTGGTCGGCGTCGTTGGCGTCGATCCAGCGGAACCCGGCGGGGTCGAAGTCGCCGCTCCACAACCCGGGCTCGTGCTGGTGGAGCCGGTTGAGGTCGCGTACCAGGGCCTGGACCCCGGCGGGGCCGGCCGAGTCGAGCAGGTGCCAGTCGAGGCTGCGGTCGTGGGCCCACTCCCGCTCCTGGGCGAACTCGCTGCCCATGAACAACAGCTGCTTGCCCGGATGGGCCCACATCCAGGCGTAGAGGGCCCGCAGGTTGGCCAGCTTCTGCCAGCCGTCGCCCGGCATCTTGCCCAGCAGCGAACCCTTCCCGTGCACCACCTCGTCGTGGGACAGCGGCAGCACAAAGTTCTCGCTGAAGGCGTAAAGCAACCCGAAGGTGAGCTGGTGGTGGTGGTAGCGGCGGTGGATGGGGTCGTTGGAGAAGTACTCCAGGGTGTCGTGCATCCATCCCATGTTCCACTTGTGGCCGAACCCGAGCCCGCCCACGTAGACGGGGCGGCTCACCCCCGGCCAGGCGGTCGACTCCTCGGCGATGGTGAGCACGCCCGGGTGCTGGCCGTGCATGAGGGTGTTGAAGTCCTGGAGGAACGAGACCGCTTCCAGGTTCTCCCGGCCCCCGTGGCGGTTGGGGACCCACTGGCCCTCCTTGCGGGAGTAGTCGAGGTAGAGCATGGAGGCCACGGCATCGACCCGCAGGCCGTCGACGTGGAGCTCCTCCACCCAGTAGCGCCCGCTGGCGCTGAGGAAGTTGCGGACCTCGTTGCGCCCGAAGTTGAACACCAGCGTGCCCCAGTCGGGGTGCTCGCCCTGGCGGGGGTCGGCATGCTCGTAGAGGGCGGTGCCGTCGAAGCGGGCCAGGGCCCAGTCGTCCTTGGGGAAGTGCGCCGGCACCCAGTCGACGATGACGCCGATGTCGCGGGCGTGGAAGGCGTCGACCAGGGCCCGGAAGTCGTCGGGCGGGCCGAAGCGGGAGGTGGGGGCGAAGTAGCTCGACACCTGGTAGCCCCACGAGGGGGCGTAGGGGTGCTCGGCCACCGGCAGGAACTCGACGTGGGTGAAGCCCTGCTCGGCCACGTAGTCGACCAGCTGGGTGGCCAGCTCCCGGTAGGTGAGCGGGCGGTCCCCCTCCTCGGGCACCGTGCGCCACGAGCCCAGGTGGACCTCGTAGACCGACAGCGGCCCGTGCAGGGGATCGGAGGTCCGGCGCCGCTCCAGCCAGCCGGCGTCGTTCCACTGGTGGGCGGTCTGGACCACCCGGCTGGCCGTGCCCGGGGAGACCTCGGCCGAAAACGCCAGCGGATCGGCCTTGACCCGCAGGTGCCCCTCCTGGGTGAGGATCTCGAACTTGTAGAGGGCTCTGTCGCCGACATCGGGCACGAACAGCTCCCACACGCCGGAGGACCCGAGGGAGCGCATGGGGTGCAGGCGCCCGTCCCAGCCGTTGAAGTCGCCCACCACCCGCACCGAGCGGGCCGAGGGGGCCCACACGGCGAAGGAAGTCCCGGTGGTGCCCTGGTGCTCCCGGACGTGGGCCCCGAGCACCTCCCAGAGGCGCTCGTGGCGACCCTCGCCGATGAGGTGCAGGTCGACGTCGCCGAGGGTGGGCCAGAAGCGGTAGGGGTCGCCGACCTCGAAGCTGGCACCGTCGGGGTAGGCGACCTCCAGGCGGTAGGCGGGGACCTCGGCCCCGGCCACCTCGGCGGCGAAGACGCCGCCGGGGTGCAGGCGCTCCATGGCCCGGCGCTCGCCGCCGTCGAGCACCAGGTGCATGGCGCTGGCGTCGGGGCGGTAGCCCCGGACGGTGGTGCTCGGCTTCTTCTTGCCCGAGGGGTGGGGACCGAGGACCTGGTGGGGATCTCCGGACTCGCCCGCCACCAGCCGGTCGAGCTCGGTGTCCAGGGCGTTCGGCGTGCTCGGCGTGGTCATAGAACGGCCTCCAGGATGCGCTCGACGGCAGAGAGGGGGATGTGGACCCAGTCGGGGCGGTGGAAGTGCTCGTAGCCGACCTCGTAGACGGCCTTGTCCAGCTCGAAGGCGGCCAGCACCAGCCGGCGCTCCGCCTCCTCGGCCGGCAGGATCTCCCCCACGCCCTCGGCTCCGAGATAGCCGGAGAGGAAGGCCACCCGGTTGCGGTGCTCCCAGTCGTGGCCGAGGGCGGTGAGCTCGTCGTCGATGGCCTCGCCCCACTCGGCCAGCGCCACCTCGGGGGCGTAGTGGAACGAGCGGACCATGCCGGCCACGTCGCGCAGGGCCGATGTCGGGCGGCGCCGCTCCTCCAGGGGACGGTCGGGTTCGCCCTCGAAGTCCAGGACGTACCAGCCGCTGTCGGTGCGTAGCACCTGGCCCAGGTGGTAGTCGCCGTGGACCCGCAGCGAGGGGCCGGGGTGGTCGACCCCGGCCAGGAGACGGTAGAGGCGGCGGACCCGGTCCCGGTCGATGGCCCCGAGGTGGGTGCGATCGAGGTGGGCCTCCATGTCGGCGGCCCAGGCCCCGGGGTCGCCCTCGCCCGTCCCGAAGGCCCGGGCCAGGGCCAGGTGCATCTCGGCGGTGACCACCCCCAGGCGGCGGGCGTCGAAGGCGAAGTCGCCGCCGGCCTCCCCCGGCGGGCAGCGGCGGTCGAACAGGTCGCGCAGCGACAGCTGGGCCAGGACGAAGCCATCGGTGCCGCCCACCAGGAAGCGGTTCACCACGGCGAAGTCGCGCCCGTCCTCCCGCCACTCGGCCACCGGTTCGGCCACGTTGGCGAAGCCGGTCTCGACCAGGGCCCGGGTGACCTCGGCGTCGGGGTTGGGCCCGTCGGAGAGCCGACGGAAGATCTTCATGATCAGTCGCTCGTCGAAGACCACCGAGGTGTTGGACTGGTCGGCCCCGAGGTAGCGGGCCCGCTCGGCCTGCTCGCCGGGGGCCACGTGGGCCAGGACGGCGAGGGACAGCTCGGGATCGATGGCCGCGTCGTAGGCCAGGGCGTCGCCGAGCTCGGTGTCGATCTCCGAGACGATGGCCTCGGGCTTGCCCTCGAGGAAGGCCTCGCGGCTGTCGACGGGGCGCATCCCGAGCACCACCTGGTAGCTGGCCCGCTCGGCATTGCCGTCGGGTCCGGAGGCCACCCCGGTCTCCACCACCACCTGGATCAGGGCGGGCCAGGCATCGCCCCGCAGCAGGCGCAGGTCGGTCACCGTCAGGCCGGCCGCCTCCTCCTCGCCCCCGGCGAACCACCGCTGGCGGGGGAGGTAGCCGGCGAGGGCGGTGGCGAGAGCGTCCTGGTCGATCATGCCTCGCCCTCCACCAGCTGGAACCAGTAGAACCCGTACGGGGCGAGGGTGACGAAGTACGGCAGCTCCCCGATGGGAGGGAAGGCCACCCGCCCGAGCAGCTCGTGGGGGACGTAGCCCTCGTAGTGGGCCAGGTGCAGCTCCACCGGCTGGGCGAACCGGCTCAGGTTGTTGACGCACATCACGATGTCGCGATCACCGGTGTCGGGGTCGGTCCCGTCACGGACGAAGGCGAGGGTCGAGGGGTTCTCCGAGGAGAGCACTTCGAAGCGGCCCACGCCGAAGACCGGGTGCTGCCTGCGCACCTCGAGCATGCGCTTGACCCAATAGAGCAGCGAGCTCGGATCGCGCGTGTGGGCTTCGACGTTGACCGCCTGGTAGCCGTAGACCGGGTCCATCAGCGGCGGCAGGTAGAGCTGGGCGAAGTCGGCCCGGGAGAACCCGGCGTTGCGGTCCGGGGACCACTGCATGGGCGTGCGCACGCTGTCGCGGTCGCCCAGGTAGATGTTGTCGCCCATCCCGATCTCGTCGCCGTAGTACATGATGGGCGTTCCCGGGAGGCTGAAAAGCATGGCGTGCAGCAGCTCGGCCACCCGCCGGTCGTTGTCGATGAGGGGGGCGAGGCGCCGGCGGATGCCCACGTTGCGCTTCATGCGGGGATCCTTGGCGTACTCGGCGTACATGTAGTCCCGCTCCTCGTCGGTCACCATCTCCAGGGTGAGCTCGTCGTGGTTGCGCAGGAAGATGCCCCACTGGCACCCGTCGGGGATGTCCGGCGTCTGGGCCAGGATCTCGGTGATGGGGTAGCGCTGCTCCCGGCGCAGGGCCATGAACATGCGGGGCATGAGGGGGAAGTGGAAGCACATGTGGCACTCGTCGCCGGCACCGAAGTAGTCGACCACGTCGGCCGGCCACTGGTTGGCCTCGGCCAGCAGGACCCGGCCCGGGTACATGGAGTCGACCTCCTTGCGCACCCGGCGGAGGTACTCGTGGGTCTCGGCCAGGTTCTCCCCGTTGGTGCCGTCACGCTCGAACAGGTAGGGCACGGCGTCGAGGCGGAAGCCGTCGATGCCGATATCGAGCCAGTAGCGGACCACGTCGAGCATGGCGTCGCCGACATCGGGGTTGTCGTAGTTGAGGTCGGGCTGGTGGTGGAAGAAGCGGTGCCAGTAGTACTGGCCGCGGGGGGCGTCGTAGGTCCAGTTCGACGGCTCGGTGTCGACGAAGATGATGCGGGCGTCGGGCCAGCGCGCTTCGTCGTCGTTCCAGACGTACCAGTCGGCCTTGGGGTTGGTTCGGTCCTGGCGGGACTCGGTGAACCACGGGTGGGCGTCGCTGGTGTGGTTCATGACCAGATCGGAGATGACCCGGATGCCCCGGCGGTGGGCCTCCTCGATGAAGGCCACCGCATCACCGAGATCGCCGTACTCGGGGTGCAAGGTGAAGAAGTCGCTGATGTCGTAGCCGCCGTCGCGCTGGGGCGACTGGTAGAACGGCAGCAGCCAGATGCAGTCGACGCCGAGCCACTCGATGTAGTCGAGCTTGGCGGTCAGCCCCCGCAGGTCGCCGGTGCCGTCATCATTGGCGTCGCTGAAGCCTTTGAGCAGCACCTCGTAGAAGACCGAGGTCTGGAACCAACGGGTGTCGCTGGTCAGGCCGGCGCTGCCGGAAGGGACGCCGCTGACGCTGGGATCGGGTGGGCTCATGCCGGGCGGGCGGTGCGCAGGTGCAGCACGTGGCCGGGCTGCTCGGCGGGGTCGAGGCGCACGTAGGGGTGGGCGCCGTGCCAGGTGAAGGTCTCGCCAGTGAGCTCGTCGTGGGCCTCGATGGCCTCATCGTAGGGCAGGCCCAAGGCTCCGAGATCGAGGGTGAGGGTGTCCTCCTGCCAGTGGTCGGGATCGAGGTTGACCACGCACAGCACGACGTCGTCGTCGCCCGGGCTGACCCGCGAGTAGACCAGCAGGGCGTCCTTGGAGCTGTGGTGGAACAGGGTGCCCCGCAGGGTGGCCAGCGCCGGGTGCGCCCGGCGCACCTGGTTCAGCCGGCGGATGAAGGGCGTCAGCGGGCCCGCCTCGTCGTCCCATCCCCGGGGCTTGAGCTCGTACTTCTCCGAGTTGCGGTACTCCTCGTTGGCATCGCTCTGGGGCTCGTTCTCGCACCACTCGTAGCCCCGGTAGATGCCGTAGCTGGGGACCAGGGTGGCCGCCAGCAGCAGGCGCAGCCGGAAGGCCGCCGGCCCGCCGCCCCGGAGCGGACCGGAGAGGATGTCGGGCGTGTTGGGCCAGAAGTTGGGGCGCATGTAATCGGCCAGGGGGCCGGCGCTGAGCTCGGTGACGTAGTCGGTGAGCTCGATCTTGGTGGTGCGCCAGGTGAAGTAGGTGTAGCTCTGGGTGAAGCCCACCTCGGCCAGCTTGGCCATCACCTTGGGGCGGGTGAAGGCCTCGGCCAGGAAGAGCACGTCGGGATGGGCCGCCTGGATCTCGGGGATGACCCAGGCCCAGAAGGCCATGGGCTTGGTGTGGGGGTTGTCGACCCGGAAGATCCGTACACCGTGGCCGATCCAGTGCTCGAGGATCTCCCGGCAGGCCTGCCAGAGGGCGGCGCGATCGGACTCCTCGGGCGGCCAGAAGTTGATGGGGTAGATGTCCTGGTACTTCTTCGGGGGGTTCTCGGCATAGCGGATGGAGCCGTCGGGCCGGTGGTGGAACCACTCGGGGTGCTCGGACACCCAGGGGTGGTCGGGGGCGCACTGCAGGGCGTAGTCCAGGGCGATCTCCAGGCCCTGGGCGCCGGCCTCGGCCACCATGGCGTCGAAGTCGTCGAAGTCGCCCAGGTCGGGGTGGATGGCCAGGTGACCGCCCTCGGCGGCGCCGATGGCCCAGGGGCTGCCGACATCGTCGGGCCCGGCGGCGAGGGTGTTGTCCCGGCCCTTGCGGTGGCTGCGGCCGATGGGGTGGACCGGCGGGAGATAGACCACGTCGAAGCCCATGTCGGCGATGGCGGCCAGGCGCTTGGTCACGCCGCCCAGGCCCCCCTCGGATCGGGGGAAGAGCTCGTACCAGGCACTGGCCAGGCCCTGGGGGCGATCGACCCGCACGGGCAGTGGGCTCGAGGCGGTGACATCGCCGGGCAGGGGGATGCCGGCCACGGCCGCGGCCACGGCGTCGTCGAGACCGGCGTTGAGGCGGACCTCGACGCTGCAGGCCTCCCGCCGCAGGGCCGCCGCCGCCTCGACCACGAGGGCT
>DATMJI010000083.1:0-25310 GCA_035553895.1 Acidimicrobiales bacterium | reverse complement strand
CGGTCCGGGGGGCCCAGGCGGTCCGGGCGGTCCGGGGGGCCCAGGCGGTCCGGCGGTCTCCCCGACGAAGCGGCAGGAGGACTCGGCCAGGATCACCTCCTGGAGGGGATCACCGGCACCCGTCCCGGGCAGCAGGGTGAGACGCAGGGCCCGCACGGTGATGCCGTTGCCGTCCGGGTCACTGATCTGCTCGTCCACCACCAGCTGGAGGATCCCCAGGTCCACGTTGAGCCCCAGGCCCAGGTCGAGGGCCAGCTCGTTCAGGTCCAGGCCGGTCCCGAGCAGGTCGTCGAGGATGTCGCCGCCACCGTCCAGGCCGACCACCGAGGAGCTGGCCGAGACGCCGCCGGCGCCGGCCGTGCACTGGCTGGAGATGGCGGTGACGTCGATGCCCGAGCCGCCGGCCCCGAGGAGCCCATCGACCAGGTCGTCGAGGAAGTCGACGAGCCCGCCGCTGCCGCCACCGGCATCGCCACCGGCGCAGTCGGCGTCGGGGTCACCGAGCAAGGTGGCCGACTCGATGCTGGCCGAGCTGGTCACCAGGTCGGCATCCGCCTCGTTGTCGACCTCGACCGACGCGCTGTCGAAGCCCTGGGACGAGGCGTTGATGGTGCACGCCAGCAGCAGCGCCCCGAGGTCGATCTCGACGGTGGTGTCCTGGCCACCGGGCGGGAACTGGACCTGGGGCTCCGGATCGATGTCGATCAAGCCGGTGGCCGAGAGCCCGAAGGCGCTGCCTTGCGCCTCCTCGGCGGCGTTGACCGTGCCGGTGAAGCCGGTCATGGTGCCCAAGCCGACGATGCTGGCCAGAAACGCCTTGGCCATCCGCCGCCGGGGTCGTCGTACGTGACCCACGATGGTTCTCCCCTCGCCCAAAAACGTCCGAGCCCCGGAGTGCGACTGACGCTGCGCTCGGCACCGGGGACGCTATCAGGTGGAATCGGTGGTGGCTAGAGTGCGCGGCGATGGAGGTCACGGTGGAGCGGGGCGACCTCACCACCACCCCCGTCGACGCCGTGGTCAACGCCGCCAACCCCTCGCTGCTCGGCGGGGGCGGCGTCGACGGCGCCATCCACCGGGCCGGCGGCCCGGCCATCCTCGAGGCGTGCCGGTACCTGCGGGCCACCACCCTGCCCGGCGGCTTGCCCACCGGCCAGGTGGTGGCCACCACCGCCGGCGATCTCCCCGCCCGGTGGGTGATCCACACCGTAGGGCCCGTCTACTCGCCGGGCGAGGACCGCTCGGCCCTCCTGGCCTCGTGCCACCGGGAGGCGCTGCGGGTGGCTGACGAGCTCGGTGCCACATCGGTGGCCTTCCCGGCCATCTCCTGCGGGGTGTACGGCTACCCCCTCGACGAGGCGGCCCCCGTGGCGGTGGCGGCCGTCCACCACGCCCCCACGGCGGTCACCGAGGTGCGCTTCGTGCTCTACGACGGGGCGGCCGAGGCCGCCTTCTCCTCGGCCCTGGCCGCAGTGGACTGAACCGTCCCCGCCACCGCCGCCAGGGACTGGCGGGCCCGGTGGCTGGAACGGGTGAGGGGGGAGGCTTCCACGTGGCCGATGCCGAGCTGGACCCCGAGCCGCCGCAGGCGCTCGAACGTGGCGGGCTCGACCCAGCGCTGCACCGGCAGGTGCCGGGCCGACGGGCGCAGGTACTGGCCGATGGTGACGATGTCCACGCCCACCGCAGCCAGGTCGGCCAGCGCTCCCGCCACCTCGCCGTCGGTCTCGCCCAGGCCGAGGATCAGCCCCGACTTGGTGACCAGGCCCGCCTCCTTGGCCCGGGCCAGCACGGCCAGGGAGCGGGCGTAGCCGGCCGAGGGGCGCACCGCCCGCTGCAGCCGGGCCACGGTCTCCAGGTTGTGGTTGCAGACCTCGGGGCGGGCGCCGAAGATGCGCTCCAGCGCCACCTCGTCGCCCCGGCAGTCGGGGATGAGCACCTCCACGGTGCAGCCCGGGACAGCCCGGCGCACGGCAGCGACGGTGGCGGCGAAGGCCCCGGCGCCCCCGTCGACGAGGTCGTCGCGGGCCACGGCCGTGATCACCGCGTGGTCGAGGCTCAGGGCCCGTACCGCCTCGGCCACCCGCTCGGGCTCACCGGGGTCCAGGGCGGCCGGGCGCCGGGTGTCGACCTCGCAGAACCCGCAGGCCCGGGTGCAGCGCTCCCCGTTGATCATGAAGGTGGCGGTGCCGTCGGCCCAGCACTCGAAGATGTTGGGGCACCCGGCCTCCTGGCACACGGTGTGGAGGCCCAGCCCGCCGACCGTGTGCCGTACCCGGAGGAACTCGGGTCCCATACGGGCGGGCAGCCGCAGCCACGGCGGCTTGCGGGTGGACAGCGCCATCCCCTCCCCCGCCCCGGCCCGGGCCAGCCTCCCGGTGAGGTGGACCGGCGATCCGCCTGCCGGGCGACCGCCCGGGCCCGGCGCCAGCCCGGCGGCGGTGGGCCCACCGGTGACGTCCTGGCGCTCCCAGCCGCCAGCGCCCCAGCGGCGGACGGCTCGGCGGGCGACGGCGTCGACCACCTCGGCCATGGTGGCCCCGACCCCCTCGGCGGCCAGCGAGGTGGCCCGGCCCCCGGGCAGTCCGCAGGCCACGATGTGGTCGAACATCGACAGGTCGGGGTCGACGTTGAGGGCGAAGCCGTGCCGGGAGCGGCCCCGGGCCAGGCGCACGCCGACGGCGGCGATCTTGGCGCCGCCCACCCACACGCCGGGATGGCGGGGGCGGCGCTGGCCCCGGAGGCCGAGATCGCCCAGGGCGTCGATCACCAGCTGCTCCAGCGAGCGCACCCAGGCCACCGTGTCGGTCAGCCCCCCGCCGCCGCCCGGCACGGTCATGACCGGGTAGCCGACGAGCTGGCCCGGGCCGTGGTAGGTGACCTGCCCGCCCCGGTCGGTGCGCACCACCTCGGCCCCCACCGTGGCCGCCGGGACGAGGATGTCGGCGGCGGACGCCCGGACACCGAGGGTGTAGGTGGGCGGGTGCTCGAGCAGCAGGAGATGGTCGCCGGCGGCGCCGGCCAGGCGCCGCTGGAGGGCCAGGGCATCCCCGTACCCGACGCGGCCCAGCCACCGCAGGCGCAGCATCAGGCCAGCTCAGCCGACCAGTCGCGACCCTCGATGATCTCCTTGACCTGGGCCAGGAAGGCGGCGGCGTAGGCACCGTCGACCGCCCGGTGGTCGAAGGTCAGGGCCAGGTTGCCGACCGGGTGGACGGCGATGGCGTCGCTGCCGTCGGGCAGGGTGACGGCGACGGGCCGCTTCTTCACCCCGTCGGTGGACAAGATGGCGACCTGGGGCTGGTTGATGATGGCGCCGGTGAGCAGGGTGGCGAAGGGCCCGGGGTTGGTGATGGTGAAGGTGCCCCCGGCGATGTCGTCGGGACCGAGCTGGCGGCTGCGGGCGCGTGCGGCCAGTTCGGCGATGTCGCGGGCCAGCGCCCGCAGCCGCTTCTCGCCGGCACCGTGGATCACCGGCACCATGAGGCCCTCGAAGTGGAGGTCGACGGCGATGCCGAGGTGGACGGCCCGGTGCAGCACCAGGTGGTCCTCGCCGACCGAGGCGTTCATGCGGGGGAACTCCCGCAGGGCATCGACCACGGCCCGGCTCACGAAGGGCAGGTAGGTGAGGCTGATGCCCTCCTCGGCCTTGAAGCCGGCCCGCACCGCCGTCCGGACCCGGTCGACAGCGTCGTAGTCGACCTCGCTGACCACCAGCGTGTGGGCCGACGTGGCCTTGGAGCGGATCATGTGCTCGGCCGTACGCCGGCGGATGTTGGAGAAGGGCACGACCTCGTCGCCCTCACCGGCCGCCACCAGGGCGGCGGCGGGCCGAGCGGGCGCTGGTGCCGGGGCCTGCCGGCCGGGGGCCGCCGACGCCCGGGACGGCGTAGCGGGGCGCCCGTCGCCGGAGCTGATCGCCGCCTGCACGTCCTGGCGGGTGATGCGCCCACCCGCCCCCGAACCGGCGAGGGACGCCAGGTCGAGGCCGTGCTCGGCCGCCAAGCGGCGCACGATGGGCGAGACCAGGCGGCTGGGGCCCCGATCGTCGTGTTCGCCGGGCGGCGGATCATCGCCGGACGGCTCCGCCGGGCCGGGCTCGGGCGCTGGCGCACCGGTGCCATCTGCCGGAGGTCGGTCCCCACCCTGCGGAGCCGGCGCCTCCCCACCCTGGCCCGCGGGGGGTTCCTCGGCCCCGCTGCCCTCGGGCGTGGATGCGTCCTCTGCCCCCGGAGCCGTTCGGGCACCGCTGCCGCCCGCACCGCCGGGGGCCTCGTCAGAGACGACGGCCAGGGTGGCGCCCACCGCCACCGTTCCTCCCGGCGGCACCACGATCTCGGTCACGTAACCCGCCACCGGCGAGGGGACCTCGGAGTCGACCTTGTCGGTGGAGACCTCGAAGAGGGTCTCGTCGACCGCCACCTGGTCGCCCACCTCCTTGAACCAGCGGGTGATGGTGCCCTCGGTGACGGTCTCGCCCAGCTGCGGCATCGTGATGTCGGCCATCAGCCGTGCAACCCCCTGCCCGTCAGGGCCATGGCCGCCTCGCCGAAGGCTTCCGACAAGGTGGGGTGGGGCTGGACTAGCGGGGCCAGGTCCCCCACCGCCGCCTCCCAGTTGACCGCCAGGTACCCCTGGCCGAGCTGCTCGGTCACCCACGGGCCCACCATGTGGATCCCGAGCACGGTGCCGGCGGTGCCGTCGGGGGCCCGCTCCGCCACCACCTTGACCAGCCCGTCCGCCTCGCCGACGATGAGGGCCCGCCCGTTGCCCCGGAAGTGGTGGGTCGAGGTGACCACGTCGAAGCCGGCCCGGCGGGCCGACTCCTCCGAGTGGCCCACGAAGGCCACCTCCGGGTGGCAGTAGATGCACCACGGGACCTTGTCGTATTGGACCGGAAGGGGATGCTCGCCGAGGATGTCCCGCACCGCGGTGATCCCCTCGGCGAAGCCGACATGGGCCAGCTGGGGGGTGGCCACCAGGTCGCCCACCGCCCACACGCCTCCCGCAGTGGTCCTGCACGTCTGGTCGACCTTGACGAAACCCCGCTCGTCGACCTCCACGGCGGTGCCGTCCAGGCCCAAGCTGTCCGAGAGGGGGCGGCGGCCCACCGAGACGACGACACGCTCCACCTCCACGCCGTCGCCCCCGTCGAGGGCGATGGTGGTCCCGGCGCCGCCCGGCGTGTGGCCCGTCACCTGCACACCGGTGCGGACGTCGATGCCCCGTTTGGTGAAGCTGCGGCGCACGACGGCGGCCACCGCCTCGTCGCAACCCGGCAGGATCTTGTCGAGGCTCTCGAGGAGGGTCACGCCGACGCCGAGATCTGCCAGCAGGGAAGCGAACTCGCAGCCGATGGCCCCGCCGCCGATCACCGCCGCCGTGGCCGGCAGGTCGTCCATGGCCAGGACCTCGTCGGAGCTGAGCACCAGTCGGCCGTCGACGTCGAAGCCGGGGATGGTGCGGGGCAGCGACCCCGACGCCAGGATCACCGCCTCGCCCCGGAACTCCTGGTCACCCTCGTCGCCTCGCACGGCTACCCGGCCCGGGCCGGTCAGGGTGCCGGTGCCGGTGACCAGGCGCACCGTGCGGCGCTCGAGCAGCCCCTCGAGGCCTTTCCACAGGCGGCCGACGACTTCGTCCTTGCGCTTCATCGACGTGGCCAGATCGACGCTGGCCCCGCCGCCGGGCCCGCCCACCCCGAAGGCGGCGGCCCCTTTGACGGTGCGCAGGACCGACGCCGTCTCCAGCAGCTCCTTGGCCGGGATGCAGCCGCGGTGCAGGCAGGTGCCCCCCACCCGGTCGCGCTCGACCAGCGCCACCGACAGATCAGCGGCGGCGGCGTAGAGAGCGGCGGCATAGCCGCCGGGCCCTCCCCCGATCACCACGACATCGAACTGCTCGCTCACCCGGCCTCCTCCGGTCAGCACCGGAGGGCCAGGCTATTCGCCGTCGCCGGTGACCTCGTCTTCCACGTTCTCGGCGCCCTCTTGGACCTCGTCGGCCCCTTCGTTGACGCCCTCCTGGACGTCGTCGACGCCCTCTTCCACCTCGTTGCCGACGCCCTCGTCGTCGTCGTCACAGGCCACCCCGGTGAAGGCCAGGGTGGCGGCGAAGGCGGCCGCGGTCAGCTTACGGGTTGTGGTTCGCATGGCGGCGCCCTACCCAGGCCGGCGCCGGAATACACGAGGTCATGCCAGCAGCACCAGCTGGACGGTGGCCGCCACCAGGATGGCCAGGCCACAGAGCAGGGCGGCGAGGATCAGCATCCGGGTGCTCACCCGGCCAGGGTACCGGCGGGCTCCGGTCGCTACCCTGGTGGCATGGGCCTCAAGCGGCTGGTCAAGGGCCTGAGCGTGAGTACCGGCGAGCTGGAACAACAACGCCTGTGCAACCGCTTCGATACCGTCGACGGCGACCGGGTCGTCCTCGGCGAGTGCCCGCAGCGCTGCCCGGTACGGGTGGCCGGGGAGATCTCCAGCCTGCGGGTGATCACCCGGGCGGGATGCCCGTCGCTGGAGGTCACCGTCGACGACGGCACCGGCAAGGCGGTGGCCGTCTTCACCGGCCGCCGGGCCCTGGGCGGGCTCGACCCCGGGCGGGGGGTGATCCTCGACGGCGTGGCCCGCCGGGAGCGGGACCGCCTCACCCTGGTGAACCCGTCCTACACCTTGCTGCCCTGAGGGGGACCCGACTGGGGAGGGGTCTCGTCCCCGACGAAGGCGCTGCGCACCGCCACCTCGGCGTCGGGCGTGACCAGCACCAGCACCTCGTCGCCCGCCAGCAACAGGGTGTCGCCCCGGGGCACGACCAGGTGATCGGCCCGCACGATGGCCACCACCGTGCAGTCGCGGGGCAGGCCCAGGTCGACCACCGCCGCTCCCGCCGCCGGGGAGCCCTCGGCCAGGGTCACTTCGACGAGGCGGGCCTTGCCCCCCTCGAACTGCAGCAGGCGCACCAGGGTGCCGACGCTCACCGCCTCCTCGACCAGGGCGGTGAGCAGGTGCGGGGTGGACACCGACACGTCGACGCCCCAGCTCTGGTTGAACAGCCACTCGTTCTTGGGGTGGTTCACCCGGGCGATCACCCGGGGCACGCCGAACTCCTGCTTGGCCAGCAACGACACCACCAGGTTGTCTTCGTCGTCGCCGGTGACGGCGGCCACCACGTCGGCCGTCTCCAGGTTGGCCGCCGTGAGGGCACTCAGCTCGCAGGCGTCGGCCACCACGAACTCGACGCCGGGATGTTCGCCCGACGCCAGGGCCCGCTCCACCACCTCGGGGGCATGCTCGAGGATGGTGACGTCGTGGCCCGAGGCGCACAGGTCGGAGGCGATGAACACGCCGACGTTGCCGCCCCCGGCGATGACGATACGCACCCCTACGACGCCTTTCCGGCGCTGGCACCCTCGAGGCGGTCGCCGAAAGCGTCCAGCTCGTTGGTGGCCACGCTCACCGCCAGGACGTCGCCCTCCTGGGCCACCAGCCCCGGGCCCGGCACCTGGGCCCGGCCGGCCCGGGTCAGCACCCCGATCCGCCAGCGCCCGGGCTCCTCCAGCTCCTCGAGGGGGCGGCCGGCCCAGCGGGCCGGGAGGGCCCGCTCGACGACGCTGACGTTGCCTGTGGGATCGGTCCACTCCGTGCGGGCCTGGTCGGGGAGGAGCTTGCGCAGCGCCTGGTCGGTGGCCCAGGCGACGGTGGCCACGGTGGGGATGCCGAGGCGCTCGTAGACGGCCGCCCGGCCCGGGTCGTAGATGCGGGCCACCACGCGCTCGACGGCGAAGGACTCCCGGGCGATGCGGGCCACCACGATGTTGGAGTTGTCCCCACTGGTGACGGCGGCCAACGCTCCGGCGTCCTCGATGCCCGCCTCCACCAGGCGGTCACGGTCGAAGCCGAAGCCGACCACCGCCCGGCCCCGGAAGCCCTGGGGCAGGCTGGTGAAGGCGCTCCCCCGCTTGTCGATGATGCCCACGGTGTGGCCCTCGGCCGCCGCCAGCGCCGCCAGCGAGGAGCCCACCCGACCGCATCCGACCACGACGACGTGCACGCTGCGCCCTTCCTTGCCCGGCGGATACGAGTCGCCCGGAGACTAGAGACGAGCTGCGCTCACCGGCAAGGCGTCGCTGCCGGCGTCGAGTTGCGCCCACCGTGGCCGCGCCTACGCTGATGCCCGCTGTGCCAGCGCCCGCCGCCCCGACGAGGGTCCCATGTCCACGCTGAAGCGAGTGCTGGTGGGCAAGCCCCTGCCCAGCAGCGAGGAGAGCCACCAGCGCCTGGGCAAGCTCGTGGCCCTCGCCGTCTTCGCCTCCGACGCCATCTCCTCGACCGCCTACGCCACCGAGGAGCTGCTGCTCCAGCTGGTTCCCCTGGCCGGCCAGGAGGCCCTGGAGTACCTCGTCCCCATCGCCCTGGTGGTGGTCGTCCTGCTCGCCATCGTCATCTCCAGCTACCGCCAGACCCTCCACGCCTATCCCCAGGGCGGGGGCTCCTACATCGTGTCCCGGGAGAATCTGGGCAAGGGCCCCTCCCTGGTGGCCGGTGCCTCGCTGCTGGTCGACTACACCCTGACCGTCGCCGTGTCCGTCTCCGCCGGGGTGGCCGCCATCACCTCGGCCATCCCCGAGCTGCGCGACCGCCGGGTGGGGCTGTGCCTGGCCTTCCTGGTCCTGCTGGTGGCCCTCAACCTGCGGGGGGTCAAGGAGTCGGGCCGGCTCTTCGCCGTGCCCACCTACCTCTACGTGCTGGCCCTGGGTGGCCTGTTGGTGGTCGGCCTGGTCCGCTCCTTCAACGGGGACCTGACCGCCATGGAGCCCAACCAGGCCGCCATCGACGAGCTCACCGACGGTGGTGCACTGCTGACGGGCATCACCGCCATGGCCCTCATGCGCGCCTTCTCCTCGGGCGCCGTGGCCCTGTCGGGCATCGAGGCCATCTCCAACGGCGTGCCCGCCTTCCGCAAGCCCGAGTCCCGCAACGCCAGCATCACCCTCATCAGCATGGGAGCCATCCTGGCCAGCTACTTCTTCGGGATCTCGGTGCTGGCCCACCGCCTGCGCCCCACCGTGGAAGAGGGGGGCGAGACCCTGTTGTCGATCATGGCCGGCGAGGTCTTCGGCGGCGACTCGCTGTTCTACTACGGCCTGCAGGCGGCTACCGCCGCCATCTTGATCCTGGCCGCCAACACCGCCTTCAACGCCTTCCCCAGCCTGGCGTCCATCCTGGCCCGCGACGGCTACCTCCCCCGCCAGCTCTACAACCGGGGGGACCGCCTGGTGTACTCCAACGGCATCCTTCTGCTGGCGGCGGCCGCCGGGATGCTGATCGTCGTCTTCGGCGGGATCACCACCGCCCTCATCCCCCTCTACGCCGTGGGGGTGTTCACCGGCTTCACCCTGTCGCAGTCAGGGATGGTGCGCCACCACCTCCGGATCCGCGAGCGCGGGTGGCGCCGCAACACCGTGGTCAACGCCGTCGGTGCCCTGGCCACCTTCGTCGTGCTGAGCGTGGTGGTGATCTCCAAGTTCACCATCGGGGCGTGGATCCCCGCCATCGTCATCCCGGCCATCGTCTTCCTCCTGGTACGCATCCACCGCCACTACCAGTACGTGTCCGGGCTGCTGCGGGTTCCCCCGGGCTTCCGGCCCCTCCCCCACACCCACACCGTGGTGGTCCTCGTCGGTTCCATCCACCAGGGCGTGCTCGCCGCCTTGACCTACGCCCGCTCCCTGGCACCGGACCGCCTCATCGCCCTGTCGATCGTCTCCAGCCCTGAGGACTCCGAGGCCATCGCCGCCGAGTGGGAGCGCCACCACCTGAGCGACATCGAGCTCGAACGTCGTTACTCGCCCTACCGCGAGCTCTCCCAGCCGGTGCTGACCTACCTCGACGAGCTCGACGCCGCCTACGAGAACGACATCATCACCGTGGTGGTGCCCGAGTTCGTGCTCGGCCGCTGGTGGGAGCAGGCCCTGCACAACCAGAGCGCCCTCATGCTCAAGGGCCGTCTCCTGTTCCGCCGCAACACGGTGGTGACGTCGGTGCCGTTCCACCTCACCGGGCCCCGGATCGACTCCGAGGCCCGGGCCGGCTTCAACGAGCCCGGCGACGCCGAGGGGGCATCGCCGCCGGCCACCGACGGCCGCCGGCCCGGCACCACCCCGGCGGCGGCGGAGCCGGCTAGGCCGCCGGATTGAGGCGGCGGGCCACGCCCCGGGCGACCTGGGCCGGGCGCTGCTGCTCGCCCAGCTTGGCGTCCATCACCAGGGTGGCCCCGGTCAGCGCCGGCACCGCCCACTGCATGACCCGCAGCTTGCGCTGGGCGTCGGCCACCGACGGTTCCGTCGCCGCCGACGGTTCGGTGACACCGTCGGCGACCGGCTCCGGGGCGTTCATCAGGGTCTGGCCGAGCGCCCGGCTGTAGGCGGTGGCGGCCAGGGCGGCGACGGTCAGCCCGGTCTTGACCAGGGCGGCCGATCCGACGCCCCGCTGGCCCCCGAGCCGGCTGCGGTTGGCGCCGGTGAGGCCCAACGATCCCACCGTGTAGGCCCCGATGGCGGCCAGGTTGGCCGGCGTCCACCGGGCCCAGCCGGCATTGGCCACCTTGACCCGCTCCTTGGGGTGGTCGACCTCGGCCGCCGCCCCGTTGAGGCCGATGGCCCCCATGAGGGATCCCCCGAACCAGGCGGCCAGCCCGAGATCGTTGAGGGCTCGCATGGCACTGTTCTGCTTGGCGCTCGTCTTGCCCACAGGTGTCCTCCTCAGCTCTCGGCGGCACCGGCTGCGCCGCCCGCATCACGGGCACCTACCCGCTGCCGGGACCAGGGGAACGCCGGATGTGGGCTCAGATCCGGTCCAGCACCTCGATGCCGAGCAGGCCCAGGCCGCCGGCCAGGGTGGTCGCCGTGGCCTGGCACAGGGCCAGGCGGGACGAGCGCACTGCCTCGCCGTCGGCCTTGAGCACGGGGCAGTGCTCGTAGAACTGGTTGTAGGCCTGGGACAGCTCGTAGAGGTGGGTGCAGAGCAGGCTGGGCAGGGCCTCGCTCGCCACCCGCTCGACCACGTCGCCCACCAGCGCCAGGCTGAGGGCCAGGGCCCGCTCCTGGGGCTGGTCCAGGCCCACGGCCACCTTGCCCGCCGGCCCGTCGCCCTGCCCACCCGCCTCCCGCAAGATGGAGCGGATGCGGGCGTAGGCGTACTGCAGGTACGGCGCCGTGTTGCCCTTGAGGCTGAGCATGCGGTCGAAGGAGAAGGCGTAGCCGCTCTGGCGGTTCTGGCTGAGGTCGGCGTACTTCACCGCCCCGATGCCGATCACCCGGGCCAGGGTGTCGATGTCGCCGGGCCGGTCCTGGCCCTGCTCGGCGGCCCGCTGCTCCACAAAGGCGCGAGCCCGGGCGGTGGCCTCGTCGAGCAGGTCGGCCAGGCGGACGTTGTCGCCGGAACGGGTCCGCAGGCGCTGGCCGTCCTCCCCCAGCACCAGGCCGAAGGCCACGTGGCTGGCGTCGACGCCGGGGGGCAGCCAGCCGGCGGTGCGGGCCACGGAGAAGACCATGGCGAAGTGCTGGGACTGGCCGGCGTCGGCCACGTAGAGGATCCGGTCGGCCCCGGCTTCGACCCGGCTGCGCAGGGCGGCCAGGTCGGTGGTGGCGTAGTTGTAGGCCCCGTCGGCCTTCTGCACGATCAGCGGCAGCGGGTCGCCCTCGGCATTGGTGAAGCCGGGGACGAAGACACATTTGGCACCGCCGTCGACCACCACCAGCCCAGCCGCCTCCAGGTCGGCCACCACGCCGGCGAGGGCGTCCTGGTAGCTGGACTCCCCCCGCTCGACCAGTCCCTCGACGCCGAGGAGCTGGAAGACCTTGGCGTTCTCGGCCGTCGACAGCGCCACCAGCGACTGCCACCGCTCCCGGGCCCCGGGCTCGCCGGACTGCAGGTCGACCACCCGGCGCCGGGCCCGGTCCCGGAACTCGGGGTCGTCGCCGAAGCGGGCCGAGGCCTCGCGGTAGCGGGCTTCGGCCTCGCCGATGGACGCCGGGAGCGCCTCGCCCCGGGCGGCGGCGTCGTCGAGGTGGGCGATGAGCATCCCGAACTGGGTGCCCCAGTCCCCGACGTGGCTGACCCGCTCGACGTGGTGGCCGAGCGCCTCGGCCACGTTGGCCAGGGCGTCGCCGATGATGGTCGAGCGCAGGTGGCCGACGTGCATCTCCTTGGCCACATTGGGTCCCGAGTAGTCGACGACGACGCGCTTGGGCACCTGGCCCTGGGCCCAGTCGGGTCCGTCGACCACCAGGCCCTCGACCCGCCGGGCCAGCCACGAGTCCCGCAGCCGCAGGTTGAGGAAACCGGGGTCGGCCACCTCGGGGGCCTCGCAGATCCCGGTCACGTCGAGCACGCTGGCCAGGCGCAGGGCCACTTCGTCGGGTGGGCGCCGCAGGGTGCGGGCCAGGGCCATGGCCACCGGGCTGGTGAAGTCGCCGTGGCGGGGGTCGCGGGTGGGCTGGACCAGGCTCTCGGGCAGGGGGACGGAGCCGTAGGCGTCGTGGACGGCCTGGAGCACCCGGGCCTGGAGCAGCCGCAGGGGGGTGGGGGCCATGGCCCGTCCACACTAGGAGGGCGGTGCCGGGGCCGGCCAAGGCCGAGCTCGGGGGGCCGGCCCGTCCCGGACGGTCACCGAATGCCCTATCCGGCCAATACCCTCGGCGGGGCCGCAGCCGCCACCAGAGGAGACCACCGCCATGGACGTCGCCGTCACCGGGGCGAGCGGGTTCATCGGCACCGCCCTGGTGGCGGCCCTCTCCGGTGCCGGCCACGGGGTCCGCCGGCTGGTACGCCGGTCGCCGGCATCGCCCGAGGAGGTCGGCTGGGACCCGGCCGCCGGCACCATCGACGCCGAAGGGTTGGCCGGTGTCGACGCCGTGGTCCACCTGGCCGGCGAGGGCATCGCCAGCCGGCGCTGGACCGACGGCCAGAAGGCCCGCATCCTCGAGAGCCGGCGGGCGGGCACCCGCCTCATCGCCGAGACGCTGGCCGGCCTCGACCCCCGGCCCGCGGTGCTCGTCAGCGGCTCGGGGATCGACTACTACGGCGACCGGGGGGACGAGGAGCTCACCGAGGACAGCCCCCCCGGATCCGGCTTTCTGCCCGAGGTCTGCCTCGCTTGGGAGGGCGCCACCGCACCGGCCGCCGAGGCGGGCATCCGCACGGCCGTGGTGCGCACCGGCATGGTCCTGCACCCCGGCGGTGGGGCCCTGCCCCGCCTGCTGCCCCTGTTCAAGCTCGGCCTCGGCGGTCGCTTCGGCAGCGGGCGCCAGTGGTGGCCGTGGATCAGCCTGGAGGACGAGGTGGGCGCCATCGTCCACGCCCTCACCACCGACGTCAGCGGGCCGGTCAACGGCGTCGCTCCCCAAGCGGTCACCAACGCCCAGTTCACGCGGATCCTGGCCCGGGTGCTGCAGCGCCCGGCCGTCGTCCCGGTGCCCAAGTTCGGGCCCGGCCTGGTGGTGGGCCCCGAGCTGGCCCAAGCCCTGCTCTTCGACAGCAAGCGGGCCCTACCCACCCGCCTCCTCGAGAGCGGCTACCGCTTCGCCCACCCCACCGTGGAGGAAGCCCTGCGGGCCATCCTCGACCGCCCCGCCCGGTGACCGGCGGGGGGCCCGCTCCTCCTCCGACCTCCCCATCTGGTGGTCCGAACGCGCCACCGGTGCACCGGTCCGACCACCAGATCGCCGGTCGGACCACCGTCGTGCTGTTCACCCGGGACCTGCGGGTCCACGACCACCCCGCCCTGGCGGCGGCGGCCGGTGCCGGGCGGGTGGTGCCGGCGTTCGTGCTCGACGAGGCCATCCTGGCCGGTCCCTTCGCCCGGCCCAACCGGCTGTCCTACCTCTGCGATGCCCTGGCCGATCTCGACCGGTCGCTCCGGCGCCTGGGTGCCCCGCTGGTCGTGCGCCGGGGTGACGTGGTCGCCGAGACGATGGCCCTGGCCGGGGAGGTGGGGGCCCGGACGATCCACGTCAGCGCCGACGCCAGCGGCTACGCCTGCAGTCGTGAGGCTCGCCTGGCCAGGGCGGGCCGGGCCCAGGGCGTCGAGGTGCGGAGCTTTGCGGCCACCACCGTGATCCCTCCCGGCGAGCTCACCCCCGCCGGTGGCGACCACTACCGGGTCTTCACCCCGTATTTCCGCCAGTGGGCAGTGGCCGGGAGGCGGGCGGTGGAGGCCGCCCCGGAGCATGTCCCCGGTGGGGACGCGGCCAGGTCGCTGCCCGTGCCCGGGCTGGCCGATCTCACCAGCGGGACGCCCTCGCCCGAGCTCATCGCCGGTGGCGAGACGGCGGCCCGGGGCCGGGCGGCGGCGTGGCTGGACGGCGGCGTGGACCGCTACGACGACGCCCACGACGACCTGGCCGCCGACGCCACGTCACACCTCAGCGCCGATCTCCACTTCGGTTGCCTCTCGGCCCGGGAGCTGGTCGAGCGGGCCCCCGAGACGCCCGGCGGCCGGGCCTTCGTGCGCCAGCTGTGCTGGCGCGACTTCCACCACCAGGTGCTGGCCGCCTTCCCCGGCCTCCCCCGCCGGGACTACCGCCGCCGGGGCGACCGGTGGCGCCAGGACGACAGCGATCTGCGCGCTTGGAAGGAAGGGCACACCGGCATCCCCCTGGTCGACGCCGGCATGCGCCAACTGGCCCGCGAGGGGTGGATGCACAACCGGGCCCGGCTGGTGACGGCCTCGTTCCTCACCAAGGATCTCTTCCTCGACTGGCGCCTGGGTGCGGCCCACTTCTGGGACCTGCTGGTCGACGGCGACGTGGCCAACAACGCCGGGAACTGGCAGTGGGTGGCCGGCACCGGCAACGACACCCGCCCCAACCGGGTGCTCAACCCGCAGCGCCAGGCCGAGCGCTTCGACCCCGACGGCCACTACGTGCGCCGCTACGTGGAGGAGCTGGCGCCCATCGACGGCCCGGCCGTGCACCGCCCGTGGGAGCTGGCCGACCACGTCCGGGCCGGCCTGGGCTACCCGCCGCCCCTGGTCGACCACGACCACGCCGCCGCCGAGTTCCGGGCCCGCCGCAGCCGGGACTCGGACTGACCCACTCGCCGGCAGGCGGGAAGGGAGGCTCAGGCCGACGCGGTTGCCGGGCTCTCCTGGCGCTGGGCCCGGAAGGTGCGCAGCCGCAGCGAGTTGGACACCACGAAGACGCTGGAGAAAGCCATGGCCCCGCCGGCGATGAGGGGGTTGAGCAGGCCCAGGGCGGCCAGGGGCAGGGCGGCCACGTTGTAGGCGAAGGCCCAGAACAGGTTTCCCTTGATGGTGCGCAGGGTGCGCCGGGACAGGCGGATGGCATCGCCTGCCGCCCGCAGGTCGCCGGAGATCAAGGTCAGGTCCGACGCCTCGATGGCCACGTCGGTGCCGGTGCCGATGGCCAGGCCCAGGTCGGCCTGGGCCAGGGCGGGGGCGTCGTTGACCCCGTCGCCGACCATGGCCACGACCCGCCCCTCCTCCTGGAGGCGGCGGACCACGTCGACCTTGTCGGCCGGCAGCACGTCGGCCACCACCTCGTCGATGCCGACCTCGGCCGCCACCGTGCGCGCCGTGGTCGCGTTGTCGCCGGTGAGCAGCACCGGGCGCAGTCCCAGCTCCCGGAGCTGGGCGATGGCCTCGGCGCTGGTGGGCTTGACCGTGTCGGCCACGGCGAACAGGGCCCGCACCTGGCCGTCCCAGCCGGCGACCACCGCCGTGCGCCCGGCCTCCTGGGCCGCCTGGCGGGCCTGCTCCAGCTCACCGGGCATGGTCAGGGACCGATCGGCCAGCAGGGCGGGGCGACCGGCGATGAGCGAGCGTCCCTCGACCACGCCCTCGACCCCCAGCCCCTCCCGGTTGGTGAAGGACTCCACCGGGGGCAGCGTGGCCCCGTCGCCTCGCGCCGCCTCGGCGATGGCCCGGGCGATGGGGTGCTCGGAGGCGTCCTCCAGGGCCCCGACCAGGCGCAAGGCCTCTCCGGCGTCGCCCCCCTCGGGTACCACCACCTCGACCAGTGCCATGGTGCCGGTGGTGACGGTGCCGGTCTTGTCCAGCACCACCGTGTCGACCCGCCGGGTCGACTCCAGCACCTCCGGGCCCTTGATGAGGATGCCGAGCTGGGCCCCCCTCCCGGTGCCGACCAGCAAGGCCGTGGGCGTGGCCAGCCCCAGGGCGCAGGGGCAGGCGATGATGAGCACGGCCACCGCCGCCGTGAAGGCGAAGGTCACCGACTGGTTGCCCAGCCAGAACCCGAGGGTGGCGGCGCTGATGGTGATGACCACGGGCACGAAGACGGCCGACACCCGGTCGGCCAGGCGCTGCACCGGGGCCTTGCCGTTCTGGGCGTCGCGCACCAGGCGCCCGATCTGGGCCAGGGCGGTGTCGGCCCCCACGCGGGTCGCCCGCACCACCAGCCGGCCGCCGGCGTTGACGGTGGCCCCCACCACCTCGTCACCCGGGCCCACCTCCACCGGCACGCTCTCGCCGGTGAGCAGCGACCGGTCGACCGCCGACGAACCTTCCTCGATCACGCCGTCGGCCGCCACCTTCTCGCCGGGGCGCACGACGAAGCGCATGCCGGCCACCAGCTGGTCGACCGGCACCCGCCGCTCGCGGCCGTCGTCGCCCAGCACCGAGGCGTCCTTGGCCCCGAGCTCGAGCAGGGCCCGCAGGGCGGCCCCCGAGCGGCGCCGGGCCCGGGCCTCGAAGTAACGGCCGGCCAGGATGAAGGTGGTCACCGCCGCGGCCACCTCGAGATAGATCTCCCCGGTGCCGGCCCCGGGCTCGAGGGTGAGGTTGAAGCCCATGCGCATGTCGGGGGTACCGGCGCCGAGGAAGAACAGGGCGACCACCGACCACGCCCAGGCGGCGATGGTGCCCACCGAGATGAGGGTGTCCATGGTGGCGGCGCCGTGGCGCAGGTTGGCCCACGCTGCCTTGTGGAACGGCCACGCTCCCCAGACCACCACCGGGGTGGCCAGCTGCAGGACGAGCCACTGCCAGTAGTCGAATTGCAGGGCGGGGATCATGGACAGGGCCAGCACCGGTGCCGAGAGGGCGGCCGAGACGATCAGCCGGCGCCGCAGCGCCGCCGTGGGGTCGATCTCGGGTGCCTCCCCGGCGGTGGCCTCCCCCGTGGCGGGCGGAGCCGGCAGGCGGGCCGTGTAGCCGATCTCGGTCACCACCGCCGCCAGGCCTTCGGCGTCGATGCGGCCGGGGTCGAAGTCGATCACCGCCTCCTCGGTGGCGTAGTTGACGCTGGCCGCCACCCCGTCGACCTTGTTGAGGCGCTTCTCGATGCGCCGGGCGCACGAGGCGCAGGTCATCCCCTCGATGGGCAGCGCCAGGTGGGCGGTGGCCGCACCGGCGCCGCCCGCCGTCTCGGTCGTGCCGGTGGTCTCGGTGGTCATCGGCTGACCTCCACGGTGAAGGGGACGGTGTGGACGCTGCCCTCGTGGCGGAACTGCAGGAACAGACGGTAGAGGCCGGGCGAGGGGAAGGCGCCCTCGAACTCGATGGTGGCCCCGTCGGGCTCGTCCTGCGGGTGCAGGTGGAGGTAGGCCAGGTCCCCCTGGCGCAGGGCCACCAGGTGGCCGGCGGCGTCGAGGTAGGGCTGCAGGTCGCCGACCGGGGCGCCGTCCCGGGACACGGAGAAGGCCAGGCGGGCGCCGGCGCCCGCTGCCAACCCGGGATCGTCGAAGGTCACCTGGTAGCCGTCGGCCCGGGCGGTGCCCGCCGGTGCCGGCAGGGGCTGGGGAGTGACCTCCCCGGGGGCGAAGAGGTCGACCCCGAGGGTGTGGGGTTGCCCGCCGACGGTGACGTCGACGATGGCCCGGTGGGCGCCGGGCGACCCCAGGGCCAGGGGGATCGACCAGGTGCCGTCGGCCGCCATGTCCGGGTGCAGGTGCTGGAAGCCACTGAGGTCACGACCGACCACCACCAGGTGGAGCTCGACCCCTCCCTGCTCGGGATCGAAGTCGGTGACCGCCTCGCCGCCGCCGTCGAGGATGCGGAAGCGCAAGGGCTGGGCTTCGACGGCGCTGAGGACGGTGCGCTCGAGGTCGAGGCGCAGGTCGCCGTCGGTCACCGCCAGCCCGCCGGCGGCTGCAGGCGTCGTGCCGGCGTGCCCACCGGTGCCCCCGTCGCCGTGGCCCTCGCCGTGGTCGCCCATAGCGCCGGCCACCTCGTCGTGTACCGGGTCGACGGCCCGGCCGACCGCCGTCGCACCGGCGAAGAGCACCATGAGGGCGACGGCGAAGGCGGTCAGCCGGGCGGCGACGTTCACGCCGTCTGGTATCCGGCTTCGACGATGGCCGCTCGCACGGCATCAGCGTCGACGTCCTGGCCCGACACGGTGACCTGGCCGGAGTCGAGATCGACGTCGACCGACGTCACCCCGCCGACCTCGCGCACCTCGTCGCTCACCATGGCCACGCAGCTGTGGCAGGTCATCCCCTTGACCTCGTAGGTCTGGACGGTGTCGCTCATCTGGTGGCTCCTTACCTGGGTGGGGTATCCGACGGGGGTACCCTACCGGCTTCCCGGTCTGGCCGCAACTACCCCCTGGGGGTATGGAGGAGATCTGCCGCTCCCCGCCCAGGCGGTCGTAGGCCTCCTCGTTGAGGCCGATCACCACCTCGTCGTGCCCGCCGACGACGAGCATGGTCGGCCAGCCCCCGCTCGCGCCGGGCAGCGGCCACCATGCTCACCGCTCTCACCGCCCTCACCGTCCCGGCGTCCGGTTCCGGGCTCACCTCGGCCGCCTTCCTCCCGCGGTCGCCGTACCCGCTCCGCCACCGTCCATGCGCCTCCGGCGCCGGCCCGGGATCCCGGTGGGGCAGGCGGGGCCACGGGGTAGGGGTGAGCGGACCCACCGAGCCTGGCGGACGAGGAGAACACCATGGTCAAGCCCCAACAGCCCGAGCTGCGCCGGAGTGGCTACGGCGCCACCACCGACGACAGCGCCAAGAGCAAGGCCGAGAACCCGCCGGTCACCGATGGCGGCACCGATCCCGTCCCCGAGGCCAACCAGCCCGGTCACCACCCCGACCAGGAGCAGGACCAGCCGGATCCCGAGGCCTTCGTCCATCGGGCGGGGAGGGGGCCCGACCGCGAGGAGGACCCCTCACCGCCGACCGGCGTTGACGGCCGGCGCCACCCCGGTCGAGACTGACGGGTCATCCGGCCCGGGACGGCCGGGATCGGAGGCTGAGGCGGCGGTGAACCGGCAACCGGAGAGGCCCGCGGGGGACCGAGCGTGACGCTGGCCGCCGCCGGCGGGAGCTTCGATCCCCAGGGCCCCGCCGCCCGCTCCATGGCCGAGCTGTGGTGGCTGATGCTGGTGCTCGGGATCGCCGTCTTCGCCTTCTTCGCCGTGCTCCTCGCCGGTGGCCTCCTCCGACGCCGACGGGCCGATGCCGACGCCGACGCCGAGTCGATGTCCGGCCGACGCTTCACCCGCTGGGTCGTGGGCGGCGGGGTGGTGATGCCGGTCGTGGTCCTGGTGGTGGTCTTCGCCGCCACCGTCGAGGCCATGCGCGACGTCCCCGCCCGGGTCCCCGACGGTGCCCTCGTCGTCGACATCGTGGGCCACCAGTGGTGGTGGGAGGTCCGCTACCCCGGCGAGGGCGTGACCACCGCCAACGTGCTCCACCTGCCGGTGGGGCGACCCGTCGCCCTCCAGCTCACGTCGGCCGACGTCATCCACAGCTTCTGGGTTCCCGCCCTGGGCGGCAAGTTGGACCTCCTGCCCGACGGCACCAACACCCTGGTCCTCCAGGCCGATCAGGCCGGCGAGCACCGCAGCAACTGTGCCGAGTTCTGCGGGCTGCAGCACGCCGAGATGGGCCTGCTGGTGGTGGCCGAGGCGCCGGATCGCTTCGCCGCCTGGATCGCCGGCCAGCGAGAGCCGGCCGCCGAGCCGGTGGCGGCCACGGCCCGGCGGGGCCAGGAGCTGTTCGCCGGGGCCGGCTGCGCCTCGTGCCACACGGTCCAGGGCACCCGGGCCACCGGCGCCGGCGGCCCCGACCTCACCCACGTGGCCAGCAGGCCCTCCATCGGTGCCGGAGTGGTGCCCAACACGACCGCCGACCTGGCCGCCTGGGTCGAGGACCCCCACACCGTCAAGGAGGGGGTGGGCATGCCGGCGTCGAAGCTCAGCGCCGAGGACCTCGACGCCGTCGTCGCCTACCTGGAGACCCTGCGGTGACCCCCTCGCCGGGGCCGCCGCCGGACGCCGGGTCGGAGACGCCTCTGGTCGACGAGCCCATGACCCACCAGGAGCTCGACGAGCTCTTCGCCGACCCGCCGGGCCTATGGGGCCAGCTCACCGGGGTGCAGAACGACAAGATCGGCGCCCGCCTGCTCTTCACCGGCTTCTTCTTCCTGTTGCTCGGCGGCAGCTTCGACTCGGTGCTCATGCGCCTGCAGCTCAGCTTCCCCCAGAGCGACCTGGTGAGCCCCCAGCTCTACAACGAGCTGTTCACCAACCACGGCACCGTGACCATGTTCCTGGTCATCCTGCCCATCTTCGAGGGCTTCGCCATCCTCTTGCTGCCCCTGCTCCTCGGCACCCGGGAGCTGCCCTTCCCCCGCCTCGGCGCCTTCGCCTACTGGACGCTGCTCTTCGGGGGTTTGCTCTACTACAGCTCAGCCCTCTTCCAGCTCGTCCCCGACGCCGGCTGGTTCGCCTACACCCCCCTGAGCGGGCCCGACTTCTCCCCCGACCTGGCCATGGACTTCTGGGTGCTGGGGCTGGGGGTGGCCGAGGTGGGAGCCATCGCCGCGGCCCTGGAGATCATCATCGGCGTGCTCAAGATGCGGGCGCCGGGCATGACGCTGAGTCGCATGCCCCTCTTCGCCTGGGCCGTGCTGGTGATGGCGTTCATGATCCTCTTCGCCTTCACCCCGCTGATCATCGGCAGCCTGCTGCTCGAGCTGGACCGGGGCTTCGGCACCCAGTTCTTCGATCCCGAACAAGGGGGCAGCTCGCTGCTGTGGCAGCACCTGTTCTGGATCTTCGGCCATCCCGAGGTCTACATCCAGTCCATCCCGGCGGCCGGCGTGGTGTCGATGGTGATCCCCGCCTTCACCCGGCGGCGCATCGTGGGCTACACGTGGCTGGTGGCCGCCACCGTGGCCATCGGTTTCCTCTCCTTCGGCCTGTGGGCCCACCACATGTTCACGGTGGGGCTGGCGCCCATCATCCTCAGCTTCTTCGCCGCCGCCAGCATGGCCGTGGCCATCCCCACCGGCGTGCAGGTCTTCGCCTGGCTGGCCACCATCTGGTCGGGACGCCCGGTGTGGCGGACCCCGTTCTTCTTCGTCGTCGGCTTCCTGGTGATCTTCGTCATCGGGGGCATCACCGGCGTGATGGTGGCCGCTCCCCCCTTCGACATGCAGGCCCACGACTCCCAGTTCGTCGTGGCCCACCTCCACTACGTGCTCATCGGCGGCGTCGCCTTTCCCATCTTCGCCGGCGTCTACTACTGGTTCCCCAAGTTCAGCGGCAAGCTGCTCGACGAGCGCCTGGGCCGCTGGAACTTCTGGCTGCTGTTCATCGGGGTCAACGTCGCCTTCTTCCCCATGCACATCGTCGGGCTGCTGGGCATGCCCCGGCGGGTCTACACCTACGACCCGGGGCAGGGCTGGGACATCTACAACCAGATCTCGACCGTGGGCGTCCTGGCGTTCATCGTCCCGGGGATCGCCGTGTTCGTCTGGAACCTGGTCCGCAGCCTGCGCCGAGGCGAGCCGGCCGGGCCCAACCCGTGGGGAGCCGACACCCTGGAGTGGGCCGTGCCCTCCCCCCCGCCCGAGCACGGCTGGAGCGTGCTGCCCATCGTCCGGAGCCGCCATCCGGTGTGGGACCAGGACGACCTGCACGCCGGTGACGAGCGCCTCGAGCGCTTCGTGCGGGGGCTGGCCGGGTGGCCGCTGCGGTGGCGGGCGGCCGTCATCGTCGGCACCGCCGACGCCCGCCCCCAGGAGGTCTTCCGGGTGGCCGACCCGTCCATCTGGCCGCTGGTGGCCGGTGGCGGGCTGCTGCTCATCTTCCTCGGCGAGCTGACCAAGCTCCGCTGGGGCATCGCCATCGGTGCCTTGGCGCTGCTCGGCGCCGCCATCGCCTGGAACTGGCCGGTGGAGGCACCCATGACCGAAGAGGAGGAAGACGCCTTCGAGCAGGAACACGGCGTGCCCGTCAACGCCGGGGGCAGCGTGGTGGTGGCCGCCTGGGGCATGGGCCTGGGCGTGCTGTTCCTCGGCATCGCCTTCGCCAGCCTGCTGCTGGCCTACTTCTACCTGCGGCTGGAAAACCCTGCCTGGCCTCCGCCGGGGCTGGCCGAGCCCGGCGTCACCCGGGCCCTCGCCGCCGCCGCCTTGGTCGTCGCCAGCGGGAGCGCGGCCCGCTTCGGCCTGCGCCGGCTGGCTTCGGGCGATCGTCCCGGACTGGTCCTCGGACTGGTGGGCGCCCTCGGGGCGGGTGGCACCGCCATCGCCGTCCAGGTCGCCGATCTCGTCCACCTCGACATCGGCTGGACCACCCACGCCTACGGCTCCATCTTCTCCACCCTGTCCGGGTTCGTGGTGCTGGTGACCGGCGGTGCCCTGATCATGACGGCGATGGTGTTGTACTGGAGCCTGCGGGGCCTCTACACGGCCCGGCGCCACGCCGCCCTGAGCAATGTGGCCACCTTCTGGACGGCGACCCAGGTCATCTGGGTGGTGGGCTTCGCCACCTTGTACCTCGGGCCGGCCCTGACGTGAGCGGCGCCGGTACCACCGGGCCCGACCCTCCCCCGGCGGGAACCGGGGCGGCGACGGCGGCGACGGGGACCCCCTATCCCGTCGACTTGGCCCGGGACCGCCGGGCCCGCCTCGACTGGTTGGTGTTTCTGGCCGGGCCGGTCATCTGGTTCGGCCACTTCATGGTCGTCTACCTCGTCGCCGAAGCCGGGTGCACCGGCGGCGGCCCGGGGTTCGAGGTCTTCGATCCGCCGGTACCGGAGGCGTTCACCCTGGTGGCCACCGGCGCTGCCGTCGTGGCCTGCGGGGCCTTCGCCGTCTGGAGCTGGCGGTGGTGGCGAACCGAGACCGGGACCTCAGGGGCCGTCGCCGACCTGCAGGGTGACGGCGGCGACGGGGGCGGCCGGGGTTCGCTGGCCTTCGCCGGGCTGCTGCTGTCGGCGCTGTCGGCCCTCGCCGTCGTCTTCGTCGGCCTGCCCGCCGCCTTCCTGGCGCCGTGCTGAGCGCCCTTCTGGCCTCGGCCGGCCCCCCGCTCTCGCCCGCGCAGCTCTGGAGCGCCTGGAACCTCGACCCCGTGCTCCTCGCCGGGCTCGGGGGCACCGCCGCCCTCTACACCCGGGGCCGGCACCTCGGCGCCCGCGCCGCGTTCGACCGGTGGCGGGCGTGGTGCTTCGCCGGCGCCCTGGTGGCCATCGGCGGTGCCCTGGTGTCGCCCCTCGACGCCCTCTCCGGCGCCCTGGCGTCGGCCCACATGGTCCAGCACGTGATCCTCGTGCTCGTCGCCGCCCCGCTGCTGGCCCTTGCTCGCCCGGTGGCCACCCTCCGGCGCAGCGTGCCCCGCCCCCTGCGCCGGGCCGGGGCCCGCTGGCACCGGCGTCTCGGCCTGGGCCGACGGCGCCGGCCGGCGTGGCGCGACCCGGTAGTGGTGTGGCTGGCCCACGTCGCCGTGCTGTGGGCCTGGCACGCCGCCGTGCTCTACCAGGCTGCCGTCGACCACCAGCTGCTCCACATCGGCGAGCACGCCAGCTTCCTGGTGACCGGCGTGCTCTTTTGGTCCGTGGTCGCTGGCGCCCGGCGCATCTCCGACGGCTACGCCGCCCTGCTGGTGTTCACCATGGCCCTGCAGAGCGTCTTCCTCTCGGCCCTGCTGACCTTTGCCCGCAGCCCCTGGTACCCGGTCTACGCCGACACCGCCGGGGCCTGGGGCCTGGACCCGCTGGCCGACCAGCAGCTGGCCGGCGCCATCATGTGGGTGCCCGCCGGCTTCGTCTACCTCGGCGCCGCCCTGGCCCTGATGGTGGCCTGGGTGCGGGCCAGCGAGCTCGGCGATGCCACCGCCTGATGGCCCGTCACCCGTGGTGGGCGGCCTCGGCGGCGTCGGCATCCGCCTTGGTCGGATGCACCGTGGCTTCGGGGTGCTCGGGCGGGGCGTAGAGCGAGTACAGCTGGAGATCGCCACCACCGGTGTTGACCACGTTGTGCCAGGTGCCGGCGGGGATGATCACGGCCCAGTCCGGCCCCACCTCATGGGTCGCCGCCACCTCGTGCTCCGAGGGCCCGAAGGTGACCCGGGCCGTCCCCGCCTCCACCCGGATGAACTGGTCGCGGTCTCCGTGCATCTCCAGGCCGATCTCCTCACCAGCGGCGATGCGCATCACCGTGAGCTGGAGGTTGGCCCCGGTGAACAGCGCCGTGCGGAACGTCGTGTTGGCCAGCGTCGCCTCCTCGATGTCCCCGACCCATCCCGTCATCGACCGCCTCCTGCCATCTCGGCGAAGCCGGCGGATGCCGCCGGCCCCGGACACGTACCCACCGCCCGGGCTGGCAACGCCCGCCCCGCCGGGTCTCTCGCCCGCTCAGCCGGTGAGGTCGGCCGGGATGATCTGGAGCACGCCGTCGGCCGTGCCCGTCACGTAGACGGTGCCCGATGCCCCGTCGACGGCGACGCCGTTGGGCTGGCGGGCGGCCGGCAGGGTCGTCACCACCTCCGGCTCCGGGCCCGAGATGTCCAGGGCCACGACCTCGTTGCGCTCGGTGAGAGTCACCCACAGGCGCTGGCGCTGGGCGTCGACGGCCATGCTGTAGGGGGCACCGGGAAGGTCGAGGCGCGCCACCTCCTCCACCGAGTCGGCGGAGACGGACAGGACCAGCACCGCGTCCCCGTTGGTGTCGGCCACGTAGAGGCGGTCGCCGGCCCCCTCGATGTGGGTGGGGCCCTCGCCCGTGGGGACGGTGGCCACCTCCTCCAGGGTCTCGGCGTCGAAGACCTTGGTCTGGCGGGCCCGCACGCCCACCACCGCCACCTTCCCGGCGGCGGCGTTGATGCCCCCGGGCTGGAGGGGCGCCGGCACCACTTCGACCACCTCGCCGCCCTCGATCACCGACACCTGCTCGGCGAACTCGTCGGCGGTGAAGCTGCGGCTGCCGACGGCCACGGCGTCGTGGGGATTGCGACCCACCGGGGTGACCGAGGCGACCTCCCCATCCGGCAGGTCCACCTGCACCAGCTGGTCGGAGCCCTCGGCGGGAACCAGCACCGGTCC